>JBDTCK010000105.1:0-12768 GCA_039923645.1 Rhodoferax sp.
TTTGCCCGCACACCGGGCGCCGCCACGCCACTGGTCACGCAGGCGTCCAGCCTGGGCGCCGAAGACATGGTGATCAGCCACCTGATCAATACCCTGGAGCTGGACATCGGCATCTTTGTGCTCGACACCGGCATGCTGCACGCCGAAACCCTGCAGCTGCTGGCGCAATTGCAGGCCACATCGCGCGCTCCGGTCGAGGTATTCCACCCCGTGGCAGAAGCGGCGATCCAGTTCGTGGCCAAAGAAGGCAAGGACGCGATGTACAAGAGCGTCGATCTGCGCAAGGCCTGCTGCCATATTCGAAAGGTCGAGCCGCTGGCACGTGCACTGGCCGGCAAAAAGGCCTGGCTCACCGGCATGCGCCGCGAACAGTCCGGCGCACGCGCCGAGGTGCCGATGATCGACACCAGCGATGTCACCGCGGGTGGCACGGGCCGCGTCAAGTTCAACCCGCTCGCCAACTGGAGCTGGGGCGACGTGTGGCACTACATCAGCCTGCACCAGGTAGCCTACAACCCGCTGCACGACCAGTTCTATCCGAGCATCGGCTGCGCGCCGTGCACGCGCGCCATCAGCCTGGGCGAGGACTTCCGCGCCGGCCGCTGGTGGTGGGAGGATCAGTCCGCGAAGGAATGCGGACTGCATGTGAAACAACAACCATCCATTCCCGAAGAGGCCACAACATGAACGCCCGTACCGATTTCTCCCTCGAGTCCGAGTTGCGTCCCACCCTCGGTAACCAGCACCTGGATTCGCTGGAAGAAGAAACCATCTTCATCCTGCGCGAAGTCGCCGCGGCGTTCGAGCGTCCGGCCCTGCTTTTCTCGGGCGGCAAGGATTCGCTGGTGCTGCTCAAGTGTGCCGAGAAGGCCTTCGGCGTGGGCCGCATTCCATATCCGCTCTTGATGATCGACACTGGCCACAACTACCCCGAAGTGACCGACTTCCGCGACCTGCGCGCCAAAGAACTTGGCGCCAAGCTGATCGTGCGCAAGGTGGAAGACTCGATGGCGCGGGGCACCGTGCGGCTGGCCCATGCGGGCGAGAGCCGCAACGTGCACCAGTCGGTCACGCTGCTGGAGGCCATCGACGAATTCCGCTTCGACGCCTTGATTGGCGGCGCCCGGCGCGACGAGGAAAAAGCCAGGGCCAAGGAGCGCATTTTCTCGCACCGCGACAGCTTCGGCCAATGGCAGCCGAAGGCGCAGCGGCCCGAGCTGTGGACGCTGTTTAACACCCGGATCCATCCGGGCGAGCACTTTCGCGTGTTCCCGATCTCCAACTGGACCGAACTCGACATCTGGCAGTACATCGAGCGCGAGCAAATCGCCCTGCCGCAGCTCTACTACACGCACCAGCGCGAAGTGGTCGAGCGCAAGGGCCTGCTGGTTCCGGTGACGCCGCTAACGCCGCTGCGCGAGGGCGAAGTCGCCGAGGTGCGGGACGTGCGCTTTCGCACCGTGGGCGACATCACCTGCACCTGCCCGGTGGCGAGTCTGGCCGGCTCGGCCGCCGAGGTCGTGATCGAGACGCTGGCCGCCGATGTGAGCGAGCGCGGCGCCACGCGCATGGACGACAAGACGTCCGACGCCTCCATGGAAAAACGCAAGAAGGACGGGTATTTCTGATGAGTACTACTACTTTGATAGCATCTCGCGAAGACTACACACTGGCTAAAGGCCGAAAAGATCATGATTCTGCGCTGAAATTCATCACCTGCGGATCGGTCGATGACGGCAAAAGTACCTTGATCGGGCGCCTGCTGGTGGACAGCCGCGCCGTGCTGCAGGACCACCTGGCCGGCGTGCAACGCAGTGGCGAGACCGATTTGGCACTGCTCACCGACGGCCTGTCCGCGGAACGCGAACAGGGCATCACGATCGACGTGGCCTACCGCTACTTCGCCACGGAGCGACGCAAATTCATCATCGGCGACGCACCCGGTCACGAACAATACACGCGCAACATGGTGACGGCGGCCTCGAGCGCCGATGCCGCCGTGGTGCTGGTCGATGCCACCAAGCTGGACTGGCGCGACCCCGCGCTGGACCTGCTGGGGCAAACCCGGCGCCATTCGCTGCTGGTCAACCTGCTGCGCGTGCCCTCGATCGTGTTTGCCGTAAACAAGCTCGACGCCGTCAACGACCCCGCTACGGCCTTCGCCCATATCAACGCGGCGCTGCGCACCTTTGCCGAATCTGCCGGCATTGCGGTGCAAGCCGTCGTTCCTGTGTCCGCGCTGAAGGGCTGGAACGTGGTGGAGCGCGGTGCCAGCGCCGGGCAACCAGGCTGGTGCGGCTATGTCGGCGCCAGTCTGCTGGAAATCCTCGAGCAATTGCCCGGTACCAGTGCCGATCCGACCCTGCCTTTCGCCTTTCCGGTGCAGTGGGTGGAAAAGTTTTCGGCCTCGCCCGACACAAACCAGGGCCGGCGTGTGTTCTGGGGCCGCGTGGCCGCGGGCGGCGTGCAGGCAGGGCAAAGCGTCACGGTGATGCCGGGCGGCCAGTCCGCCAAGGTGGCGCAGGTGCTCGATCACGCACGCCAGCCCAAGGCCATCCTGGCCGGCCAAAGCGCCGGCATCGTGCTGGACCGCGAAATCGACGTCTCGCGCGGCGACTGGCTGCTGGCTGACGAGCCGGACGACGACAGCTTTGCAAGTGGCGTTGCGAGCAGCACCAGCCTGAATGCCACTGTGGCCTGGATGGACGACGTGCCGCTGGTGGCAGGCCGCGTTTATTGGGCGCTGCACGGGCACCGCTGGGTCAAGGCCCGGGTCAAGCGCATCGTGCACCGGCTCAACGTCAATACGCTGGCCGAGGAGGACGCCGGCGAGCTCGCCCCGAACGCCATCGGCCATGTGGAGCTCGTGCTGCAGCAGGCGATTGCGACACGACCCTACACGCAGTCCCGTACTCTGGGCTCGATGGTGCTGGTGGACACGGCGACCCACAAGACTTCGGGCGCGCTGCTCGTGCGGTAGACCCCGGCTGGCGCGGCGTTTGACCCCGGCCCCATCTGGCCGGAAGCCAATCTTGGGAGACGGAACACACAAAACCCAATAAAATCAGGGGTTAACCCCTCCTTTATCCGATCCGACCCAAACAACATGACCCACGTCGTCACCGACTCCTGTATCCGCTGCAAGTACACCGACTGTGTGGATGTCTGCCCCGTGGACTGTTTCCGCGAAGGCCCCAACATGCTGGTGATCGACCCCGACGAGTGCATCGACTGCGCGGTCTGCATCCCCGAATGCCCGGTCGATGCGATCTTCGCCGAGGAAGACCTGCCCGCCGATCAGATGTCGTTCATCAAACTCAACATTGAACTCAGCCACGCGCCCGGCTGGACGAGCATCACCAAACGCAAACCTGCGCTCGACGATGCAGAAGACTGGAAGGACAAATCGGACAAAATGGCCGAGCTGGTGCGCTGAAGCGCCTGGCTCGCCGCACACCCGGCGAAAGAATTATGGAACCTCAACTGAACCAAGAAGTGATCAATACCGCGCTGGCCCACGATGGCCCGATTGAAACCGATGCCGTCATCGTTGGCGCAGGCCCGGTCGGCCTGTTCCAGGTGTTCGAACTCGGCCTGCTCGAGATCAAGGCCCACGTGATCGACTCGCTGCCGCATCCCGGCGGTCAATGCGTCGAGCTGTATCCCGACAAGCCGATCTACGACATTCCCGCCGTGCCCGTGTGCACCGGCCAGGAGCTGACCGACTCGCTGCTCAAGCAGATCGAGCCATTCGGCGCGACCTTCCATTTCGGGCAGGAAGTGTCGGTGGTGGAAAAGCAGGAGGACGGCCGTTTCTACGTGGAGACGTCAAAGGGCACGCGCTTCCTGACCAAGACCATCTTCATTGCGGCTGGCGTCGGCGCGTTTCAGCCGCGCCTGCTCAGGGTCGATGGGCTGGACCGGTTCCACGGCTCGCAACTGCACTACCGGGTCAAGAACCCGGCCGATTTCGCGGGCAAGAACCTCGTGATCGTTGGCGGTGGCGACTCGGCCCTGGACTGGGCGCTGAACTTCGCCAAGGACGGCCCGCACAAGGCCGAGAGCGTGATCCTGATCCACCGCCGCGATGGTTTCAAGGCGGCGCCCGCCAGCGTCGCCAAGATGAAGGAGCTGTGCGACGCGTACGAGATGCAGTTCATCGTTGGCCAGGTCACTGGCTACGAGGAAAAAGAGGGCAAGCTCACCGGCGCCAAGGTCACCGGTGCCGACGGCGTCACCCGCGTAGTACCGCTGGACGTGCTGATGGTGTTCTTCGGCCTCTCGCCCAAACTGGGGCCGATTGCCGAGTGGGGTCTGGACATCGAACGCAAGCAGCTCAAGGTGAACACCGAGACGTTTTCGACCAGCGTTCCCGGCATTTTTGCGGTGGGCGACATCAACATCTATCCGGGCAAGAAGAAGCTCATCCTGAGCGGGTTTCACGAGTGTGCGCTGGCCGCATTCGGCGCAGCGCCGTTCATCTTCCCGGACAAGAAGATCCACCTCCAATACACCACGACCAGCCCCAAACTGCACAAAGTGCTGGGCGTGGAAACGCCGGTGTTCGACTGAGCGCTGGCTGCTCCGCGCATCGATCAGGCCCGCCGCGTGCGGGCTTTTCTTTTGCTTGCAATATTTTAACTAATTTTACCCGGGTGATATTAAAAACTCATTTAACCCGGGTATTATTCGCACGAACTTTCACAACAGCCAAAAAAAATGAATCAATCGATCTCTGTGCGCTGCACAGCCTTTGCAGGCGACCGGTGCATTGCATCCGGCGAACTCAAAGCCGTCGCGGCAACCGTAAAAGGTGCAGCCGACCGGGGCGCGCTGGCGCCCCTGCTGGTGTTTGACGATGCCACCGGTGCGCTCGTCGAACTCGATCTGCGTGGCACCCCCAATGACGTGGCGCAGCGACTTGAACCAGTGCCGGGGCACCACGGCGTGACATCTCCCCCATGCGATGCCAGCGTACGCGGACATCGTGGCCCGGGCCGGCCCCGTCTGGGCGTGGTGGCGCGCGAAGTCACGCTGCTGCCCCGGCACTGGGACTGGCTGGCACTGCAGCCGGGCGGTGCCTCGGTAGCGTTGCGCAAAATCGTGGATGACGCGCGGCGTACCCATGCCGGCAAGGATCGGGTGCGGCAGGCTCAGGAATCGGCGTACCGCTTCATATCGGCCATGGCGGGACATCAACCCGGTTTTGAAGAAGCGACCCGAGCCTTGTTCGCGGGCGATGCCACTCGTTTTACCGAACGCATGCATGCCTGGCCCGTCGACGTGCGCCAGCACGCGCAAAAGTTGGCGCAAGCCGCCTTCGAAGGCGCACAACTCCCCGCTGAAGGGGGTGCCGCATGAGGCTCCAGTGCGCCCTCGGGGCGCAGGCCACGACGCGGCACACGAAGGTTTCCGCATGAGCGCTGTGGCAGAGAGTCCCGCGTCGCGCCCGCGGCTATGGAAGGCGTTTCTGGCCTTCCTCGGTCCCATGATGCTGGCCAACATCCTGCAGGCCCTGTCGGGCACCATCAATAACATCTATCTGGGCCAGATGCTGGGTGTGTGGGCCATGGCCTCGGTGTCGGCCTTTTTCCCGGTGCTGTTTTTCTTCATCTCGTTCATGATTGGCTTGGGCGCCGGAGCCTCGGTACTGATCGGTCAGGCCTGGGGCGCGAGGGAATATGAACGCGTCAAGGCGATTGCGGGCACCACGTTGAGCGTTGGCATCGGCGTGGGCCTGTTGGTCTCGGTCTTCGGCGGCTGGCTCACGGGTCCGATGTTGACCTTGCTGGGCACCCCGGCCGACATCCTGCCCGGCGCCACGAGTTACGCACGCATCATGCTGATTGCCGCGCCAGGTATCTTCGTCTTCCTGCTCGCCACCTCGATGATGCGCGGCGTCGGCGACACCGTGACGCCGCTGCTCACGCTGCTCATCTCCACGGCCATCGGACTGGCGCTCACGCCGGCGCTGATCCGCGGCTGGGGCGGTTTGCCGAAGATGGGCGTTGCCAGCGGCGCCTGGGCCAGCGTGGCCTCTTATGGCGTGGCGCTGGTCTGGCTCGGCTGGTACATGCTGCGGCGCAAGCACCCGCTGGCGCCCGATTCAGTTTTTTTGCACCACATGAACATAGACCGGGCGATCCTGGCCAAGGTGTTGCGCATCGGCCTGCCAACAGCAGTGCAGATGATCACCATCTCGCTGGCCGAAGTGGCGGTGCTGTTCCTGGTCAACCGGTTTGGCTCGAATGCCACCGCGGCCTATGGCGCAGTCAATCAGGTGGTGGCCTATGTGCAGTTTCCGGCCATCTCCATCGCCATCACGGCGTCCATTCTGGGCGCCCAGGCCATTGGTGCCGGGCGCGTCAACAGCCTGGGCGCCATCGCCCGCACCGGCATCCTGATGAACCTCTTCATCACGGGCGGCCTGGTCGTGCTGGCGTATCTGTTTTCGCGCACCATCGTTGGCCTTTTCATCACCAGTGCGCCCGTGGTCGACGTCGCGCAGACGCTGTTGCACATCATGTTGTGGAGTTCGATTATTTTCGGCATGTCGGCCGTGCTCTCCGGCCTGATGCGCGCCAGCGGCAGCGTACTGATGCCAACGAGCATTTCCATCTTCGCCATTCTCGCGATCGAAGTGCCGGTCGCCTGGTTTCTGAGCCACCGCATCGGGCTGGACGGCATCTGGATGTCTTATCCCGTCGCCTTTGTGGCGATGCTTGCGATGCAGACCAGCTACTACCGGCTAGTCTGGCGCAAACGGCCGATTCGCCGGCTGTGAGCCCTGGGTCGTCCCGTACAATGCAAGCCGCACTCAGTTCCAGAGTGCATTCGCTAGGGGTGTCGCGCTGTCCTTGCAAAGGACATGCGACTGAGAAAGTCCCTTTGAACCTGATTGAGGTCATCCTCGCGCAGGGAAGCCAGATCGCCCGATCGCATCACGCGGTGTTCACGTGATGCGACCTGCATGAACGTCAGGCTTCCGGCCGACTTTTGTGCACGGATCGAGCAAATGACAGACACATCGCTTCCACGGGGCTCCAACCTTGCTTTGACCCCCGTCCCGGTCGCCGACCGGGTTTTTAACGGGTCGGAGCACGCCTCACTCTGGTTCAGCTTGGGCGTGGGCCTGCTCGTCATCCAGGTAGGGGCCTACCTGGTGCCTGCCGTGGGCACGCGCAATGCCATGCTGGCGGTTGTGCTGGGCTCCCTGGTGGGCTCCGGATTACTCGCATGGACGGCCAAAATCGGCTGCGATAGCGGCCTGTCCAGTGCCGGCTTGATGCACGCGACTTACGGTAGTTTCTTTGCGCGTCTGCCGGTGTTGCTCAACATCCTGCAGTTGATCGGCTGGACCACGTTCGAGCTCGTCATCATGCGTGACGGTACCCTGGCCATCGGTGAACATACGCTGGGGCTTGCCCTTCAGGGTCGCGCCGGCCTGCTGGCCACCACGCTTATCTGGGGCGGCTTGTTGACCGTCTTGATGGCCGGCTCCATGCTCACGCTCGTGCGCCGTTTTGTCGCGAGCTACGGGTTGCCGCTGGTGATTGCATCGCTGATGTGGCTAACCTGGCAATTCGCCGGCAAGTTGCACGCCAGCGGTTTCGCACCATTCTGGACCCGACCCGGCGACGGCAGCATGGGGATGCTGTCGGCACTGGATCTGGTGATTGCGATGCCAGTGTCGTGGTTGCCCCTGGTGGCCGACTATGCACGGCATGGCCGCAGCGGCAAGAGCGCGCTGGGCGGGACCTGGCTGGGCTACACCATTGCGAACATCTGGTGTTATGCGCTGGGTGTTCTGGTCGCCAGCGTCGCCCACCCCGGCGACGACATGGTCGGTACGCTGTTGCTGGCCCAGGGTGGCTTGATTGCGCTGAGCCTGATCATGATCGACGAAATCGACAACGCCTATGGTGATGTCTACTCGGGCTCGGTTTCGGCGCACAGCCTCAAGCCGTCGTGGAGTATTCGCCGCTGGAGTGTGTTTCTCGCGCTGCTGTGCACTGCGCTGGCGCTGGTGCTGCCGATGCACAGCCTGGAGCCGTTCCTGCTCACGCTCAGCTCGGTGTTCGTGCCGCTGTACGGCGTGATCCTGGGCCGGCTGGGCTTTGGTCGGTGCCCCGACCTCGCAACCCCGTCCCGCCGGGTCAACGTCAGCGCCGCCGTGCTATGGCTGGCCGGCATTGCCACTTACCAGGCGACCGCAGCGTGGGCGCCCCAATGGGGCTCCGCGCTGCCAACCCTGGTGCTGACCTTTGTGCTGGCCTGGTTGACGCGCCCCAAACAGGCCTGAGGGCCAGTTACGGCGCCTGCCGAATCCGCAGCGGCACGGGCGCGTGACCGTGGTTCAAGGGGCCATGCCCGTGCCCCGTTTGCACGCCAGCGCCCGCAGCGATCGCTGCCAGGATATAGGCCCGCGCCTGCTCCACCGCTGACTGCAAGGGCTCGCCCAGTGCCAGGTACGCGGCAATGGCCGAAGACAGTGTGCAGCCCGTGCCATGCACATTGCGGCTCGCAATACGCGCCGATTGCAGGCGTTGCCGCACGCCGCCGGGTAGCGCCAGCACATCGATCACCTGATCGCCCGGCAGATGGCCGCCCTTGAGCAGCACGGCGCGCGCGCCCAGCGCCAGCAGATCGCTGGCGGCCTGATCGAGCGCGTCGGCCGCAGCAATATCGCGCTCCAGCAGCAACGCGGCCTCGTCCAGGTTGGGCGTCACCACCGTTGCGCGTGGAAACAGTTCCTGCACCAGGACCTGCACGGTCTCTGGCGCGATCAGCCGGTCGCCGCTGGTCGCGACCATCACCGGGTCCAGCACGACCCGCTCAAGCTGGTAGTGGTCGATCGCCCAGGCCACCACGTTCACGATCTCGGGCGAGTGCAGCATGCCGATCTTCACGGCATCCACACCGATGTCGTCCAGCACCGCCTGAATCTGGGCCTTCACCATGTCGGGTGGAATGCCGAAGATGGCGTTAACACCCACGGTGTTTTGCGCCGTGATCGCCGTGATGGCGGTCATGCCGTAGCAGCCCAGCGCACTGAATGTTTTGAGGTCCGCCTGGATACCGGCGCCGCCGCCGCTGTCCGATCCCGCGATCGACAGAACCCGTGCATAGTGGCCGCCGGGCGGCGCTGAAAAGTCATTAGTTGTCATCGCGAAAATTATGCGGCAATTCGTCCCGGTGCCCCGGCGTTTGATCATGTGCTGTAATCGGGGTTACGGACGAAACAGGGGTGTCTGCCGCATTGGCCAGACTGAGATCAGACCCTAAGACCCGATCCAGATCATGCTGGCGTGGGAAGTTTCACCAATGAGGCCGCCTCGTTTTGTCCACCTGTTTTTGCACAGATGGACTCATGAATTCTCGCTCTCCCTCAACGACTCCTGTCTCGGCGGTTTTAGGTGCCGGCCTGATGGGTCGGCTGCTGGCCGTGCAACTGGCGTGCGCGGGTCACCACGTCGAATTGTTTGATGCCGGCGGACCGCTGGCCGAAGGCGCTAGCGCCCGCGTCGCGGCGGCCATGCTGGCGCCGCTCGCCGAATCGGCCGTCGCGGAGGCCAGTGTGGTGCAAATGGGACTGCACGCGCTGGCGCGCTGGCCGGCGCTGATCGCCCAGCTCGATCAACCGGTGTTTTTCCAGCAGGAGGGCTCGCTGGTGCTGTGGCACCGTCAGGATGCCGCAGAGGCGGCACGCTTCACCCACCAACTCAACGCCATGCGCAGCAGCATTCCGGAACTACCCGCGATGCAGACTTTGGATGCGGCGGGCGTGGCGCGGCTCGAGCCCGCGCTGGGTTCGCGCTTCACCCAAGGACTATTTCTGCCCGGTGAGGGACAGCTCGACAACCGCCAACTGCTGTCTGCACTGCTGCATCAACTGGAAAAGCTGCACGCGCGGTTGCACTGGCACAGCCCGCGCGATCCCGGCGACTTTGCTCCGGGGCAGTCCGGCCAGCCCGACTGGGTATTCGACTGCCGCGGCCTGGGTGCACGCGGTCAGTGGCCCGCCGTGCGCGGGGTACGCGGCGAAATCATCCGGGTCCATGCGCCCGAGGTGGCCTTGACTCGCCCGACCCGCCTGATGCATCCGCGTTACCCGCTTTACATCGTGCCCAAGCAGAACCATCTGTTTGTGATCGGGGCGACCGAAATCGAGTCGGACGATCTATCCCCCGCCAGCGTGCGCTCGACGCTTGAGCTACTCAGCGCGGCCTACACGGTGCACTCCGGTTTTGCCGAAGCGCGCATCGTGGAAATTGCCACCCAATGCCGCCCTGCCCTGCCCGACAACCTGCCGGCCATTCGCGCACTGGGCCCGCGCGTGCTGCAGATCAACGGACTGTTTCGCCACGGCTTCATGATTGCGCCAGCGCTGCTCGATGTCGTGATGGAGTGGGTCAGCGACGGTAAATCGGGATTGGCCAAAACCTTTGATCTGGACATCGAACCTGCCTTCGAGGCAACGTCATGAAAATCACACTCAACAAAACAATCCACGAAATTCAGTCCGGCGCCACGCTGGCCGACGCACTGACCCTGCTGCAGGCTCGACCTCCGTTCGCGGCGGCCGTCAACATGCAGTTCGTTCCCAACTCGCACTACGCGCAAACGCCGCTACAAGCGAATGACGAGATCGAAGTTATTTCTCCTGTCACCGGTGGTTGAAAGGACTCACACCATGAACACCGCTTGCACGCCCCCCGACCCGCTGGTCTTGTACGGCCAGACGTTCCACAGCCGGCTGCTACTGGGCGCGGCGCGCTACCCCTCTCCCGCGACGCTCGAGGCAGCCGTGCGACGCGCGCGGCCTGCGATGCTGACCGCCTCGCTGCGGCGCCAACAGGTCGTGGACCACGGCGCCGGCAACGGCTTCTGGGAACTGCTGCGCAAGCTGGAGGTACCAGTGCTGCCCAACACGGCCGGTTGCCACAGTGCACAGGAAGCCATCACCACGGCGCACATGGCGCGCGAGGTTTTTGCAACGCCGTGGATCAAGCTCGAACTGATTGGCGACGACTACACGCTGCAACCCGACACGCTCAACCTGGTGGAAGTCGCGAGCCGGCTGATCAAGGACGGCTTCCAGGTACTGCCTTATTGCACCGAGGATCTGGTGCTGTGCCAGCGCCTGGTGGACGTGGGCTGCCAGGCGGTGATGCCCTGGGCAGCCCCGATTGGCTCGGGTAAAGGCCCGGTGAACCCCTATGCCCTTCGCATGCTGCGCGAGCGCCTATCCGTGCCCATGATCGTGGACGCCGGGCTCGGACTGCCCTCGCACGCGTGTCAGGTGATGGAGTGGGGTTTTGATGGCGTCTTGTTGAACACGGCGGTCGCGCTGGCGCAAAACCCGGTCGCCATGGCCGGCGCGTTCGCCGCTGCGGTGCAGGCCGGCCGCGATGCACATCGGTCGGGTGCCATGCTGGCGCAAGATTCAGCGCAGCCCAGCACGCCCGTGCTGGGCACTCCTTTCTGGCACGAGGCCCACGCATGACTTCACAGCACGATATGGCGCAGGCGATTGTGTCGGCACACGAGGCCGCGCTCGGGTTGGAGCCGCCATCCCACACCAAGCCTGTTTTTAACAGTGACGCGTCCGTCTATCGCGCTGCAAAGCAGGCGTGCCTGGACTTGGGCTTCATCGAGACCGACGCCGAATGCCTGGCCCAGGCGTGGCAGGCGATGACGCTGCGCACAGGTCAGTACGATCCTGCCGGCTGGCCTGCCGAACCCCAGGATTTCGGCCTGCGCCCTTGGCCCCGGCAGGACGCCTTTGCCCGTTGTCCCAAACAACTGGGGCTCTACGCCGTGCTGCCCGACGCCGCCTGGGTCGCGCGCATGGCCCGTGCGGGCGTTCCCACAGTGCAACTGCGCTTCAAATCCAGCGATTACGCGGCTGTCGAGCGTGAGGTGCATGCAGCTGTCGATGCTGTCCGGGGAACCGACGCGCTGCTCTTCATCAACGATCACTGGCAAGCCGCCATTACGGCGGGCGCGTACGGCGTGCATCTGGGGCAGGAAGACCTGGCCACCGCTGATATCGCGGCTATCCGCGCGGCCGGCCTGCGGCTCGGCCTGAGCAGCCACGGCTATGCTGAGATGCTGCGTGCCGACAGCTTCAGCCCCAGCTACATCGCCATGGGCGCGGTGTATTCCACCACGCTCAAGGCCATGGCCACCGCCCCCCAGGGAGCGGGTCGCTTGGGGGCATACGCGCGGCTGATGCGTGACTATCCGCTCGTGGCGATTGGCGGCATCGATGGCAGTAAATTGCCCGAGGTGCTTGCCAGCGGCGTAGGGTCGGTTGCGGTCGTGCGCGCGCTCGTCACCGCGCCGCAGCCCGAGGCCGCAGTGGCAAAGCTGAGATCTGACGTTCACGCGTGGCTGACCCGGTAGTAGTCAGGTAAATTTTCGTGTCGCGCATTCGCTGAATGCGACATGAATTTAGGAGAAATAAGCCTCTAGCCATTGCTGCATATAGGCAGTTAGCTACTATTTTAGTAATCCATACCAAGCTTGACTCGATCGAGACCGTGTGCCGCTCCGACTTCTGATGCACCAGCGGCACGCTCTGGAAACATGAAACTCGGTGTCACTTGCACCGCGCGCATTGCCTATGCCCACCGGGTCAAGACATGGCGAAATTGGCGCCAAACGTATTGCTATAATGCAAGGCTTGTTCCTCGATAGCTCAGTTGGTAGAGCGCCGGACTGTTAATCCGTAGGTCCCTGGTTCGAGCCCAGGTCGAGGAGCCA
>JBDTCK010000106.1:0-65771 GCA_039923645.1 Rhodoferax sp.
CGCCGTCTGCGGTCGGTCAGTCTTGTTGCCCCGATAATTCGGTCCCAAGAACCAGCTGGTTTGGGCCGGCGGGTGCGTCCAGTCATCCGAGTAAATCTCGGGCAACGTCAGCCCTATCGTCATCGCCTGCAGCGCTCCGGATGACAGCGCGCTGGCGACGGCGCGCAGCGTGTCGGGAGCCAGCTCACATACAACGAACCAGTCGTGGCTCCCAGCAGCGCTCTGCTGCTGACGGGCAAAGCCGAGGTTGGCATGCGCATACGGCACGTCTGTGCCGCACCTGCGCGCCTCCTGCTGTTCCCGCTTGTAGACGTCGTCATCCAACGCGATGAACTCGATGTCCAGGGTGTGGGCCGTGGTCCCAAGGGCGCCGAGGACCGAAACCGAACCCCCCTCAAGGGATGCGCGGCCTCGCACGCGCATAGATGCTTTCGCCGGTGACCCAGGCGTGCCACCGCCAAGTTCGACCACGCAAGCATCCGCAGACACCGGGCATTGATTGTCGAAGACTCGAAGCTGGCGGACCTCCAGATACATGGTCCGATTGGTGTTGCGATAAAGGGTCTGCTCCCCGCCATCAGGGCCTTCAATGACCATCGTATGGCCGCCGTCGAACAGCAAGTTCGACATGAACTTATCTCGATACATTTTCTTCTCCCAACGGAGCATCCCGAAAATCGAGCGACGTTCAGGCGCCGCCTCTTTCAGTAGGCGCCCCAAATCGAGCGTCAAACCGTCAACCACGCAAATCAATATGCAACAGTTTGCGTGACGGAGGGTTGAGAAAGGTCAAGGCGAGCGGCACTCGTCGAGCCAAGTGCCGTGCCGAGGCAACACGCCATACACCAGCTCCAGTGCTTTAGTGCTATAGATGTAGCTTCGAGAGCGCTTTGTGCCTATCACCGCCTGGGAGAATGCGATGACTCTTCATTGGCGCCGTCACAGCCCCCCTGCCCCCCTGGGAGATGTCCGCCACCCACCGCGTGCGGTATCGCGGACCGGACCAAGCCGAAGCTTGGTGGCATCAATGGCTACTCGCGGGATATCGAGCACGCTGCTATCACGTGGCCAGCGCTGCGCCAATCTTTGGCCACGGTTAACTGGCAACGGCCCACATCGATGACGGACGTGGTCCGACTTGCACCAGCCCTTGCCATCAACGTCAGCAAACGTGCATCCAAACGCGGTCCGGGACGCGAATAGCGCCGGCCACAGCAACGCATCGATGTCATCCCCCAAGGTGAATTCGACCGACTGCCGGCGGGTTGCCGTTTTAGTACTCTGTCGTGATAACCAAGACCCGATGGCCGGGCTGTCCTTCGCTCATAACCTGCCCCTTGAGCATCAGATGCGGCGGGTCACCGGATGTCGTAGCGAAGATGACCTGCTCGCTGACCCTGGGTGCTGGTGAGCGGGCAACAATCTTCAGTGCGACCTGAAAGCTGGCGTTCCCCTGCCCCGCCTGGGCCGACGTCAGCACCACCGACCACACCGAAGCCAGGAATACTGCCAATGCGCAGAGTAGTTTCAATCTTGCGGGTTTGGAAAATTGGCCGAATTTCAACGCGACACCCCCTGACGACCCCGCCGGCAAG
Organism: Rhodoferax sp.; assembly: GCA_039923645.1. Classification (GTDB taxonomy): domain Bacteria; phylum Pseudomonadota; class Gammaproteobacteria; order Burkholderiales; family Burkholderiaceae_C; genus Rhodoferax_A. The sequence continues at coordinate 1,596 of JBDTCK010000106.1, forward strand.
CATCGACGCAGCAGCCATGTGACGGCCCAGTTACTCCGACAGCGCCCCCGGGTCCGTTACCTCAAATTTCCTCAACTCATCAGGCTCCTCGAACAGACGGTGCCGCGCGGGTGATGCAGCGTCAAAGTCAAGGTGCGTCACATGACCATGCACCCTCGGCGGCCGGGCAATCTTGTTGTCATGGTGATTCGGTCTCAAGAACCAACTCATTTGGGCCGGCGGGCGCTCCCAATCATCCGAGTAAATCTCGGGCAATGCCAGCCCGACCGTTATCGTATGCAGCGCCCCGGATAGCAGTGCACTGGAGAGGGCATGCAGCGCGTCAGGAGGAAGCTCGCACACGACAAACCAGTCGGCGCCGCCGGCGGCGCTCTGCTGGTGATGGACAAAGCCGAGGGTGACAAGCGCATCCGGCCCTCCTGCGTCGCGCCCGCGCGCCTCCTGTTGCCGCCGCTTGTAGACGTCTTCGTCCAACGCAGCGAATTCAATGTTCAAGATGTGGGCCTCGTTCCTAGGGGCGCCGATGACCGAAACCGAGCCACCGCCAAGGGTCGCGCGTCCTTGCACGCACAGCCACCCTTGCGGCGGCGACCCAGGCGCGCCATTGCCAAGGTCGAACAAGCACGCATCCCCACACACCGGGCGTTGATTGTCGGAAGCTCGAAGCCGGCGGACTTCCAGATACATGGTCCGATTGGTGTTGCGATAGTAGGTCTGCTCCTCGCCATCAGGGCCTTCAACGACCAGCGCGCAGCCGCCGTCGAACCGCCCGTTCGCCACGGGTTTTTCTTGACTCATTTTTTCTTCCAACGACGCGTCCGGTATATCGGGTGAAGCTCAGGAGCAGGCACCAGGTCAGGCCGCCCACTTCAAGCGTCACGCCGTTATCCGCGCAACTTTATATGCAACAAATTGTGCAACGGAGAGTTCAGGAAGGTCAAGGCGAGCGGCGCCTATCAAAGCGACCTGCCGTTGCGAGGCAACACTCCATACAACGACTCGAATACTTTAGTCCTACAACTATTGTTTCAGGCGCGCTTTGTGCATATTTCTCATTCGGTGAATGCGATGACTAGCATCACAGCCACTTGGGGGACGGCCGCAACCCAATGTGTTGCCGTATCGCTGCCCGGACCAAGCCGAAGCCTGATGGGTTCGACAGCTACTCGCGGGCTATCGAGCACCCTGGTGCCACGTGGCGTGCGCCGCGCCAATCATTGGCCAGGGTCGACTGGCCACTGCGCACATCGATGACGGACGCGGTCCAACTTGCAGCAGCTTTAGCCACCAACGCCCGCGAGCGTTCCAGATGCGGGCGAACTCACCTGACGGCGTGGCGCGCGCTGGTCTAACAGACCTATTCCCAGTGACGTTGGATGCTCATTTGGCACAGCATCCGCGCTGCTCCTGCATGGACGGACATTTGACTGAGCCGTAGGAGCAAAAAACGCAGCAGTCCCCGCTCTTTGGCCGCAGCACCGCCTTGCAGTTCTCACATTCGTAAAAGAACTGGCAAGCATCGGTTGGCATGGCTTCCCGCTTCGCATGGCCACATCGCGGACAGGTCAGGACGGATTCGAGAATGGGAGTGTACATGCTGCTTGCTGGCCTACGACGGCTGGAGGTCGGGGAATCGCTTCCATGGTGTCCGGGCAGGGAATTGTGCCTCGCCGCGGCCGTCCGTAGCTGGTAGCGAGCGCGCCGCACGAAAAGGCGATTCACCCATGCAGCCGGTCTGCGCCAGTGTTCAACACCCCGTTCGATGAAGTGCCCCCATCCCGTGCCGGGCATCATCGATTCCCGCAACCCAGTTACCCCAATTGCGCTGCACGAACTCACCGCACAATTGTCGCCCGTAATGGACCCTCGGTCGCTGCCACCATGTGTGTCGACTTCCACCAAGTGGGTTTCGCGTACGCCGGGTCTGCCGCGAATTGCCGATGGCTATACGTCCTCGATAACAGCCAAACGGTCATCGTTATTCAACATATTGAGGACATCAAATGCAAGTTTTTGGAAATGTGGCGACCCAGCCTGAGCGGAAGCAGAGTAAATCCAGCGGCAAGGGATACTTCGAGCTGAGGCTGTGCGAAAGCCAGCGTGGGGTTGATACCCAGCCAACTTGGTACTCGGTCAGAATCATGCAAGACAAGAATCCTGAGCTTGTCAAAGGCGACTTCGTCAGGGTGACTGGTAAATTGAAAACAGATTTCTATATGGGACGTGACGGCAACCCGTCCGGGACGTTGCTCATCATCGCTTTTGAAGCCCACAAAGTTGCGAAGTCGGCCCAAGGGCACGACGAGGCCAAGGACACGACGAGGCCAAGGACACGGTGAGCGAAGTGGCCCCAGCGAAGGCGCCTGCGAAGGTGCCTGAGCCTGAGCACGTTTCAATGCGGACGCCCGTGCCGGAACCCCGCCCAAGTCAACAACAAGACCCGGTCAATACGCCTATACCAGCGCGCACACATAGCCCGGTGCAGATGTTCGATTGGGCCGACTGACGCAGGAAGAATAAGTTGAGGGTGCTGAGCCGAGCAAATTGATTTTATTGATGGTCACCTCCGTAGTCGAGGTGGCCATTTTTTATTCGCTCTAGAAACTGGAGAATCTCAAAGTCCCGCGAGCTCGTACCCTATCGCGTTGCTGACGATAGTCAAGCAACTGCCAGTCTGCACGGCATGGAAGAGTGTCTCTTCGGCATGAGACACGACAAAATACACAACGGCCTTGTTTTGAGAGTTCAAGGAACGGCGAAGCTTGCCCAGAACATAATCACTTGCCAGCGGCTCCGTGTCAAAGAATTTTCGCTGCTCTTCGCTCAGCGCTTTGGCACCTACGGGGGCCAGCTTCCTGATGTCCACGACGTAACTCTGAGGGACTGCATCCGCCGAGAAACAAAGTCGCTCGAGGACCTCCTGCATGAAGAGAAATTCCTGCGGGTCATTAAGGCCATGCACGAAACGCCCCAACGGGGCGGCGTAATCGTGTCGCATTTTCAAAATTTGCGACGTCATTCCACCGACGGGCTGTTGCCGAACATCGCTCTGCAGTGGACTGGGGGCCTTGGTCTTCGGCACGGCCACTGACTTCCGTTTTCGCTTTGCAGGCGCTGGCGCGGGCTCACTTACAGTTTCTTGAACAATTTCGGGGTTGCTCGAGAGCCATTGCGCTACCTGAAAAATATCGACGCATCGATGACTACCGACGGTCTTGATTTCGAAGGGCAGGCCTTTTCGTGCAATGAGGTTGGAAATCGCCTTTTTGGACTTGCCCAGCACCTTGGCAACGTCATCGACGTACAACACCAGCTGCCCGGGGAACTGCGCCTGAAGAAATAAGAGGACTGGCGAGGATTCCATCAACTAAAGAAGAAAGCTCAAATCAAAAAAACCACCAAAAAACCACCGGATGGTGGGCTTTGGTGGGTTTCTTTGGGTATCATCAATTCTCTTCAGCGATGCAAATCGCTTGTAAGTCATTGATTTATAAGGCCTGGCGGAAACGGAGGGATTCGAACCCTTAACCACCCGTATTCGGGCGTATTGTAGCGTGCCGCTCCCAATGAGGCGCAGCGCTGGCATACGCTGGAATGCGCCGATTTAGGACCAGATTTAGGACTGGGTTGACCATCACCCCACGGCCGCAATCAGCCGGTCGGCTGGGTACTGCCTCAAAAACTCGACGGACCGATCCGCTGGCGCATCCAGCCACGCTCGATAGGAATCCTCGTTCAGGATTACAACCATGCGTTTGTCCTGCTTGTCCGGCGGCCGCTTGGGACCGGGCCGGTGCAGTTGTTTGAAAATCGGGTGATCGTCGGCGTTGATCGTCAGCATCGTGAAGCTGTTGATCCACTCGCCTGTCGCGGCGCGCCTCAGCGGGGCGGTCAGCAACCGACCCGTTGCTGCCAGTCGCGACGGTCCGTATTCGGGTAGACTGTTCTCCAGCGAACTTTGAGCATCAATGGTGTTGGTCAGAGACGCCATGCCCACTGCTGTCCATCATGCGCATCATCGCCGGCCCCCCGCTGCGCAGGAACACAGCGACCAGAATTGCAGCCGCAATCATGAACACGATGTTCAACACCGCGGTGTAATTGAACGTGATGTGCGCCACGGCTACGGCGAGCCCGCGTTGCGACGGCACCCAATGCAGCAAGTAAAAGATGCCTTCCACGCACAACGCTGCGAGCACCATCACGATGTAAAAAGTGCCGAACAGGAACCACGTCGGCTTGGCGCCGTAGTATTTGCGGTAGATGTTCAGGATCGGCGGGATGATCAGGTCGCCGAAGATGAACGCGACAACGCCACCGAAGCTGATGCCGCCGTTCCACAACACCGCCGCTAGCGGCACGTTGCCGATCGAACAAGTGAACGAAGCCAGCGCAATCAAGGGGCCGATCAACGCGCCCCAGATCGCGATCGTCCAGGGACCGTGGCCTGCAGGAAAAACGCCTGCCAGAAATGCCCTGGCACCCACGCACCCAGTGCGCCAGCGATCAATAGCCCGGCGAGGATGTCCTTCCACACCATCGTCCAGTTCATCACGTAGTAGTGGCTGATCTCGACCCACCCCTTGCGCGACAACAGCCGCTCGCGCCAAGTGCTGCTGCGCCGCTCCATCGCCATCGCCGCATGACCTTCCATCGCGCCGACCGCGTTGCCCTTGGCGTGTTCGACCGCCATCCGCGCCAGTTTTTTTGGCAACAGCAGAGCGTAACCCGCACCAAGCAGAACCAGCATGATGGTGCCGCCGATGAATTCGGCGGCGGCGAATTGCCATGCCATCAACACCCACAGCAGCACGCCCAGCTCCAGCACGAGATTCGTCGCGGCGAACTGGAACGCCATCGCTGCAGTGAAGTTGCCGCCTTTGCGCACGATCGAGCGCGCCATGGCGACCGCCGCGTACGAGCACGACGAGGTTGCCGCCCCGAACAGGCCCGCAGTCGCGATCGAACGCGGGCCGCCATCGGGCAACAATTTCGACATCGTGTCTTTCGGTATCAGCACCTCGATGACTGCGGACAAGGCAAAACCGAGGCTCAGACCCCAGAAGATCTGCCAGAACATGGCGAAGGCCAGCCACAGTGCGTGGCCAACGGCATTGAGAATGTCCATCTCACTCCTCGAAAGAGTCGATGAAATTTACGCGGCCACTCAACGCGCTGAGGAAGAAAGTGGTGCAGTGCCGGGCACACGGACTCTCCCCGATAGCCACATCGACGCCCCCTCAAACGACGGTTTCTATTGCCAGGATGTGGTATCGCTCAGCCAATAGGTGTGGCACCTCGTGTAACACCGTTGTCACCTGCTCGGCAGTTTCGTCATCAGGGGTTGAAATAATCAAAAACACGCCATCCTTTCTTGCAGCGTCAAGGAAGCCTTTCAGCATAGTGACGCTGGTACCCAATGTGGCGAGGACGCCTGCCTCCTGAATATTGCGTTCAGCAAATTCAATCATTTGATGAGATGTGACCTCCAGATGGTCCGTGGCGACCTGGCCGAGGTCTTTCAGACCCTGCGCCAGCCGTTCCAGGTCGGCCTGCGCCTGGAAGGCAACGACCATATGACCGCGGGGATAAAAGGTCCCAAAGTCCTTGCCCAAGTCGTCCAGCTGTGTGGTCGATCGCCCGCCGCTTTCTCCGGTGTGCAAACTCACGGTGTCCGCGGGCGCGGCGCCCTCTGAGGGAACGCCGTGGTCGGGATGGGCCTGCTTGATTGGGTCTTCGTTGACCATTACGGTGTTCAACGGCGTGGTGGGGGATTGGTTCATGGAAACCTCCTGGGAATGAGATCTACAAGCTACACCTAAATGTGTGGCGCGTCCGTGCGTTAACACACAGGTCGATACCAGCTCTCGCGCATGCCTGATTTCGGCATGCACCATATTGGACGGCTCACGCAGTCACGGTCGATGACCGCCGCGTCAAGGGTTGCGTGCGAGCCGTTCCTTGGCCTCTTGCGGCTTCGGCCTCGGTGGACTTAGCCGATGGTGCCCACTGCCAGATTAACTCTGCTTGCCGCTTGCGTCACTCTGGTGGTTAGCCGTTGATCATGATCTGCCTCCAATAGTTTGCTTTGCTTACTCTGAGAATTTCCCGCCTGCATACCTGACGTGACCTGGCACTCACTTGACCTGCTTGTGGGCCCTGATCCAGGTGGCGCACAGCATGCCCGTACACGAGAGCAGAAATGAACTAACGGCCTTGCGCTTCGTTTAAGGCCAAGGCCCCACTGTCTGCCAACGCGCGGGCGCTTTTGCCGTAAAGTAACGCGTCCTGCGTTAGTTCATTTTCACTCGATGCAATCCCGCTCCCTGTTCGATGAGTTCTCGGTGGCCGACCACATTGCGGCATTTGATGCCTGGCTGGCCACGCAGCAGGCCAGTGGGCGGCTTCGCCAGGCGTCCTCAGTTCAGGTGTACCGGGATATGTGGGGCAGCTTCACGGCCTGGAGTGCCTCGCAGGACCCACCGGTGTCCCTGGAGTTGCTGGGTATGCGCGATCTGGCAAGTTTTCAAGACTCACGCTCGGGCATGGAGGCAGATCTGTCGTTGTCACCTCGTCATACGCGCCGGCTTTTTGGGTTGATTGACCGGGTGCTACGGCATCATGCGGCGCAAGATGAGTTGCGCCCCAATACCGCAGCCAAAGATGCCATCACGGCCCAGCCGGCGGTGCGGTTTGCCGACGCGGCGAGCAAGCAGTTGTTGCCGGCTGCGCTGCGGGCGGCAGAGGCCAAGGTTCTGATCACTTTCCTGTCCAGAGCCCGGCCCAGGCTTGGAGCCAGCGCGCAGGCTCTAACTTGGCAGCATCTGCGCAATCGTGTTGCGGTATCCCTGCAACTGGGGGCGGGGCTAGCGCCGGGGGACATCCGCCTGGCCCGGCTCGATGCGCCTACGTCCAGTGGTGGCCGGGTCAAAGATCGTCCCTGGAAGATCCGTGTGCCCGGAAACGGCAATTCGCCAGAGCGGGAGACTCCGATCGCGCCTTGGGCGGGTGAGTTGCTGCAATACTGGCTGGAGGTTCGCGTCGAGCAGCGAATCGCAGGCGACTGGTTATTCCCGTCCACGCGAGGTGGCAAGCCTTGGGGCAAGGTTGCCCAATACACGGCGGCCAAGCAAGTATTTGCCGATGCGGGTCTGGATGATGTTGAGGGCGGCTCTTTTCGTCTGCGCCACACATTCGCACTGAGACAGCTCAAGCGGGGTACTGAACCCGAGCAGGTGGCGCGCTGGTTGGGCGTTACCGACCCGGCGGTAATGGCGCGGTACCGCAGGCTGTTGAGTTCGCCGGTCGAGGTTGTATAGACGATGGGGCCTCGAAGTTACCCCCCGCTCCTAGTGCCATACGCTGTGGATAACGGCCCTAACAACTCGCAATTGCGGCGCCACTATTGGGCTCGCCGCTGGTGCTCAAGAAACAAGCAACAATGACGCCAAAGCAGATCGGCTGCGTCGGATGATCCTAAACCCGGCAGCTGCCGACTGGACTTGTCTCCACCGAAAATCGCGGCCTGCACCGTGAGACAGGGCCGGCGGGGAGGAGGAGGTGGCGTGTCAGAATCCAACAATGCCTGAGCTCAGTGAATTACCAGACGACGTACTGAAGGACCGCGCGCGCGAATGGCGCCGGGCAGCGCTTCAAGGCGTACTTCATGCGCGTGCCCCAATGGGCAATCCATGTCTGCAGCACAGCAGTTCTACAGCCTGGCGTTTTGACTTCCGACAGCGGCTGCGATTTCATTTGTCGATGAAACGCTATTGCGACACTACCGCCAGGACGAACTCGACGGCATCGCCGACAGCATGAACAACCGGCCTCGCGCGACCCACAACTGGCACACGCCCCTGGAAGTCTTCGCTCAGACCTTGGCCAGCTCTCACCAACCGTCAGCCTCAGTTCAATAACTCCGCTGTTGCACTTCGCCCTTGAAACCGCCAAGAAAAAGGCCGCTAGGTGTGTGTTCCTAGCGGCCTTTCTACAGGGTAGTGGTGGAGCTGGGGGGATTCGAACCCCCGTCCGCAAGCCTTCTTCGCGCAGATCTACATGTTTAGCGGTCTGATTTGAGTCTCGCCACCTGTATCGCGCAGTCGCACGCTACACAGGACGCCAGCACCCTATTGTCTCGCCCTGAACCAAGGTACCCGGTCCGGAGCCAGCCGATGTGAATAACCTTACAGCCTGGACACCTTGCGGCACCCTTGCCCAGCCCATCGGCCTGCTGTTGTAAGGCTCACTGGTTATTAAGCAGCGAGTGCGAAACGTTCGTCGTTTGCAGTTAGTTTTTTGAGTCGATTTTTACGAGCGTTACTCAAGCTCGACATGCACCACAGCGATTCCGTACCCACGTCGAAACCAGTGCAGCCCCTCGTCTGGTATTTTAGGTCATTGTGGGTGATTACAAGTCCTGCAGTAATTGCAATAGCTGCAGCGGGGACGCTATCGCAGCGTGTGCGCCCCACTGCGCCGTATCGGTCCGGTTGCCCAGATAGCCGTATGTTGCCGCCACGGTGCCCATGCCGGCGGCCAGTCCCGCAATCACATCACGCTCGTCATCGCCCACATACACACACTTTTCCGGCGCCAGCCGCAAGCGCCGCGCTGCCTCCAGCAAAGGCTCGGGGTGCGGCTTGGAATGCGGTGTGGTATCACCGCTGATCACCGCGGTCGCAGTGGCGAACAACGGCATGGAGCGAGTCAGGGGATCGGTGAACCGGGAAGCTTTGTTGGTCACTACGCCCCAGGCCAGTCGGTGCACCAAAAGTGCGTCGATCAGTTCGGTCACTTCATCAAAGACCGAGGTGCGCTGCGTCATGCAGGCCTCGTAATTGGTAAAAAATTCTTCCCGCAGCACCGGAAAGTCAGGATGCTCCGGGGTCACGCCGAAGGCGACGCCAAGCATGCCGCGGGCGCCGGTGCCGGTCATGGGCCGGTACTGCACCAGCGGCAGCGAGGCCAGGCCACGGTCGGTTCTCATCTTGTCAGCCGCGGCGCCAAGGTCTGGCGCACTATCGATCAAGGTGCCATCCAAGTCGAATAGCACGGCCTCTATATTAGTAAACATGCATCCGGCCCCTCAGCTTTTTTGCGTCGCAAACATGTAATTCACGCCGGTGTCGCCACTTAACCAGTAGCGCTGTGTCAGGGGGTTGTATTCCATACCGCGTGTGTGACTCAGCTCCAGTCCGGCAGCGCGACAGTAACCCGCCAATTCTGCGGGGCGGATCAACTTGGCGTATTCGTGGGTGCCGCGCGGCAACATATTCAGAACGTACTCAGCGCCGACAATGGCCAGCAAAAATGACTTCGGATTGCGGTTGATGGTTGAGAAAAACACCCATCCCCCTGGTTTGACCAGCGCCGCGCACGCCGCCACGACGGAGGCGGGATCGGGAACGTGTTCGAGCATCTCCATGCACGTGACCACATCAAAGCTGCCCGGCTGCTCAAGTGCGAGTGCTTCCGCGCTGATTTCACGGTACAGCACGTTGGGCGTTTGCGCTTCAAGTGCATGCAGCTGCGCTACCTTGAGAGCTTTCGTCGCCAGATCGATGCCCAGCACCTGGGCCCCTTTTCGGGCCATTGCGTCAGCCAGGATGCCGCCGCCACAGCCGACATCGAGCACCTGCAGGCCCGAGACACAGGACAGACTGTTGATCCAGTCCAGCCGCAGGGGGTTGATCTGGTGCAGGGGGCGAAATTCACTGTCCTTATCCCACCAGCGGTGCGCCAGATCTGAAAATTTAGCCAGCTCCGCCGGGTCGGCATTCACGCGGTTACTCATACGCCAATTGTCCTCGAACTCATGAAAAAAAGCCCCGCAAGCCTGAGCCTGCGGGGCTTTTTGGAGCAAACCTTGCGGATTACTGGCCGGTGCGGGTGCCAACGACTTCGATTTCCACGCGACGGTTTTTCGCGCGGCCTTCGGCGGTCTTGTTGTCGGCCACAGGCTGGGATTTGCCCTTGCCTTCGGTGTAGACGCGGTTTTTCTCGATGCCCTTGGACACAAGATATGCCTTGACGGCTTCAGCGCGACGAACCGACAGCTTCTGGTTGTAAGCAACCGTACCGATGGAGTCGGTATGACCCACGGCAATGATGACTTCCAGGTTGATATCTTTGATCTTGTCGATCAGGTCGTCCAGTTTGGCTTTGCCCTCGGGCTTCAGAACGGACTTGTCGAAATTGAAGAACGCGTCGGCTGCGTAAGTTACCTTGGATGCAACTGGAGCGGCAGGAGGCGGAGCAACCGGGGCAGCAGCAGCAGGAGCAACGACAGGAGCGGGAGCAGCAACAGGAACGATCGCACCATCGCAGGTAGCAGCCGCAGTCGCAGGCGTCCAGTTGGCATCACGCCAGCACAGCTCGTTAGTACCGTTTTTCCAAACGAGTTCGTTGGTGCCGTTACGCCAGTTATCCACAGTCTGGGCACCAGCGGCAGTGACAAGCGCTGCGGAGGCAATCAACATCGCCACTTTATTCAATTTCTTCATGGTTCTCCTCTTGGGGAAAAAGCCGCAGCCGCGCTGCGAAACAGGACGTTTTGAGTGACCATCACTCGAAACGTTCTGGTAATTGTGCCACACGTCACTGTCTGAACAGGGGTAAATCAGGTCGGCCACCGTAGGACAAAAGCGCATTTAACTGCATCTGTTGCGACTTTGCGACAGCTTCTTGCTCGTAAAATCGGACTCCACCTGCCGAAAATCTTCCCCCATGACCCAGTTCGCTAAAGAAACCCTGCCTATCAGTCTAGAAGAGGAGATGCGACGCAGTTACCTCGATTACGCCATGAGCGTCATCGTCGGGCGCGCGTTGCCCGATGCGAGGGACGGCTTGAAACCCGTGCACCGGCGAGTTCTATATGCGATGCACGAACTCAACAACGACTGGAATCGCCCCTACAAAAAATCGGCGCGCATCGTTGGCGACGTTATCGGCAAATACCATCCACACGGCGACCAGTCGGTTTATGACGCCATTGTCCGCATGGCCCAGGACTTTTCGCTGCGCCACATGCTGGTAGACGGTCAGGGCAACTTTGGCTCGGTGGACGGTGACAACCCCGCGGCCATGCGGTACACCGAGATTCGTCTGGCAAAAATTGCCCAGGAGATGCTGGCGGACATAGACAAGGAGACCGTCGATTTCGGCCCCAACTATGACGGCAGCGAAAAAGAACCGCTCGTGTTGCCAACTCGAGTCCCCAACCTGCTGATCAATGGCTCGGGCGGAATTGCGGTTGGTATGGCCACCAATATCCCTCCACACAACCTCAACGAGGTGGTCGATGCCTGCCTGCATTTGCTGAAAAATCCGCAGGCCACTATTGACGAGCTGATGGAAATCATTCCTGCACCGGACTTTCCTACGGCCGGCATCATTTACGGCATCAATGGCGTCAAGGACGGTTACCGCACCGGCCGCGGCAAGGTGATCATGCGTGCCAAGTGCCACTTTGAAGATATCGACAAAGGCCAGCGTCAGTCGATTATCGTGGACGAACTGCCTTACCAAGTTAACAAGAAGACGCTGCAGGAGCGCATGGCGGAGCTGGTGCACGAGAAAAAGATTGAGGGCATCAGCCACATTCAGGACGAATCGGACAAGGCCGGCATGCGCCTGGTAATCGAGCTCAAACGCGGCGAAGTGCCCGAGGTTGTGCTCAACAACCTCTATAAACAAACCCAGTTGCAGGACACCTTTGGTATCAACATGGTGGCGCTGGTCAACGGCCAACCCAAGCTGTGCAATCTGAAAGATTTGATTGAAGTCTTTCTGGAGCATCGGCGCGAGGTTGTCACTCGCCGCACCGTCTTTACACTGCGCAAGGCGCGCGAGCGCGGCCATGTGCTTGAAGGGCTCGCCGTGGCGCTGGCCAATATCGACGACTTTATTGCCATCATCCGGAACGCGCCGACACCGCCCGTGGCCAAGGTCGAGTTGATGGCCCGCTCATGGGACAGCCAGTTGGTGCGCGAAATGCTCACCCGCACGCATGTCGACGGCGGCGCGGTCAACGCCGATGACTACCGCCCTGATGGCCTGGAAAAAACCTGCGGCATGGGCAGCGACGGGCTGTACCGGCTCTCCGACACGCAGGCGCAGGAAATTCTTCAAATGCGCCTGCAACGCCTGACGGGCCTGGAGCAGGACAAGATCGTGGCAGAGTACAAGGAGGTCATGGCTGAAATCGAGGACTTGCTCGACATACTGGCCAAACCGGCGCGCGTATCGACCATCATCGGCGACGAGCTGTCCTCCCTCAAGCAGGAATTTGGCCAGACCAAGATCGGCGCACGCCGCAGCCTGGTGGAGCACAGCTCGTTCGACCTGAGCACCGAAGACCTGATCACACCCACCGACATGGTGGTCACGTTGTCGCACAGCGGCTATATCAAGAGCCAGCCACTTTCCGAATACCGGGCCCAAAAACGTGGCGGCCGTGGCAAGCAGGCCACGGCGACCAAGGAAGACGATTGGGTGGACCAACTCTTCATTGCCAACACGCACGATTACATCCTGTGCTTCTCCAACCGGGGCCGCCTGTACTGGCTCAAGGTTTGGGAAGTACCGCAGGGCTCGCGGGGCTCGCGCGGACGCCCCATCGTCAACATGTTCCCGCTACAGGAAGACGAAAAGATCACGGTAGTACTACCACTCACAGGCGAAAAGCGCAGCTTCCCGGCCGACCAGTTTGTATTTATGGCCACGTCCATGGGCACGGTCAAGAAGACCACACTTGATGAATTCGGCAATCCACGCAAGGCGGGTATTATTGCGGTCGACCTGGACGCTGGTGACTTTCTGATCGGCGCCGCGTTGACGGATGGGCAGCACGATGTGATGCTGTTCAGCGACGGCGGCAAGGCAGTGCGCTTTGATGAAAATGATGTCCGCCCGATGGGGCGCAACGCGCGAGGCGTGCGCGGCATGATGCTTGACGAAAGCCAAAGTGTGATTGCCATGCTGGTGGCTGAGGACGAACTGCAAAGCGTTCTGACGGCATCGGAGAATGGTTACGGCAAACGCACCAGCATCACCGAGTACACCCGCCATGGGCGCGGCACCAAGGGCATGATTGCGATCCAGCAAACGGAGCGCAACGGAAAGGTCGTGGCGGCCACACTGGTGCGCGCCGATGACGAAATCATGCTGATTACCGACAAGGGTGTTCTGGTGCGCACGCGTGTCGGCGAGATTCGGGAAATGGGGCGCGCCACCCAGGGGGTGACGCTGATCGGGCTCGATGAGGGCTCCAGACTCAGCGGATTGCAGCGCATCGTGGAAAACGATGTGAACGGCGACAGCGACCATGACGACGGCAACAATTCCTCATCTACAACGGAGAATTCTCAGTGAAAAGTTTCAAACTCGTACTCCTGACTGCCGCTTTGGCCACCAGTTCCATCGCCATGGCCCAGGACAGCAAGGCCGCGCTCGTCAAGCAGTTCATTGATCTGCAGCGCCCCGGCATCGAATCCCTTGCACGCGGGCTGGTCCAGCAATCGAGCGCGTCCATTGCGCAAGCAGGCTCCCAATACCTGCAAACCCAGGTTCCACCCGAAAAACGTGAAGCCGCGGCCAAGGCCGCTGATGTCGAGCTCAAGAAGTACTTCGATGGAGCCTACCCTCTCGTTCGTGACAAGGCCGTGGAGGTGGCCCCGGCCGCGCTGGGCCCGATCCTGGAGCAAAACCTCAGCGAGGACGAGTTGCGCAAACTGGTGGCATGGATCAGCTCGCCGTTGGCCAAAAAATACCAGGATCTGAATCCGCAAATGCAGAAGGCCCTGGGCGAAATGGTGGTGGCCGATACGCGTGCGACGATCGAACCGAAGCTGCAATTGCTTGGCCCTGCGGTTGCCAAAGCTTTGGGCGCACCCCCTCCGGGGGCACCAGCCAAGGCCCCCGCCAAGAAGTGACGGCACCAGCGAGTACGCGCCCGTACAACTTCTCCGCGGGCCCCGCAGCCATTCCCGAGGAGGTTCTGCGACTGGCCGCGGCCGACATGCTGGACTGGCATGGCAGCGGCATGAGCGTGATGGAGATGAGTCACCGCGGCAAGGAATTCATCTCGATCTACGAGCAGGCCGAGGCCGACCTGCGCGAATTGCTGGCCATCCCGCCGCCTTTCAGAATCCTGTTCATGCAGGGCGGTGGACTGGCCGAGAACGCCATCGTTCCGCTGAACCTGTCACGCGGCACGAGCGCCGATTTCGTGATTACCGGCAGCTGGAGCCAGAAGTCGCTCAAGGAAGCACGCAAGTACTGCACAGCGAACGTCGCGGCCAGCACCGAGGCCGACGGCTACACCATGCTCCCCAACCCCGCCAGCTGGCAACTGGACCGCCATGCCGCCTACGTGCACATTTGCAGCAACGAGACCATTCATGGCGTGGAGTTCCAGACACTGCCCGACCTGAAGGCGCTGGGCTGCGAGGCGCCGCTGGTAATCGACTTCTCCTCGCATGTGGCATCACGCCCCGTCGACTGGAGCCGCGTCGGGCTGGCATTCGGCGGCGCTCAGAAAAACCTGGGGCCGGCCGGCGTCACGCTGGTTGTAGTGCGAGAAGACTTGCTGGGTCACGCCCTGCCTGACTGCCCCAGCGCGTTTGACTACGAGACCGTGGCGGACAACCGCTCAATGTACAACACGCCGCCAACCTGGGCCATCTACGTCGCCGGACTGACGTTCCAGTGGCTCAAAAGCCAGGGCGGCATTGGGGCGATGGAACAGCGCAACATTGCCAAGTCCAGGCTGCTTTACGACTTCATCGACCACTCGCAGTTCTATGTGAACAAGGTCGCACGCGATTGCCGTTCGCGCATGAACGTGCCGTTTTTTCTGCACGACGAGTCGCGCAACGAAGCGTTTTTGGTGGGCGCCAAGGAGCGCGGCTTGCTGCAACTCAAGGGCCACAAGTCGGTCGGCGGCATGCGCGCCAGCATCTACAACGCAATGACGATCGCGGGCGTGCAGGCGCTGGTGGACTATATGCAAGATTTCGAAAAAACCCAGAGCTGACCCATGGCCAAGACCCTCGCGCAATTGCGCATCCAGATCGACTCTACCGACGGCGAATTGCTGACACTGCTGAATCACCGCGCCGAGCTTGCCAACGAGGTGGGTGCGATCAAGCGCGCCGAAGGCTCGCCGGTGTTTCGCCCGGAGCGCGAGGCCGAGGTCATTCACGGCCTGCAGTCTGGCAATCCCGGACCACTCAAACCCACCAGCGTTGCCAGCATCTGGCGCGAAATCATGTCGGCCTGCCGCGCGCTCGAAGCGCCCCAGCGGGTTGCCTATCTGGGCCCCTCGGGCACGTTCAGCGAAGAGGCAGCACTGCGGTTCTTCGGCACCAGCATCGAGCATGTGCCCTGCGTCAACTTCGACGAGGTGTTCCGTGCCACGGCGGCAGGAACGGCCGAGTACGGTGTGGTGCCGGTGGAAAACTCCACCGAAGGCGTGGTGGCGCGCTCGCTCGACCTGTTCCTGAACTCCCCACTGCACATCGTGGGCGAAACCAGCCTGCTGGTGCGTCACAACCTGCTGCGTCAGAGCAACTCACTCGAACACATCGAGGTCGTACTGGCCCATCCGCAGGCGCTGGCTCAATGCCAGGGCTGGCTGAACACGCATCTGCCGGACGTGGAGCGGCGCGCGGTCTCCAGCAATGCCGAAGGCGCGCGGCTGGCGTCCCTGCACCCTGACTGGGCGGCCATCGCAAGCGAGCGGGCGGGCAGCGAATTCGGCCTGCACATCGCCGCGCACGCGATCCAGGATGACGCCTTCAATCGCACCCGGTTTGCCGTGATCTGTCTGCCGCAGACGCTGCAGGCGCCCCAGGCTTCCGGGCAGGATTGCGTGAGCCTGATCGTCTCTGTACCCAACAAACCCGGCGCGGTGCATGACCTGCTCGTGCCGCTGAAAAACCACGGTGTGTCGATGACACGCTTCGAGTCGCGCCCGGCACGCTCGGGCCAGTGGGAATATTTTTTCTACGTCGACATCCAGGGGCACCCATCGCAGCCCAATGTCGCCGCCGCCTTGAAGGATCTGCAAGGCTTGTGCGCGTTCTACAAGGTGCTGGGCACCTATCCGGTGGGCGATTGAAAATGACAGGCTACCCGGTGCACCCCTGTGTTTGAGCAACTCGGACTGATCGGCTGCGGCCTGATGGGCGGCTCGTTCGCGCTCGCGCTCAAGCGTGCGGGGCTGGTCAAGCGCGTGGTCGGTTATAGCAAGTCGCCTTCCACTACGGAGCGCGCGCGCCAGCTGGGCGTGATCGATCTGGAAGCGCCTTCGGCCCTGCTGGCCGTGTCGGGGGCCGACATCGTGCTGCTGGCCGTGCCGGTGGCCGCCACGGAAGCCACCTTCAAGGCGATCCGGCACCTGCTCACGCCGCAAACGCTGGTCATGGATGTGGGATCCACCAAGCGCGATGTAGTGGATGCCGCGCGGCGGGTGCTGCGCGAGCAGGTCGGCTCGTTCGTGCCGGCGCATCCCATCGCAGGACGCGAGGTTTCCGGCGTGGAGCACGCGGATGCCGATCTCTATACGGGCAAGCAAGTGATCCTGACTCCGATCGAGCGCACCCTGACGGCGCAGCTGCAAAAGGCCACCGAAGTCTGGACCGCGCTCGGATGCCATGTGCTCAAAATGGCACCCGAAGCGCACGATGCCGCTTTCGCGGCGGTCAGCCATCTGCCGCACCTGATTGCATTTGCCCTGATGAACGCAATTACCGGCCAGGCTGGCGGCGCCGACTATCTGTCGCTGGCCGGCCCAGGGTTTCGCGACTTCACACGCATTGCCGCCAGCGACCCGCAGATGTGGCGCGACGTCATGGTCGCGAACCGGGAAGAGCTGCTCGCCCAGTCCCGGATCTTCCGGCAATCGCTGCAAGCCATGGAGGCGCTGATTGCCGGCGGCGACGCCCAGGCGCTTGAGCAGCAGATCGGGCAAGCCAGCCACGCGCGCGCCCATTGGCGCATGACGTCCGGCAAATCAGGCAAGTAAATGTTTTCCACCGAGTTTCTGGACATTCCGTCGCTTCAGGCTGCGGGTGGCACCGTGGAGTTGCCCGGCTCCAAGAGCATCTCGAATCGGGTTCTGATGATGGCCGCGCTCAGCGACGGCGCCACCACCGTACATGACCTGCTCGACTCCGACGACACCCGCGTCATGCTGGCTGCGTTGCAGCAACTTGGCTGCGGCGTAGCACAAAGCGCCGGCTCGGTGGTCATCGAGGGCTTGGGGGGGCGGCACAAAAACACCCAGGCCCGGCTGTTCCTGGGCAATGCGGGGACCGCCATGCGTCCGTTGACCGCAGCACTCGCGCTGCTGGGCGGCGACTTTGAGCTGAGCGGCGTGGCCCGCATGCACGAGCGACCAATTGGCGACCTGGTGGACGCCCTGCGCCAGTTGGGTTGCCGCATCGACTACCTGGGCCGCGAGGGTTACCCGCCGCTGCGCGTGGGCCAGCCGACCTTGCAACTGGATGCGCCGATCCGGGTGCGCGGCGACGTGTCGAGCCAGTTCCTGACCGCGTTGCTCATGGCGCTGCCGCTGGCCGCGGCAAGTCGGTCCCCCACGCTCGGCACTGACGTGTCCTCGCTGCCCCCCGAGGGGGCTGTGTGGACTAGGAGCGGCCCGTCGGCGGCACGCGATATCGTGATCGAGGTGGTAGGCGAGCTGATTTCCAGGCCCTACATCGAGATCACCCTCAACCTGCTTGCGCGCTTTGGCATTGCCGTGCAACGCGAGGGCTGGCAGCGTTTCACCATTCCAGCCGGCAGCCACTACCAGTCACCAGGCGCGATTCACGTTGAAGGTGACGCCTCGTCTGCTAGCTATTTTATAGCTATTGGCGCAATAACGGCGGGGACTTCAGGTCAAAAAGACATAAAAATTAAAGGCCTGGGCACAGATTCCATTCAGGGTGACATCCGCTTCGTGGAAGCTGCGCGCTCGATGGGCGCGCAGGTCACCAGCGGCCCGAACTGGCTCGAAGTCTCGCGCGGCGCGTGGCCGCTGCGCGCCATCGACCTCGACTGCAACCACATCCCTGACGCCGCCATGACGCTGGCCGTGTTGGCCCTGTATGCCGATGGCCCCAGCGTGCTGCGCAACATCGCGAGCTGGCGCGTGAAGGAAACCGACCGTCTGGCCGCGATGGCCACCGAACTGCGCAAGCTCGGCGCAAGCGTTGAAGAAGGTGCCGACTTTCTGTGCATCACGCCACCGGCTTCGCCCAGCCACTGGAAGGCGGCTAGCATCCATACCTACGATGACCACCGCATGGCGATGTGTTTTGCGCTGGCCGCATTCAATCCGGCGGCCCTGCCAGTACGCATCGAAGATCCCCAATGCGTGGCCAAGACCTTCCCGGACTACTTCGAGACACTTTTCTCGCTGGCGCACACGTTCCCCGCCAGCATGCCCGTGATTTGCGTGGATGGGCCCTCCGCTTCAGGCAAGGGCACGCTCGCGGCCGCGCTGGCACAGCGGCTCGGCTATCACTACCTGGACTCTGGCGCGCTCTACCGTGTCACCGCGCTGGCCGCCGTGCGTGCCGGTCTGACGCTGGATGTGGTGCATGAACTCGCGATCGCCGCGCTGGCGCAGCGCCTGCCCGTGCGCTTTGCCGGCGGAAAGGTGTGGCTGGACGGCAGCGACGTGAGCGAAGCCATTCGCACCGAGGAAGCCGGCATGCACGCCTCCAAGGTGTCTGCCCTGCCCGCCGTGCGCACCGCCTTGGTGGCGCTGCAGCACAGCTTTCGCGCTTTGCCTGGGCTGGTGGCCGACGGGCGCGACATGGGGACGGTTATTTTCCCGGACGCATCACTCAAGGTTTATCTGACCGCCAGTGCCGGCCATCGCGCCGATCGGCGTTATAAGCAATTGATTTCAAAGGGTTTTCCAGCTATACTTGACAGTCTTCGGGAAGACTTGAAAGCGCGCGATACACGGGATTCATCCCGCAGCGTTGCGCCTTTGCAGCCAGCCGGAGATGCTTTGCTGCTGGACAACTCGGATTTGACGATTGAGGAATCTGTCGATCGGGTGCTCTGCTGGTGGCAAGGCAAGCAGCCGTTCGGGAAGTCCTGAACAGCTGCCAGGCCCATACGGCCCGCATCGCGCCAACCAGGCGCATCGGTCGTGTGGTTTGTCAACTTAACCCGCGGCCTTATGGCTAATTCGGCCGCAAGAAACTGCCACAGTCAGTTATGGAAACGATAGCAATCCCGCGCTCGTCAATCCTGCCTGTGTTGCCAAGGAAACTTAATGTCTGAATCTTTCGCCGCCCTGTTTGAAGAATCACTGCAACGCTCTGAAATGCGTATGGGTGAAGTGGTCACCGCCGAAGTGGTGCGTATTGAGCACAGCTTCGTCGTGGTCAACGCCGGCCTCAAATCCGAAGCCTATGTGCCCATCGAGGAATTCAAGAGCGACAAGGGCGAACTCGAAGTCCAGGTAGGGGACTTCGTCTCGGTGGCCATCGACGCCATCGAAAACGGTTATGGCGACACCATCCTGTCGCGCGACAAGGCCAAGCGCCTGGCCTCGTGGATGGCACTTGAAAAGGCCCTGGAGTCCGGCGAATTCGTCACCGGCACGACCAGTGGCAAGGTCAAGGGCGGCCTGACCGTGCTGGTCAACGGCATCCGCGCCTTCCTGCCCGGCTCGCTGATCGATACGCGTCCGGTCAAGGACCTGGCCCCGTACGAGAACAAGACCCTGGAATTCAAGGTTATCAAGCTCGACCGCAAGCGCAACAACGTGGTGTTGTCGCGCCGTGCCGTCGTGGAAGCCAGCATGGGCGAGGAACGCGCCAAGCTGATGGAAACCCTCAAGGAAGGCGCCGTGGTGCATGGCGTCGTCAAGAACATCACCGAGTACGGTGCGTTCGTGGACCTGGGCGGCATCGATGGCCTGCTGCACATCACCGACATGGCCTGGCGCCGTGTGCGTCACCCGAGCGAAGTGGTGACGGCTGGTCAGGAAATCACCGCCAAGATCCTCAAGTTCGACACCGAGAAGAACCGCGTGTCACTGGGCCTGAAGCAGATGGGTGATGATCCATGGATGGGCGTGAGTCGCCGCTACCCGCAAGGCACGCGCATGTTCGGCAAGATCACCAACATCGCCGACTACGGTGCGTTTGTGGAACTCGAACCCGGCATCGAAGGCCTGGTGCACGTGTCCGAGATGGACTGGACCAACAAGAACGTGGCCCCGAGCAAGATCGTCTCGCTGGGCGACGAAGTCGAAGTCATGATCCTTGAAATCGACGAAGACAAGCGCCGCATCAGCCTCGGGATGAAACAGTGCAAGGCCAACCCGTGGCAAGAGTTCGCGCAGGAAACCAAGCGCGGTGACCGCGTCAAGGGCCCGATCAAGTCGATCACCGACTTCGGCGTGTTCGTGGGCCTGGCTGCCGGTATCGACGGCCTGGTGCACCTGTCCGACCTGTCGTGGAACGAGCCTGGCGAAGCCGCCGTGCGCAACTACAAAAAGGGCCAGGAAGTCGAAGCCATCGTGCTGGCCGTGGATGTGGACCGCGAACGCATCTCGCTCGGCATCAAGCAACTCGACAGCGATCCGTTCACCACTTTCACCACCATCAACGATAAGGGCCAGACCGTCACCGGCAAGGTCAAGACCGTGGATGCTCGCGGTGCTGAAATCGATCTGGGTGAAGACATCATCGGCTACCTGCGTGCCTCGGAAATCAGCCGCGACCGCGTGGAAGATGCGCGCAACGTGCTCAAAGAAGGCGACGAAGTCACCGCGGTGGTGGTCAATGTGGATCGCAAGACGCGCAACATCCAGCTGTCCATCAAGGCCAAGGACATGGCCGACCAGCAGGAAGCCATGTCGACCCTGAGCCAGCAATCCTCGCGTGAAAACGCCGGTACGACCAGCCTGGGTGCACTTTTGCGCGCCAAGCTGGACAACAACAATAACTAAGCCCGTCAGACGGGGGCAGTGCTGCGCGTCAGTCCACTCTTTGCGGGGTGGCTGCGCGGTTGCTTGGTCCCCGCCTTCGTTCCCAGATGACCCGATCCGATCTCGTTGAAGAGCTGGCCGCCCGCTTTGGTCAGCTCACGCACCGCGATGCCGAATATGCCGTCAAGACGATTCTCGACGCCATGAGCGACGCCCTGGTGCGCGGGCACCGTATTGAAATTCGGGGCTTCGGCAGCTTCTCGATCAACCGCCGCTCGCCCCGCATGGGTCGCAACCCCCGGTCGGGCGAGAGTGTGGCCATTCCCGAAAAGCGCGTGCCTCATTTCAAGCCAGGCAAGGCCCTGCGCGAAGCGGTGGACCAACGCACGCAAGAGCTCGAGGCCGCAGCCCGCAAGGTTTGAGTGTTGAATCCATCGGTAGAATTACCTCGTCACTGAGGACGATTCATGAAATACCTCATGTGGCTGCTCAAGGCAGCCATTTTTTTTACCTTGTTCGCCTTCGCGCTGAACAATCAGCAGGACACCACCGTGCACTTTTTCTTCGGCACGCAATGGCGCGCGCCGCTCGTGCTGGTGGTGCTCGCCGCCTTCGGTATCGGCGTCGTGCTGGGCGTGCTGGGCATGGTGCCGCGCTGGTGGAAGCACCGCGTTGCGGCAAAGGCAGCCCGGCGCGGGTCCAACGTGGCAGACAGCCGACTCAACGACTCGATCAACGCCAGCGTCCAAGATGGACTTTGACCTGAGTTGGGTTCTGCTGGGGCTGCCGATCGCGTTCATCCTGGGCTGGGCCGCGTCGCGGTTCGATCTGCGCCAGTTGCGCATGGAAAACCGCCAGGCGCCAAAAGCGTATTTCAGGGGTTTGAACTTCCTGCTCAATGAGCAGCAGGACCAGGCCATCGATGCCTTCATCGAGGCCGTGCAAAACGACCCGGACACCTCCGAACTGCACTTCGCCCTGGGCAACCTGTTTCGGCGCCGCGGCGAATATGAGCGGGCGGTGCGGGTGCATGAACACCTCCTTTCGCGAGGCGACCTGAACCGGACCGACCGCGAACGGGCGCAGCATGCACTGGCGCTGGATTTCCTCAAGGCTGGCCTGCTCGACCGCGCCGAAGAAGCCTTGCGCAAGCTAGAAGGCACCACTTTCGAAACGCAGTCCAGCCTGGCGTTGCTGGCGATCTTCGAGCGCTCACGCGACTGGCAGCAAGCGGCGCGGATCGCGCAAAGGCTTGAAGACGCCGGTCAGGGCAGCTTCAGCGCGCGGCAGGCGCATTACCTGTGCGAGCAGGCGGCAGCCCAGACCGCAGAAGGAAACAACGCCGCCGCCCAACGCCTGCTCGAACAGGCGCAGGCCATGGCGCCCCATGCACCGCGTCCGCGCATCGAGCTGGCTGCCCTGCATCTGCGGCTCGGTGAGGCTGGCGCCGCGTTCGATACCTTGCAGGACCTGCTCGACGTGGCACCTCTTTCGTTGCCGCTGGTGGCGCACTCCCTGTGCGAAGCAGCAATGGCATGCGGGCGATCAAAGCAGGCACTGCGTCTGCTTGAGGATAGTTATGCGCAGGATCCCGGCCTCGACGTGCTTGATGCCATCGTAACCCTGTCCGCGTCGGACGCATCCGGCTTGAATGCGCAGAGCGGGCGCGACTGGTACCTCAAGCATCTTGAACGCGACCCGTCGCTGGTCGCGGCCGCCAAATGGATCGCGGGAGAGAAGCTGGAGCACGAGCAATTCCATACCCAGGTGCAGCGTGCGCTGGACCACGCAGCACGACCACTGATGCGCTACCGCTGCGCCGCCTGCGGCTTCGAAGCAACGCAGCATTTCTGGCAATGTCCGGGTTGCCAGGCATGGGACAGCTATCCGGCACGCCGGATCGAAGAACTCTAGCGGCACCGCACTGTCGGGGCCGCCACGGCGGCTCTACGACACCTCAGGGTATTTACCCGGCGCTCATGTCAGCTGGCCGTCAACGGACAGGGAGCCGGCGCCGTTATAACCAGACAGTCCCGGCGGATTCCCTGCCGGCTTTCTTTTGTTTTCAGGAGCCTCGCCAATGTTGAAGAAGATCCTCGTTATTGTGGCCATGCTGTATGCGGTGGCATCCTTCGCCGCGGTCGATGTGAACAAGGCCACCGCGGCCGAACTCGATGGCCTCAAGGGCATTGGTCCCGGCATTTCGAGCAAGATCGTTGATGAGCGCAAGAAAGGCGAATTCAAGGACTGGAACGATTTCATCGAACGCGTCAAGGGTGTCGGTGACAAGAACGCAGCCACGTTTTCCTCTGAAGGCATGACGGTTAACGGGGCTTCATTCAAAGGTGCGCCCGCAACGCCAGCTGCAAAAGCGACCGCGAATAAGGCCGAAGCCAAATCGGCAACCGTTGCCGCACCGGCCGCCGCCCTAGCCACGACCGACGAGAAAAAAGACGCAAAGGCTGACGCCAAAGCCAAGAAGGCTGCCGACAAGTCTGCCAAGGCCGAAGCCAAGAAGAAGAAGGCTGACGACGCTAAGGCAGCCAAAGCGGCCAAAGCCGACGCAACCAAACCGGCTGCCAGCGCTGCGAAAAATTGAGTTTGATTGGCCTTATGAAAAACCCGCTTCGGCGGTTTTTTCTATGGAAATAATGGCTCTAGCCATTGTCCAATATAGGCTTGCAGCTACTAATTCAGGAGCTGCGACGGATTCACCAGCGCAATCAGATCGGTTACCCCCACATCCACACCCGCTTGCATGAGCAAGGTAGTCACCTGCCCGCGGTGGTGTGTCTGGTGGTTGAAGAAATGCGTCACTGCCTGCCACATCGGGTGCTCGCGCTGCACGCCCTTGGTGTTGCTGTAGCGCATGGTGCGGGCCACGAATTCGTCGGGCATCTCGGCCACCCATGCTTCGATGGCGACGTCCAGCCCTTCGCGCATTCGCCTCAAGCCTTGCCAGTCGGGATGCAAATCACTGGTGTAGTCCGCGCCCTGCGGGATATCCAGAAGATCTGCTGGGAGCGCCTCGAACGCGACACCCTGGCGCGCAAAGCGCTGCAGCCACATCTTGTCGGCAAGCACCAGATGGGTCAGCGTGTGGTGGATGGAGCGGAAGAAGGCGCCACGATCACGTTTGCGCTCCTCATCACCGAGTTTTTCGCAGGCGTCGTACAGGCGCCCGTTGAACCAGCGGTTGTAGTGGGCCAGAAAGCGGTAGTTGTCGCGGAATGCTTGCGTCATCCTTGATGCTCCTCTATTGATAGCCAACTATGAATATGGAATCTGATTCAAGATCACATTTCATTCTCAATCGAGAGGTAAACCTTCTTTAAGGCGGCCGAACCCGCCACCACCCGGCGTGTGAATCTCAAAAACGTCGCCGGGCTGCATCGGCACCTGGCCGATATGCCCCAGTTCCTCCACCGTGCCATCGACCCGAACCACGCGGTTGATTCCCACCCGTCCAGGCTCGCCGCCCGCCATCCCGAAGGCCGGATGCACTCGCCCGTTGGAAAGAATACTCGCCGTCATGGCCTCCAGGAATTTCACGCGACGCACGCCCCCATCGCCGCCGTGCCAGCGGCCGGCACCGCCCGAACCCTGGCGGATCTCGTAACTCTCGAGCCGCACCGGAAAGCGGAACTCCAGCACCTCGGGATCGGTCAGACGGGAGTTGGTCATGTGGGTCTGCACGACGCTGGTGCCGTCGAAGCCCTCGACCACCCGGCCGGCCGCGTCAAATTCGGCGCCGGCGCCGCTGCCACCCGAGACGGTTTCATAGTATTGATACTGCGCATTGCCGAAAGTGAAGTTGTTCATGGTCGGCTGGCTTCCTGCCATCACACCCAGGGCGCCGAACAGCGCGTTCGTGATGCAGGTGGAGGTTTCCACATTGCCAGCCACCACGGACGCCGGCGGATCAGGGTTGAGCATCGACGCTGGCGGGATGATGACCTCGAGCGGTTTGAGGCAGCCCGCGTTGAGTGGAATGTCGTCGTCCACCAGCGTGCGAAACACATACAGCACGGCTGCCATGCACACCGCCGTGGGCGCATTGAAGTTGTTGACCTGTTGCTTTGATGTTCCGGTGAAGTCGATCACCGCACTGCGTTCGGGCGCATTGACCCGGATCGCCACACTGATCTGCGCGCCGTTGTCCAGCGGCAGATTGAAGCTGCCGTCGCGCAGCCGGGTGATGACCCGGCGTACCGACTCCTCGGCGTTGTCCTGCACGTGGCCCATGTAGGCCTGCACCACGTCCAGGCCGAAGTCTTCCACCATCCTGCGCAGCTCCTGCACCCCCTTCTCGTTGGCAGCGATTTGCGCCTTCAGGTCGGCGAGGTTCTGCTGCGGATTTCTGGAGGGGTATTTGCCACTCCCGAGCAACGCGAGGATCCCGGCCTCGCGCAACACGCCGCGATCCACCAGCAGGAAGTTGTCGATCTGCACGCCCTCCTCCTCGATCGTGGTGGAGAACGGTGGCATCGAGCCCGGCGTGGTGCCGCCAATGTCGGCATGGTGCCCGCGACTGCCGACGTAGAACGTCGGCCTGTCGCCAAGGTAGACCGGCGTAATCACCGTGATATCGGGCAGATGCGTGCCACCGTGGTACGGGTCGTTCAGCACATACACGTTGCCGGGCTGCATGGTCGCCGCGTTCTCGCAAATCACGGTCTTGATACTCTCGCCCATCGAGCCCAGATGCACCGGCATGTGCGGTGCGTTCGCTATCAGGTTGCCGTCGGCGTCGAACAACGCGCAACTGAAGTCCAGCCGCTCCTTGATGTTGACCGAGTAGGCGGTGTTCTGCAGCTGCAAACCCATCTGCTCGGCGATATTCATGAACAGGTTGTTGAAAACTTCCAGCAGCACAGGGTCCACGTGCGTGCCGGCTGCAAATTGAATAGCACGTGGTACGCGCCGCTCCAGCACGAGATGGCCGAACAGCGTCAAGGTCGCCTGCCAACCCGGCTCCACCACGGTGGTGGCGTTTTGCTCCGCGATGATTGCCGGCCCCGCGATCACGTCGCCGGCTCGCAGGTCATCGCGCACCACGAGCGCTGCGCCATGCCAGCGGCCACCCGAATACATTTGCACCGTCTCTCGGCGCGGCACTGCGCGCACGTTATGGAGGTCAAGCCGCGGCTCGAACGGCGCGTCCCCCGCCACCACCGCCTCGACCGACACTGCCTCCACGACCAGGCCCTTGCCCTGCATCAGGAATGAAAAGCGCTGGCGGTAGGCCGCTTCGAAGCCGGCGGCAATGCGAGCGACCGCGGCAGCATGAGAAACGGGCAACTCGCGGGCATCCTGCCATGGCACGATCAGCGCGCTATCGCTGCCCTCGTAGTGCACATGCACGCGCCGGTGCGTCGTGATGCCACCGCGACCGGCCTGCTGGCGCGCCAGCTCGGACTCGGCGGCCTGCGCCAGAGCATCGAGCTCGGTGGCAATGTCGGGCACGGCCGCGTCAGTCAGTTTGCACTCGACCGCCCGCTCGCGGATCACGTTCTGGTCGGCCAGGCCCATGCCGTAGGCGGACAGGACACCCGCCAGCGGATGAACGAACACACGCGTCATGCCCAGCGCGTCGGCCACCATACAGGCATGCTGGCCACCCGCTCCGCCGAAGCACTGCAGCGTGTAGCGCGTCACGTCGTAGCCGCGCGCGACCGATATCTTCTTGATGGCGTTGGCCATCTGCTGAACGGCAATATGGACGAAGCCCTCCGCTACGTCCTCGGGCGCCCTGCCGGTCTGCTGCGCGAGTGCCTGGAACTTCACGCGTACCACGTCCGCATCCAGCGTCTCGTCGCCCCCGTGGCCGAACACGCTGGGAAAGTAGCGCGGCTGCAGCTTGCCGAGCATCACGTTGGCATCGGTCACGGCCAGCGGCCCGCCACGCCGGTAGCTGGCCGGCCCCGGGTTGGCGCCCGCGCTCTGCGGCCCGACGCGAAAGCGCGCGCCATCGAACGCCAGGATCGAGCCCCCGCCGGCCGCCACCGTGTGAATGCTCATCATCGGGGCGCGCATGCGCACGCCCGCCACCTGGGTCTCGAATTCGCGCTCGAACTCACCAGCGAAGTGGCTCACATCGGTCGAGGTGCCGCCCATGTCGAAGCCGATCACCTTGGCTATGCCGGCGAGCTGGGCCGTGCGCGCCATGCCGACGATGCCGCCGGCCGGTCCGCTCAGGATCGCGTCCTTGCCCTGAAAGGCGTGGGCGTCGGCAAGGCCACCGGACGACTGCATGAAGAATAACCGCACGCCCGGCATCTCGGCCTGCACCTGCTCCACGTAGCGGCGCAGGATGGGCGACAGGTAGGCGTCCACCACGGTCGTGTCACCGCGGCTGACCAGCTTGAGCATCGGGCTGGTCTCGTGCGAGGTGCTGATCTGCGTGAAGCCAATCTCGCGCGCGAGCCGACTCGCCGCCTTCTCGTGGTCACTGTATCGATAACCATGCATGAAGACAATCGCAACGCTGCGTAGCCCTCCCCGGTACTGATCGAGCAGCTCCTGTTTTAATAGTATCTCGTCCAGTGGTGCGATCACCTCGCCGTGCGCTCCGATGCGTTCCTGCGCCTCGATCACCGCGCTGTAGAGCAGCTCGGGCAGCACGATGTGCCGGTCGAACAGGCGAGGCCGGTTCTGGTAGGCGATGCGCAGCGCGTCACGAAAGCCGCGCGTGACCACCAGCAGCGTGGGTTCGCCCTTGCGCTCGAGCAGCGCGTTGGTTGCGACCGTGGTGCCCATCTTCACGCACTCGACCTGCTCCGGCGTGATGGGCTGATCTGCACGCAGGCCCAACAGATGACGTATGCCCGCCACCGCCGCATCTCGATATTGCTCGGGGTTGTCGGACAGCAGCTTGTGCGTGACCAGCGTGAAGCTGCCATCGGCCTGCGGACGCCGGCCCACCACATCGGTGAACGTGCCGCCGCGATCGATCCAGAACTGCCATCGCGGCGGGTAAGCAGGGTTCATGGTCTGGGG
The DNA here is from genome assembly GCA_039923645.1 of Rhodoferax sp. Lineage (GTDB taxonomy): Bacteria > Pseudomonadota > Gammaproteobacteria > Burkholderiales > Burkholderiaceae_C > Rhodoferax_A. The sequence goes on from JBDTCK010000106.1 coordinate 29,557, forward strand.
CCAATCAATCAGGTATCAGTTACGGGAATGTCCGGTGCCGCGAATCAGGAGTTTGCCCTTATCCTCGAACCTCCGGTATTTCAACACTGTTATGGAGACGACGATGAATCTCAAGTTTGCCATTGCGGCGGCGGCCCTTCTCACGGGCCTGACTGCCTCGGCCCAGGTCAAATGGGATCTGCCGGCAGCTTATCCAGCCAGCAACTTCCACTCCGAAAATCTGGTGCAGTTCGCCAGCGACGTCGACAAGGCCACCGGCGGCAAGCTCAAGATCACCGTGCACTCCAACGCGTCCCTGTTCAAGGCGCCCGAGATCAAACGCGCCGTTCAGGGTGGCCAGGCCCAGGCCGGTGAAATCCTGCTCGTGAACTTCCAGAACGAGTGGCAGATTTATGGTGCGGACGGTCTGCCTTTCCTGGCCGACAGCTACGACGCCGCAATGAAGCTGTACCAGGCTCAGAAGCCGATGTTGCAGAAAAAGCTGGGCGAACAGGGCATGGCGCTCCTGTATGCGGTGGCCTGGCCGCCGCAGGGCATTTACTCCAGAAAGCCCATCAACTCCGCCGCCGATCTGAAGGGCGTGAAGTGGCGCGCGTACAGTCCGGCCACCGCACGCATCGCCGAACTGGTGGGCGCCCAACCGGTCACGGTGCAGGCCTCCGAGCTGTCGCAGGCGCTCGCCACAGGCGTGGTCGATGCCTACATGTCCTCCGGTTCGACCGGCGTCGACAGCAAGACCTATGAGCAACTCAAGTACTTCTACGACACCCAGGCCTGGTTGCCCAAGAACGCGGTGCTGGTAAACAAGGCGGCGCTCGACGCGCTGGATGCACCGACCCGCGAGGCCCTGCTCAAGGCAGCCGCCGACGCCGAGACTCGCGGCTGGGGCGCCTCGAAGCGCGTCAATACCGAGTCGCTGGAAACACTCAAGGCCCACGGCATGACGGTCGTCGCACCTTCGCCCCAGCTCAAGGCCGACATGGAAAAGGTGGGTAACGTGATGCTCAAGGAATGGCTTGTCAAGGCCGGCCCCGAAGGTCAGGCGCTGGTTGATGCCTACCGCAAATAAGCCTGCACCGGTGCGCAGGCTGCTCGATGCGCTGTACAACGGTGCCGCCGCGCTGGCGGCGCTGTTCATGATCGGCCTGCTGGTCATGGTGCTTCTCTCCATCCTGGGGCGCGAGTTTCACTTCGATGTGCCGGGCACCGATGCCTATGCCGGCTACATGATGGCTGCCAGCGGCTTTCTGGCGCTGGCCCACACGCTCAAACGCGGCGAGCACATCCGCGTCACGCTGGTGCTCAACGCTTTGCGTGGGCGCTGGCGGCGCGGCCTCGAGATCTGGGCGCTGGCGGCGGCCGCGCTGCTCGCCTGCCTTTTCGCCTATTACAGCTGCAGGCTGTCCTGGCAGTCGCATGCATTCAACGACGTGTCCACCGGAAACGATGCCACACCGCTGTGGATACCCCAACTCAGCATGGCACTGGGCACGGTGGTGCTGGCGATCGCCTTCATCGACGAGCTGGTGCTTGAACTTCGCGGGCAGCGCGTGCAGATCCACCCCGGTGAAGCCTTGCGCAACGAATAGCCAAAGCCATGAGTGATCTCGCGGTTACCAGCCTGCTGGTCCTGACCCTGTTCCTGATTCTGGGCAGCGGCGTCTGGATTGGCCTGACGCTGTCTGGCGTGGCCTGGATCGGCATGCAACTGTTTGCGTCGCGCCCGGCCGGCGACGCCATGGCCGTGACGATCTGGGGCTCATCCTCCAGCTGGACCCTGACGGCGTTGCCGCTGTTTGTCTGGATGGGGGAAATATTGTTTCGCACGCGCCTGAGCCAGGACATGTTCCGCGGCCTGGCGCCGTGGATGCAGGGCCTGCCGGGGCGGCTGCTGCACACCAACGTGGTCGGCTGCACGATTTTTGCGGCGGTCTCGGGCTCCAGCGCCGCCACCTGCGCCACCATTGGCAAGATGACGCTACCCGAACTCACGCGGCGCGGCTACCCCGAGCACATGGTGATCGGCACGCTGGCCGGTGCCAGCACCCTGGGCCTGCTGATTCCGCCGTCGATCATCATGATCGTGTACGGCGTCATGGCCGAGGTCTCGATTGCCAAGCTGTTCATCGCGGGCGTGCTGCCGGGACTGCTACTGGCCTGTTTGTTCTCGGGCTACATCATGCTGTGGGCACTGCGCCACCCCGATCTGGTGCCGGCGGCCGACAAGAAACTCAGCCTGGCGCAAAAGCTCTTCGAATCACGCAGCCTGATCCCGGTCGTGCTACTGATCGCGGCCGTGCTGGGTTCCATCTACGCCGGCATTGCCACCGCCACCGAAGCAGCCGCAGTCGGCGTAGTGGGCTCGCTACTGATCGCGGGCGTGCAGGGCTCCATGACCTGGGCCACGTTCCGCGAGTCGCTGATGGGTGCCACGCGCCTGTACTGCATGATTGGACTGATCCTGTCCGGCGCCTCGTTCCTCACACTGTCGATGGGCTACATCGGCCTGCCGCGGCACCTGGCTGAGTGGATCGCGACGCTGGGCCTGAGCCGGTTCCAGCTGATCCTGGCGCTTGCCGCGTTTTACATCGTGCTGGGCTGTTTCCTGGATGGCATCTCGATGGTCGTGCTGACCATGGGCGTGATCATGCCGACCGTGCAGAAGGCGGGGCTCGACCCGATCTGGTTCGGTATCTTCGTGGTGCTGGTGGTCGAGATGGCGCAGATCACCCCGCCCGTGGGTTTCAACCTGTTTGTGCTTCAGGGCATGACCGGCAAGGAACTCACCTGGATCGCGCGCGTGGCGCTGCCCATGTTCCTGCTCATGTGCGTTGCCGTCGTGCTGATTTTCCTCTTCCCCAGCATCGCCACATGGCTACCGGGGCAGATGATGGGCCACTGAGAGGGGCGCCGGCTTCAGAAAGTCGCCACTGGCGTGGTGTCGCTCTCTTGAGGCGTGAAATGCACCGTCTCAGCAGACGGCACCGATGTGTCCGTGACGATCGCAGGGTTTACCTGTTCCAGAGCTGCGACTGGCACCGTCGCGTCGCCCAGCAGGTGCCGCGCGTTGGCAGGTCGGCCGTTCAGCGCGGTGAGCCCGATGACAGCCAGAAAAAACCCCAGCAGCAGGCTCAGCCAGAGCCCAATTCCACGGTGACCTGAGCGGCGTGAACCGGGACGATGAAGTCGGTCATTCATATTGAAACCTCCTCGCAGGCGCCCTTGCGCCGGATGGCGCAGCCCGCGCAAAGTCAATATAGGAGGTGCGATGCGTGCCGCCAATACCGCCGATAGGCGTTTCGGCGACACACGATCACGCAAATGCGGTATGCGATTGCGACCAGCAGCCAGGGCAACGCAGGCACCGGCCCTTACAACAAGCCGAGCTGGCTGGCCTCGAACACAGCCTCCCCGCGTGAATGAACCTGCAGCTTGCGGTAAATATTCTTGACGTGAGCGACCACAGTGTGTTGGGAGATGGAAAGCAACGCACTGACCTCGGAAAAGGCCAGCCCCTTGGCCACGAGACGCAGGATGTCAATTTCGCGGTGCGACAGCGAAGTGGATTCGCCGCCCTGTACGGGCATGCCGTTCGCGGCCGCTGGTGCCGCAGTATCCGGGGCGTGCTGCAGGGATGCAAGAACGTGACTGGCCATACCAGGGCCGACCGAGGCGCCATCGTCGTGCAGCTCATGGATACTGAGGCAGATACGTGCTGCCGGCACGTTCTTGAGCAGGTAGCCTGTCGCGCCGGCCTCGATACCCGACAGTACCGCACCGGCATGAGCCGACTCCGCCACTACCAAAACAAGCGTGCCGGGACAGTGCCTGCGTGCATGAAGGATCACCTCGGAGCCGGCCATGTCTGGCAGACCCGGATCGATCACCATCACATCGGGCGCACAAGAGTCCAGCAAGGCGATGGCGGCGGCGCCACCGGTCACCCCCGCGGTCAGGCTCAGTCGCGGGTCGGCCAGCACCGCAGCGGCGCACCGCTGCAAATATGGCGCATCGTCGACCACGATGAGAACTCGGACGACATCCTTCTTGTTCAAGCCGGCACCCCCCTCCATCCGCCGCGCGCCCGATAGCCCCATGAAGGGGACGGGCATGTGCAGCAGGCAGTCTATGCCGTTAGTGCGCAACTGGCGCACGCGTATGCAATTTGTTACGCGCGGCCCGAGTAAGATTCAGGCGTAGCTGCGCGGCATGGCGCACACCATTTCGCCCGGGTCATTGGCGACGACGGCGAGCTCGTCCTTGGCGCGCGCCACATCCATGTCGCGCGGCAAGGTCACACCGTTTTTTACGGCGAGGATTTCCGCCATCACGCTGACAGCGATTTCCGGCGGCGTCTTGCTGCCGATGTAGATGCCAATGGGCCCACGCAGGGGTGCCAGACTGGCCTCGGTTTGCTCGAAGTGCTCGATCATGCGCTGTTTGCGTGCGTTGTTGTTGCGGCGCGAGCCGATGGCGCCCACGTAAAAGGCGTCGGTCTTGAGTGCCTCCAGCAACGCCAGGTCGTCCAGCTTGGGGTCGTGCGTCAGGGCCACGACGCAACTGCGCTTGTCCGGCCGGAAGGCCACCACCTCATCGTCGGGCATCTCGCTGACCACCTTAGCGCCGCTCACGGACCAGACGCTTCGGTACTCCTCGCGCGGATCACACACCGTCACGGTAAAACCACTGAACAGCGCCATGGTCGCAAGATACTCGGCCAGCTGGCCTGCGCCGATCAGCAACATGCGGTATTCAGGGCCGAATGTATTGACCAGCTCAGTCTTCGACAAGTCCAGCTCGGCTGGTGCCGTGGCAGGCAGGAGTGACACGACGCCATCGGCAAGGCGCACGGTGCGCTGCATCGACTGGCCCGTGTCCAGCGAACTGATGAGCGCGGACAGGCTGGTCGCGTCTGGATCGTACTCCAGCAGAAGCTCTAGCGTGCCACCGCAGGGCAGGCCAAAGCGGTGCGCCTCGTCTGCCGTGACCCCGTACTTGACGAAACCTGGCGCGCCCATGGGAATCTGGTTGGTCGAATCCTTGCCCGCATAGGCCTGGGTGTGGCGGTAGATCAGATCGTCTTCGATACAGCCGCCCGACACGGAGCCAACCACCACGCCGTCTTCACACAGCGCCATGATCGAGCCCACGGGCCGCGGCGAGGATCCCCAGGTGCGCACCACGGTGGCCAGCAAGGCGCGCTTGCCGGATGCGCGCCAGTCGCGCAGTGTGCGCAACACCATCACATCAAGATTTTCCATGGACTATCTCCTTCCATTGCCTTACCCCCGAGCTTATCCAAGGGTGTCATCAGACGCCGCCCGAACGGGTATTACCAGTCTTTGCCCTAGCGCAACCACCAGATGAGGGCCAGCACCACGACCACACCCGCGACCCAGGCCCACGCAGGAATTTTTGAGACTTTTGTGCCTGTAGCCGTTGCCACTTCTTGAGCTTCCACTATCGATTTTGAAGCATAAGCTTCCGGGAAGCGGCGCTGCATTTCGTCGTCGAAGCGTTTGAAGAAGTCTTCCGCCATCGATTTGGCCGCGCCGTCGATCAAACGTTGCCCGAGTTGCGCCACTTTGCCGCCGACCGACGCATGGACTACATAACCCAGATCGCACCCGGCGTCGTTTGGTGTGAGTGTGACCTGGGCATTGCCCTTGCCAAACCCGGCCACACCGCCCTGTCCTTCAAACGCAATGTTGTAGCTGCTGGGTGGTTTGATATCGCTGAGATTGATTTTTCCGGCAAATTTCGCCGACACTGGGCCGATCTTGACCGCCAGGCCAATGGCGTACTGATTCTCTCCCGTGGCCTCGACCTTGTCGCAGCCCGGAATACAGGTTTTCAGGACCACAGGGTCGTTCAGCGCATCCCAAGCTTGTTGCTGAGTCACGGCCAGTTGGCGGTTGGCTTGCATGTCCATTGGTTTTTCCTTGTTTTGTGTTGGATATGTGGGGATCGGTCAGCGTTTCATCAACGCAGCCAGGCTGGCCGCCAGGTCTTCCAGGCGGCTCAGGTTGTGAACGGCCAGCATGCCGTGTGCATAGGTGTGCAACACGGAGGCGCCGCGCGCGCTGGGGGCATAGCCATCGAAGCGCAGCAGTGGATTAAGCCAGAGCAGCCGGCGGCTGGCGCGACGCAGCCAGGCCAGCTCTGGCGCCAGATCCTGTGGCTCGCCGGTGTCCAGCCCATCCGTGATGATCAGCACCAGCGTGCGCCGCCCGACCAGTCGGCGCGCGTGGTGCTCATGCAGGCTGGCCAGCGAGACCCCGAGCCGCGTGCCACCGGCAAAATCCTCAATCGCTGCACTGGCCACGGCCAGCATCTCGTCGGTGTCCGCAATACGAAAGGCCGGCGTCAGGTCGGTCAGCTGGGTGCCAAAGGCAAACACGTCGCGCCTCGGATGGCGCCGCGTGGCGGCATGCAAAAAAGCCAGCAGCAGGCGCGCATAGCGCTCCATCGAGCCCGAAATATCCACCAGCACCAGCAGCGGCAGCGGTTGTTCGCGCCGCTGCCGCCGCGGCAGATCCATCAGCTCGCCACCGGTACGCGATGCGTGGTGCATGACACCAGGCCAGTGCAAGCGCGCGCCCACGCTGGCCGGGAATGTACGGCGCGAGGCAAAGTGCGGCAGCGGCAAGCGTACGTCACGCGCCAGGCGCTCCACCAGCCGGTACTCGGTCGCTGACAGCGCATTGAAGTCGGCGTGCTTGAGCCGTTGCAGGTCACTGGCCGTCATGGCCGCGTCGAACTCCACCTTCTGGTCTTCCTGGCTGGGCTTGGCCTGCTTGCCATAGGCCCTTTGCGGCGACAAGGCCTCACGCACGCGCGGGCGCCGCTTGCTGGGCTCGGCCGTGCCCTCGGCGCTGGGCAGCAATTGCGCGAGCAACTTGCGCGCCATTTCAGGGTTGCGAAAGTAGGCATCGAACAGTTCGCGAAACACCAGCCGATCCTGCTCGCGGCTGATCATCACGGCCTCCAGCGCGGCGCTGAGGTCCGCCTTGGCACCGACGCCGACGGCCAGCGCAGCGTCCTGCGCCAGGGAGATACGTGAGCTGTCGACGCGAACGCCGGCACGGCGCAAGGCGCGGCCAAAGCCGGTGATGTTGTCGGCGAGTTTGCCAGTGCGCGCGTCACCCAGCTGCATAAGGGGGTCCTTCCAACCGCGATGGGTCTAGGCTGCTTGCGGCGCTTCTTCGGGGGCCAGCAACTCGGCTGCCAGGTCGCGCGTCAGGGCTGCGACGTCTTCGCGCTGCTTGAACAGGATACCGGCGGTGTCGGCAACGACTTCCGGGTCCATCACCAGCGTATCGAGTGCGACCAGCGCCCGGGCCCACTCCACGCTCTCGGCAATGCCCGGAGCGCGCTGGAATGTGTTGGCAAATGGTGCGCTGCGCAAGCGCCCGACAAATGCGGCGACCTGCGCTGACAACTCCGCACTGGCCTGCGGAACCTGGGCCCGCACAATCGCCAGTTCCCGATCACGCTCGGGATAGTCGAGCCAGTGATACAGGCAGCGTCGCTTGACCGCATCGTGCAGCTCACGTGTGCGATTGCTGGTCAGGATTGTCACGGGGCTGCTCACGGCGCATACCGTGCCCATCTCGGGAATGCTGACCTGATACTCGCCAAGGTATTCGAGCAGGAAAGCCTCAAAGGGCTCGTCAGCCCGATCCACCTCGTCGATTAGCAGCACGGCACCCGGCGCAGGCGTCTGCAGCGCCTGCAGCAACGGACGGTGAATCAGGTAGCGGTCCTGGTAGACCTCGCGCTCGACCTGGGAGATATCACCTTGCCCTTCGTGGCGCAATTCGGCGGCACGCATGTGCAACAACTGAGCCGCGTAGTTCCACTCGTACAGCGCTTCGCGCTGCTCCAGCCCGTCATAGCACTGCAGCCGGATCAAGGCACGCTGCAAGGCTACCGCCAGCGCTTTGGCCAACTCGGTCTTGCCGACGCCCGGCTCACCCTCCAGCAACAGCGGGCGTTTGAGCTTGAGCGCCAAAAACACCGCCGTGGCCAGTCGGCGATCGGCGTAGTAGCCGGCCGCCTCCAATGCCTCAATCAGTTCATCGATCGTCGCAAACACGTCGCCCTAGCCCAGCGCCTGGGTGACCGCACGCTGGGCCTGCACGCTGATCAGGTTCGCACGGTAGGCGGCCGACGCGTGGATGTCTGCATTCAGGTCGGTGGCATCAATCTTGACGGCTGCCGCCGATTGCGCCGTGAAGCTCTTGGTCAAGGCATCTTCCAGCCCCTTGTGGCGGAACACGCCGTTACCCGCGCCTGTCACGGCCACGCGCACGCCGCTGTCCGTCTGGGCCACCAGAACACCCACCAGCGCAAACCGCGAAGCCGGTTGCACGAACTTCAGGTAGGCGGCGCGCTTGGGGATCGGAAAGCAGATGGCCGTGATTAACTCACCGTCGTTCAGAGCGGTGGAGAACATGCCCGTGAAAAAATCATCGGCGGCAATCTTGCGCTGCGTCGTCACCACCGTGGCTCCCAGCCCCAACACGGCGGCCGGGTAGTCCGCGGCGGGATCATTGTTGGCCACCGAGCCGCCCAATGTACCCATGGCACGCACCTGGCGATCGCCGATGTGCGCGGCCAAATGGGCCAATACGGGCAGCGCCACATTGAGCTCGGCGTTGGCGGCCACGTCGGCATGGCGAGTCATGGCGCCAATCACAAAGGCGTTGCCCTCGCGCTTGATCCCGGCCAATTCCTTGATGTTCGAGAGATCGACCAACTGACCAGGGTCCGACAGGCGAAGCTTCATCGAGGCCAGCAGGGTCTGGCCACCGGCCAGAACCTTGGCGCCCGCAGCGGCGAGTTTGACTGCATCTGCCGTGGTGGAGGGGCGCTCCAGTGTGAATGCGTACATTTTGATTCTCCTCAGGCTTTTGCAGATTGAATAGCTTCCCACACGCGGCCGGGCGAGGCAGGCATGTCGAAGTCCTTCACGCCCATACCATGCAGCGCATCCAGCACGGCGTTAATCACCGCTGGCGGAGAGGCAATGGCGCCGGCTTCGCCGCAACCCTTGGAGCCTAGGGGATTATGGGTACACGGGGTGCACACCTGGCCGAGCTTGAACTCCGGAAAGTCGTCGGCGTGCGGCATGGCGTAGTCCATGAAACTGCCGGTCAGCAACTGGCCCGTCTCCTGGTCGTAGACGCAGCGCTCCAGCAGCGCCTGGCCGATACCCTGTGCAATCCCGCCGTGCACCTGCCCCTCGACAATCATCGGGTTCACGATATTGCCGAAGTCATCCACCGCGGAAAAGCGGTCGATACGGGTGGTTCCGGTCGCGGGGTCGATTTCGACCTCGCAGATGTGGGTGCCACCGGGATAGGTGAAGTTGGTCGGGTCGTAGAACGCCGTCTCGTCCAGCCCGGGTTCGAGCTTGTCAAGCGGATAGTTGTGCGGCACATACGCCGTCAGCGCGACCTGACCGAAAGTGACCTTCTTGTCGGTACCCTTGACCGTGAACTCGCCGTTGGCAAACTCGATATCGGCATCGCTCGCCTCCATCAGGTGAGCGGCAATCTTCTTGGCCTTGGTCTCAATCTTGTCGAGCGCCTTCATGATGGCCGAGCCGCCGACTGCCAGCGAGCGCGAACCGTACGTTCCCATGCCGAACGGCACACGCCCGGTGTCACCGTGCACGATATCCACGGCATCGACCGCAACACCCAGGCGCGCCGCCACCACCTGCGCAAAGGTGGTTTCGTGGCCCTGGCCGTGGCTGTGCGAGCCGGTGAAAACGGTCACGCTGCCGGTCGGATTGACCCGCACTTCGCCGCACTCGAACAGGCCAGCCCGCGCACCTAACGCACCGGCAATGTTGCTCGGCGCCAGACCGCAGGCCTCGATGTAACTTGAATAGCCGATACCGCGCTTGAGTCCCTTGGCCTCGCTGGCCTTGCGCCGGGCATCGAAGCCGGCGACATCGGCCAGCGCCTGGGCCTTGTCCATGCAGGCAACGAAGTCTCCAGTGTCGTACTGCAGTGCCACCGGCGTCTGGTGCGGAAACTTGGTAATGAAGTTGCGTCTGCGGATTTCGTCCTGAGACAGACCAAGATCCCAGCCACAGCGAGATACCAGCCGCTCCAGCAGGTAGGTCGCCTCGGGTCGGCCGGCACCGCGGTAGGCGTCGGTCGGCGCGGTGTTGGTGAACCAGGCGTCCACCTCGACATAGATTTGCGGTGTGTTGTATTGCCCCGCGAGTAGCGTGCCATACAGGATGGTGGGAATGGCCGTCGAAAAGGTAGCCAGATAGGCGCCCATGTTGGCGTGGGTATGCACGCGCAGAGCGAGGAACTTGCCGTCCTTGTCCATCGCCATCTCGGCGTGGCTCACGTGGTCGCGGCCATGGGTGTCGCACAGGAAAGACTCGCTGCGCTCGGCGGTCCACTTGATGTTGCGGTTGAGCTTTTTGGAAGCCCACATCACGCCCACGTCTTCGGCGTAGAGATTGATCTTGGAGCCGAAGCCACCCCCCACATCAGGCGCAATGACGCGCACCTTATGCTCGGGCAGGCCCATCACAAAAGCGGTCATCAGCAGGCGCTCGACGTGCGGGTTCTGGTTCGCGACATACAGCACGTATTCGTCGGTGCCGCGGGTGTAGGAGCCAACGACCGAGCGCGGCTCCATGGCATTCGGAATCAGGCGGTTGTTTACCAGATCGAGCTTGCTCACATGGGCGGCGCTGGCAAAGGTGGCGTCGACCGCCGCCTTGTCGCCAAGCCCCCATTTGTAGCAATGATTGTCCGGTGCCGCCTCGTGCAGCGCGACGCCGTTGGCGGCATCCACGACGTTAACGACGGCGCTGAGCACTTCGTAATCGACCTCGACAAGCTCGGCCGCATTGCGTGCCTGCTCCAGCGTCTCGGCCACGACCAGCGCTACGTGGTCTCCCACGTAGCGCACCTTGCCCTGCGCCAGAATCGGGTGCGGAGGCTCTTTCATGGGCGTGCCGTCGGTGCTGGTGATCAGCCAGCCGCAGGGCAGGCCGTTGATCTTGTCCGCCGCGACGTCTTCGCCCACAAAAATACCGAGCACACCGGGCGCCGCCTTGGCGGCCGCCGTGTCGATCTTGTTTATTTTCGCGTGAGCGTGTGGCGAGCGCACGAACACGGCACAGGCTTGGCCGGCGAGCTTGACGTCATCGACGTACTGGCCTTCGCCAGTCAGGAAACGGTAATCTTCCTTGCGGCGGACCGCCTCGCCGATGTGCGGCAGGCTGGCAAAATCGGGTGCACCCATGTTGTCTACTCCTTAGATGGTTCTGCAATGACTCGGGTCTGGATCAGGCCGCCATGGCAGCAGCGCCCATCTGCACGGCCTTGACGATGTTCTGGTAGCCCGTACAGCGGCAGATGTTGCCCTCCAGCAATTCACGGATTTCGGTCTCAGTGGCGTTGGGATGCTGATGGCACAAGTCGATCGCGCTCATCACCATGCCGGGCGTGCAAAACCCGCATTGCAGACCATGACATTCCTTGAACGACGCCTGCATCGGATGCATCGTGCCGTCCGCCTGCGCCAATCCCTCGATGGTGGTAATTTCGGCTCCGCTGGCCTGCGCCGCCAGCATGTTGCACGATTTCACGGCATGCCCGTTCACGATGACGGTGCAAGCACCGCACTGGGCGGTGTCGCAGCCGACATGGGTGCCGGTCAGATTCAGATGCTCGCGTAACGCCTGCACCAACAACGTATTGGTCGGCAAGTCGAGGGAGGTGGATTTTCCGTTGACCTTGAATTGAACTTGCATAGGGTCTGTCTCCTGTTGGCAAGATGTTAGTTTGTTCGAACCCACATCATTGTTCAAGCGGAACCCGGCAATCACCCTAGGCTAAACCCTCGATTCATGTGAAGATGAGCGTGAAATTCTCAAAATGAAACAATAACGGGATTTGCCATGCAGCAAGCCTTAACAGTAGCGCCTGAACGGCGCCTACAGCAGATCAGTCATGCGCGCAGTGCCATGCTGGGCGAGGGACGATCACCAGCTGGCATGCTCTCGGCACCGTGGATCGAGCGCTCCTGGCAGCGCTGCCTTTCGCGTGGCCAGCAGCCCGAGCAGGACCTCGCATTCGAGGTTGTTTCCACGCACGCGGCGCGGCGCAGCGAAGAAGCTCACATTGGGCTTGTGCAAGCCGCCCGCCCGGTGCTGGAAAAGCTGGGACGGGCCATTGCCGACACCCGTTATTTCGCCATTGTGACCAATGCCCAAGGCGTCGTGGTGGATGTCAGCGGTGCCATCGACCGCAGCGACCGGCGTGCGGCCCTGATCACCCGCATCGGCACGGACTTGTCCGAACCAAGCATCGGCACCTCGGCCATCGGCGCCGCACTGGCCGAACTGCAGCCGGTCTGGCTGCACCGCGGCGAACACTTCTTCTCGGGCGCTTCGGTCTACAGTTGCGCTGGCGCCCCGCTATTTGGTCCCGATGGGCGCTGCATCGGCATGCTGGACCTGACCGGAATCGAGGCGGTGGAACGGCCCGAGCTCAAGCACCTGGCGGCACAATCCGCCCGCCACATCGAGAACGCCCTGCTGCTGGGCCAGCCATACCGCCTGCTCGTGCGCCTGAATTGGCCCGGCCACGCATTGGGCTTTGATACCGACGGACTGGTGTGCCTGGACGCCGACGGCTGGCTGGTGGGCGCCAACCAGACGGCGCGCCAAATGGTGGCGGAACTGGCCAGCCCTGAACAGGCTGCCGTACACGCCAGCGACGTATTTGCCATGCCTTACGAGTTGCTGTTCGACGCGGCCCGCCGGCAAAACCCGCTCGTTGAAGTGCCGCTGTGGAGCGGCTTGCGCCTGAATGCCCTGCCGACAGCGCACGCCGAAGTGGTCACCACAATCGATACTGGTGTCGGGTTTCCGGGCAGCGAGACCGTGGGACTCAAGGATCTGGAGACCGCACTGATCCGCAAAGCCGTCGCCGACGCCCGCGGCAACGTGGCTCAGGCTGCGCGCGCGCTGGGCATCAGCCGTGCCACCGTGTACCGCAAGATTTATAACGGAAAGCGCCACTAACCATTACTAATGCTACGCCGAATGCTATCAATATAGCAGCATTTCTCTTCAATCGATGAGAGCGATGACGACGGCCGACTCCGAGACCGTCATGGCGACGCGGTTTCCCGAACGCAGGCCACTGGCCACCGCTGCAAACCCGACCATCTGCAAGCCGCCATCGAGCTGCGCCGCGACCTCGTCGCCGCTCTGGCCACGCGCCACGCGGCTGGCGCGTCCCAACAGCAGGTTGTCCGCGCGCGCGGCTTCGATCGCGGTTACGCGGCCCGCCAAAACCGCCGTCGCCTTGCACAGCGCCAACACCGGCAGTGCCTCGCGCAGGCCCAGCAACTCCGCGCTCTCCACGGTGATGCGCGAAACCAGCGCCGCGCCACCGGCAAGCTGTAGCCGCACCTGCACGATCTGGCCTTGCAGATCCAGCGCCAGGACCTTGCAGGGCAGTTGATTGCGCATGCTGGTGCGCACCGGGAACTGCGCCAGCGCAGGCGACGTACCGGCAGCCTGCGGATCGCTGCCCTGCTGCCGAAAGCGCGCCAGCACCAGGGCACGCGCCTGCTCCAGTTCCTCGGCCATCGCCAGCAAGTGCTGCCCGGCCTCCGTGACGCGGGCGCCGCCTCCGCCCGCCCCTCCCACCGAGCGCTCGACCAGGGCCACCCCTGCCAGGTTGGTCAGCGTATCGATCGCCTGCCAAGCCGCCTTGTAGCTGACTCCCGCATCGCGCCCCGCTTGCGAGATGGAGCCGCTGTGCCCGATCAGGCGCAGGATTTCGATGCGTTTGTCGGTGGACGCGCGGGCGAAGGCGTTGGTGTACGAGACAGCGGGAGTGCGGGGTTTGGGCATGGCGCCATTTTGAATGCATGTGGGACGCGGCGCGTGCCGCTCACACCTCCAGCAGCACCGCGCTGATATGCGCCGCGTCCAACGCCGCAAACGTGCAGTTGTGCCGCGCTGTCAGCGGGCCGCCGCCAGGCACCAGGTCTGCGCCTTCGTAGCCCATGGCCTTGAACTTCCACACTCCGCCGATCCATTTGAGATGACCGACCAGCTCGCCGCTCTCCAGCAGCACCGCGACCACGCCATCGTTGACCCGCTTCATCGTCAAGATCGGCATGGCGTGCCCTTTCCGGCCACGGCGTTGCTCATGAGAGTTTCAGATTTGATTGGTGGAAGAGAGACGATACACGAACCGGTCGAAGGTAGTTCTCGACGCGGTTAGCGCCGGACCCAACCGGAGAGGTCATCCGCGATGGCATGTCCCGCTGTCGGTGTGCATCCTCATTTCTTTCGATGTTAGACTTTCGCTATTCATTCAGGTAATAGCGAAAGGACTCCGCCGATGACGCCCCGTCTTCCCCACCTCCTGTGCGCCCTGCTGGCGCTGGTCCTGTCTGCGACGGTGCGTGCCGGCACCGTGCAGGTGGCCGTCGCCGCCAACTTCACCGAGCCGATGAAAGCCATCGCTGCCGATTTCGAAAAGGAAACCGGTAACACCGTCCAGCTGTCGTTCGGCTCCACCGGCAAGTTCTATTCTCAAATCAAGAACGGCGCGCCCTTCGACGTGTTCCTGTCAGCGGACGCGGCAACGCCGGCCCGACTGGAAAAGGAAGGCGACACTGTGCCCGGCAGCATCTTCACCTACGCCACTGGAAAGCTGGTGCTGTGGTCGGCCAAAGCCGACGTCGTGGACGCGCAGGGCGAGGTGTTGAAGAAAAACGAATTCCGGAACATCGCGATCGCATCGCCGAAGCTGGCGCCCTACGGCGCAGCCGCCGTGCAGACGCTCACGCAACTGGGCCTGCTCGCTTCCCTGGAGCCCAAATTTGTCACGGGCGAGAGCATCGGCCAGACCTTCAGCTTTGTGTCCACCGGCAATGCCGAGCTGGGCTTCGTGGCACTATCGCAGGTCTATGAAAACGGCAAGATCAAGAGCGGCTCAGGCTGGATCGTTCCACAGGATCTGTACTCCCCGCTGCGCCAGGATGCGGTGCAACTCGGCCGCGCCAAAGACAATCCAACTGCGACAGCGCTGCTGGACTACCTCAAGTCTGACAAGGCACGGGCGGTCATCCGGTCCTTTGGCTACGGGGTCTAGCAATGCCAGCTGACGCTCTGGGCCACGCCGCCTGGAGCGCTATCCGGCTGACGCTGGAGCTGGCGAGTCTGACCACCGTCATTCTGTTGCTGCTGGGCACGCCGCTGGCCTGGTGGCTGGCACGCACGCGTTCCTGGTGGAAAGGCCCGGCCGGTGCACTTGTGGCCCTGCCGCTGATACTGCCACCCAGCGTATTGGGGTTTTACCTGCTCGTGACCTTGGGGCCGAACGGGCCGATCGGGGCACTGACCCAATCACTTGGGCTGGGCGTGCTGCCGTTCACCTTTGCCGGGCTGGTGGTGGGCTCGGTGCTCTACTCCATGCCGTTCGTGGTGCAACCGATCCAGAACGCCTTCGAGGCCATCGGCGATCGGCCTCTGGAAGCCGCCGCCACCTTGCGCGCGTCCCGGCTCGACACCTTTTTCAGTGTCGTACTGCCACTGGCCAGGCCGGGTTACCTGACAGCCATCGTGATGGGCTTCGCACACACCGTGGGTGAATTCGGCGTGGTGCTGATGATCGGCGGCAACATCCCCGACAAGACGCGCGTGGTATCGGTGCAGATCTACGACCATGTGGAAGCGCTGGAATTCACCCAGGCGCACTGGCTGTCGGCCGGTATGGTGCTGTTTTCGTTCGCCGTGCTGCTTGCGCTGTACACGCTGAACCCGACGGGGCGGCGCAAGGCCGCGTTGGTTCGATGACCATCGACGGTGACACCGCGGTACGGGCGCGCCTGCAATTGGGCTACCCAGACTTTGCGCTGGACGTCGATCTTGCGCTGCCGGGGCACCAGGTCAGCGCGCTGTTCGGCCCGTCCGGTTCCGGCAAGACCACCTGCCTGCGCGCGATCGCGGGACTGGAGCGCGCCCCGGGCGGCTATGTGGAAGTCAATGGCGAGGTGTGGCAGGACGACGCGCGCGGCCTGTTCGTACCCACGCACCAGCGGGCGTTGGGCTATGTGTTCCAGGAGCCCAGCCTGTTTGCCCACCTCACCGTGGCGCAGAACATGGCCTACGGCATGAAGCGGGTGCCGCCCGCACAGCAACGCGTGTCACTCGCGCAGGCCGTCGAACTGCTAGGTATGGGGCCACTGATGCGGCGCTCGCCTGCCACACTGTCGGGCGGGGAGCGCCAGCGCGTGGCCATTGCCCGGGCGCTCGCCACCAGTCCGCGCATCTTGCTGATGGACGAGCCGCTGGCCGCGCTCGATGCCAAACGCAAAGCCGAGATCCTGCCCTACCTGGAGCGGCTGCACGGCGAGCTCGACATCCCCGTGCTCTATGTCAGCCACGCGCCCGACGAGGTGGCGCGCCTGGCCGAGCACCTGGTGCTGCTCGAAGCCGGCAAGGTCGTGGCCAGCGGCGCCACCTTCGACCTGATGACCCGGCTGGACCTGCAATTGGCCCATGGTGACGCCGCCGGCGCGGTGGTCGATGCCACGATCGACCGTCACGATGCCGACTATCACCTGACATTGGCCAGCTTTGACGGCGGCCAACTCAGCGTGCCTGCGCAATCGACTCCGGTGGGACAACGCATCCGGGTTCGCATTCAGGCGCGCGACGTCAGCCTGACGCTGCAGCGCCAGACCGACACCAGCGTGCTCAATATCCTGCCGGCCACCGTCACGGGACTGGCCAGCGACAGCCCCGGGCAGGTCATGGTGCGGCTTGATGCGGGAGGCACGCCGCTGCTGGCCCGCATCACGCACAAGTCGGCCGACGCGCTGGCGCTGGATGTGGGCCAGACGGTGTTTGCGCAGGTCAAGGGCGTTGCCATTCTCGGATAGCGCCGGCGCGACCGGTCCGGCTTGGGATGAGCGCACGAAACAACCGTTGCCCACCGTAATGGCTTACGCGGTTGCGCTGCAGATCCTAAGTGCTCATAATAAAAAACCAAAAAATTGGAGACAAACCACCATGGGAAAAGCCCATTCACTTCTTTCCTCCCGGCAGACCCGCAAGCTTGCAGGCATAGCCACTCTGGCGCTTTGTGCCAGTGTCTCGACATTGGTTGTCGCAGCCGAACCGCCGATCAAGATCGGCGTGATCGCCGAGGCGCAGGCGATTGCAGGCGCCTCCATTCCGCAGGCGGCCCAGCTGGCTGCCGACGAAATCAATGCCAAGGGTGGCGTCGACGGACGAAAAATCGAGCTGGTCACTTACGACGACCACAGCTCGTCCGCGGATGCGGTGCGCGCATTTCAACGCGCGGTAAACGAGGACAAGGTGGTTGCGGTGATCGGCAGCTACATCAGCGAGGTCGTACTGGCACTGGAGCCCTGGGCGGCGCGTCTGAAGACTCCGTTCATCACGCCCGGCGCGGCCTCTAACGAGATCAGCATGAACGTACACAAGGACTACGATAAAAACAAATACACGTTTCATGGCTACCTGACCTCAGCCGCGCTGGCGCAAGAGGTGTGTGATGCCGCCAAGGACATGTTGGTCGATGGCTATCACATGAAGTCCGCAGTCATCATGAGCGAGGACGCTGCATGGACCAAGCCGCTGGATGCGACCTACGAAAAGTGCCTGCCCAAAGCCGGCCTGAAGGTTCTCGATCACATTCGCTTCTCACCCGACACCACAGACTTCACCCCGATCTTCAGCAAGATCGAGACAGACAAGCCTGACGTCATCATCACCGGCATCTCTCATGTGGGTGTGCAGCCCACGGTGCAATGGAAGACGCAGGAAGTGCCGATCCCGATGTTCGGAATCAGTTCACAGGCATCCAGCGCTACCTTCTGGAAAGACACCAACGGTGCGGCCGCAGGTGTGCTGTTCCAGGCGGTTTCGGCGCCTGACGCCGCAGTCTCGCCCAAGACCATCCCGTTCGCCACTGACTTCCAGAAGCGCTTCGGAAATTTCCCTTCCTATGCGGGTTACACGGCTTATGACGAGGTCTACTTCATTGCCGACGCCATCCACCGTGCCAAGTCGACCGATGCGGACAAGCTGGTGTCGGCGCTTGAATCGACCAACTGGGTCGGCACCATCGGCCGTGTCCAGTTCTATGGCAAGAACGATGAGTTCACGCATTCCATCAAGTACGGCAAAGGCCTGATCCAGGGCCTGATGTCGCAGTGGCAGGACGGCAAGCAAATCACCGTCTGGCCCAAGGACATCGCCAAGGGCCCGCTCAAGTTCCCGAGTTTCATCAAGCTTGTGGCCGGCAAGTAAATCTGACTATGGTCCTGCACCGGGATTTGTACCGGTGGCGGGCCGTGCCCTTGTCCTCCTAACTTGAGGCGGCCCGCCGTCGCCCTTTCCGCATGCTTGCCCTGCAAATACTGATCGACGGTTTTGCCATCAGCGCGCTGTATGCGCTGGGCGCGACCGGGTTCACCCTGATTTTCGGAGTGTCCGGCGTGCTCAATCTGTCGCATGGTGCCGTCATGGTCACCGCGGCAGTGGCCGCATGGGCTGCCGCGAACGTGCTTCACCTGGACACCTACGCGGGTGCGCTGGTGGGGCTGCTGACGGCGCTGATCGCCGCACTCGCGACATATTTCGCCGTGGTTCAACCGATCCAGCGTTCGCGCCGAATTCCGAACGAAGAGAAAGAAATCTTCATCCTGACCGCGACGCTGCTATGGGGCATCATGCTGCAGGAGCTGGTGGCCTATTTCTTCACCAACAATGCCAAAACTGTATTGCCGATCGTCGAGGGCGTGGTCTCGATCCTGGGTGTGCGAACGCCAAGGAATGAAATCTTCACGGCCATCGTCTGCTGGATGGTGATCGGCTTGCTCTGGCTGCTGGTAAACCGCACGAAGATGGGCAAAACCGTGTTGGCGGCTTCGATGAACCCGCGTGGCGTCACGCTTCTCGGACACGAGTTGACCCATATTTATATCGTGGTCTGGGCAATCTACGGCATCCTGGCCGGCATTGCCGGTGTGTTGCTGGGCATGTTCCTGGGCGTGAGCTCCTACAGTGTCGGGCCGCTCACGGCGAGCGCCTTCTCCATTGTTGTGCTGGGCGGCCTCGGGAGCGTCTCCGGATCGTTGATTGCGGCTTACGTGGTCGGCTACCTCGAAACCTTGACTGCCTACCTGATATCGCCCGCCTACCGATCGATTCCCGCGCTGCTGCTGCTCATCGTTGTCATGTACGTCAGGCCGCAGGGTCTGTTAGGAAGAAGATAGCCATGAGCAGCCGGATCCGGTCACCGTTGCTGTGGGTCACGCTGGCGCTGCTCGCCACCGCCACGACGCTGCCGTGGTATGTATCAGCCTATATCCTGGGGCTGCTCACGGTGGCCTATTATTTTGGCGTGTTCGCCATGAGCTGGGACCTTCTGTTCGGCTTTGCCGGCGAGGTCAATTTCGGCCCGACCTTTCTGATCGGGGTGGGTGCATATACGGCCGGAATCCTGAACAGCCACTACAGCGTTGAGCTTTATCTGTGCGTTGCGGCCGGGGCGCTCGCCGCGGTCGTCGCGGGTTTCGTTCTGGCGCTACCGGCGCTGCGCCTGCGCGGGCCGTATTTTGGGCTCACGACACTGGTCGCCGTGCTGATCCTGCAGAGTTTCGTCGTCGTGTTCGCAGACTTCACCGGCGGCGAGATCGGGCTCACGATACCGGACGTGCTGTCCATCAATGCCGGCGTCAATTACTGGATCGCACTGGGCTTCATGACTGTCAGCGGGGCCATCCTGTTCGGACTGGCGCAGTCGCCGGTCGGCCTCATCCTGCAGGCCAGCGGGCAGGATCCCGTGCAGGCTGGCGCGCTGGGCTTCAACATCATCAAGCACAAGCTCGCCGCCTTTATCGTCAGCGCATTTTTCTCGGGCCTGGCGGGTGCGTTGATGGTGTTCTACATGGGGACGGCGTCCGTTGGAACCGTGGTCGATCTTTCTGTGGGCGTGCAGGTGATCGTTGCTGCGGTGCTGGGCGGAAGGCGCACCGTGCTGGGCGGTGCGCTGGGGGCGATCTTCCTGATCGTGGCCGGCGAGTTCCTGCGACCCACCGGAGAGCTTGCGACCTTTATCGTGTCCAGCGTTGCCCTACTGGTCATCCTGTTCTTCCCGAACGGATTTCTGGGTGCTGTCCTGTCGCGAGGAAGCCGCTCGTGACATCCACCTCGCAAGCCGCACCCATTCTTGAGGTCCGCGGACTCACCAAGACGTTCGGCGGGCTGACCGCTGTCAAGAACCTGAGTTTGAGCCTCATGGCCGGCGAGATCTTCGGACTGATCGGACCCAACGGCTCCGGCAAATCGACTGCCATGAAAAGCATCATGGGCATCGAACGACCCACCGCCGGCCAGGTTCTGTTCCACGGTGACGATCTGGCTGGACTGCCGGCCCACAAGATCGCCCGGCGCGGATTCGGCATGGTATTCCAGCACTCGCGGCCGCTGAACCGGCAAACAGTGCTGGAAAACATCATGGTAGCTCTGCTGCCCGACAGCTTGCTCAAGGTGTTTGCCGATCCTGCGCTGACGCTGCGTGCCAGGGAGATCGCGCAGCGCGTGGGGCTCGACGCGGTACTGGATCGCAGGCCGCCCACCCTGCCGTTCGCCGATCTGCGCCGGCTCGAACTGGCCAAGGCCATTGCGCGCGACCCCAAGGTGGTGCTGGTCGACGAGCCGTTCGCAGGCCTGACCCTGGCCGAGGTCGGCGTCTTTTCCGAGTTGATACGCAGCTTTCGCGACGAGGGTCGCGCCGTGCTGCTGGTCGACCACAATGTGAAGAGCGTCTCTGCGCTCGTCGATCGTGTCCTTGCGATGTACCTGGGCGAGGAGATCGTGACGGGGCGTGCCGACGAGGTCATGCGCAACGAGACCGTGCGGCGCGTCTATCTTGGTGGCGCCATTGAAACCGCCGCGCGCCCCGAAACCAGCTTCAAGGACAAGACGCCATTACTGCAAATCGAGAACGTCAGCGTGCATTACGGCAAGGCCCAGGCGCTGGACAATGTGTCGATCCACGTTCATCAGCGCGAATTCGTCTCGATCGTCGGACTGAACGGCGCGGGAAAGACGACCTTGTTCAACACCATTTCCGGTTTCCTGCCGTATGCAGGAGAAATCGTAAGGGGCGGCCAGCGGATGCGTGGCTTGACACCAGCCCAGGTCGCCAAGAGCGGCGTCGTTCAGTGCCCGGAGACGCGGGAATTGTTTGGTGAAATGAGCGTGCGTGAGAATCTGGACATGGGAGGCCAGCATCTCGACGACGCCGAGCGGGAATCGCAGCTCGCGTGGCTGTTCGATCTTTTTCCCATCCTGCGCGAGCGCCAGGCGCAGATGGCGCAAACGCTTAGCGGTGGCGAGCAGCAGATGCTGGCCATCGGTCGTGCCCTGATGATGAAGCCCGAGATTCTCATCCTCGACGAGCCCACACTCGGACTGGCACCCGTCATCCTCGAGCAACTCTCGAAGGCACTCGAAAAACTGCGGCAAACCACGCCCATCACGGTTTTGCTGGGAGAGCAAAACGTCACCTTCGCACTGCCGCACGCGGACCGCGTCTACGTTCTCGAACACGCGCGCATCGTATGGGAAGGCGACCCGGGCCGTTTCGCCAAGGAAGCAGGCGCCGACTATCTGTGAGGGGCTTCGGCGCCTCAGGACGGAGCGCCAAAGCCCAGCCGCTTGAACACCGCTTGAGCGGGTGGCGCCAGCAGGGCCTGCTCGAATGCCAGGGCTGATGGCGGTGCCGCGGTGCTTACACTCAGGCCGTAGACCGCGCCGACCTGCAGCACAGGCGGGAGTTGCACCACCTTGAGCCACGGAACTTCCTTTTGCGCGGCTGTGGCATTGGTGCAGTAAGTCAGGAATACGTCGGCCTGGCGCTGCTCCATGATCCAGGCATAAGTGCCACGACCAGCAGGCGGCTTGGGTGAATTGGCTGCGCCGGTGAGCTTGAGTGCCTTTGCGTCCAGCACCGCGTAGGCGCCGGGCTGAATCTCCTCGGCCTTGCGAAACAGCGCCCAGGCGTAGTCACCCGAAGGGTCAGCCTTGGGCGTGGAAGTGCCCACGCGAATTCCGGGCCGCAGCATCATCCCCAGCAGCGTCGCGGGCGCGACATTGACCTGGTCGCTGGTCAATGCGCACAAGGCGTTGCGCACGAAAACCACTGGCGCCTGCCAGCCACCATCGTCTGCGAGGCGCTGCGGTTGCGCCATGTCGGCAGAAGCGAAAACCTGCGCCGCCTCCCCCTTTTCAATGCGCTCGCGCAACAGCCCGGAGGCCCCGAAGGTCAGGGCCACGGGTTGGCCGGTGCGCGCCTGGTAGTCGCCGGCAATCTCGGTGAACGCCTCGCGCAGGCTGCCCGCTGCGTAGACCTGCACGGCGGGGGCCACGGGTGGCGCCTCAGCCACCGGCACCGGTACCTTGTTGCCGGCACACCCCGCCAGCAACAAGGTAGCCACCACGGCCGCGGCCCATAAGGGATGTCTCATGACGAGAGATCACTTGGTCGCGTTGGGGAAAAAGAGCTGCTGCCCATCGATCTTGTAGCCGGCGATCGTGGTCTGCCCAGCCGGCGAGATGATCCAGTCGACAAATTTTTGCGCCTGCGGCACTTTGACCTGCGGATGCTTGGCGGGGTTCACAACCATCACGCCATACTGGTTGAAGAGCTTGGTGTCCCCCTCGACCAGTATGGTCAGGTCGCCACGGTTCTTGAAGCTCAGCCAGGTGCCGCGATCGGCGAGCACATAGGCACCGCTCGACGAGGCGATGTTCAACGCCGGCCCCATGCCGCAACCGCACTCCTTGTAGCCCGTGCCCTTGTTGTCCGCCAGACCCGCCGCCTTCCAGTAACGCAACTCGGCCGCGTTCGTGCCGCTCTTGTCACCGCGCGAGATGAAGCTGGCGTTGCTGGCGGACAGCTTCTTCAAAGCCTCGACAATATCGTGGCCCTTGGCCTTGGCCGGATCGGCCGCCGGACCAATCAGCACGAAGTCGTTGTACATGACCGGGAAGCGCTTGATGCCATAGCCCTCGGCCATGAATTTTTCCTCGGCCGCCTGGTCGTGCACGAACACCACATCGGCATCGCCGCGGCGCGCCATGTCGAGCGCCTGGCCGGTGCCCACGGCCACCACCTTGATGTCGATGCCGCTGGCCTTCTTGAACGCCGGCAGCAAATAGCCAAACAGGCCCGATTGTTCGGTGGAGGTCGTCGAGGCCATCACGATGGTCTGGGCATCCACCGCCGGTTGTGCACCGGCACCCCACGATGCTATTGAAATCGCAGCGGCAAGCCCCCATCGGCTAATGGTTACAGCGTTAAAACGCTTAAAAAAATGATGGGGGATGGCATCTGTGCATGATTTCATTCGATCTCTCCTTTGACAAACAATTGGGCCGCCGTTGACACTTGCTGCAGGCGGTTGGCGTTAAAAAACTCGTCCACAGGCAAATCGGCCAGCAGTTGGCCGCGCTCCAGATAAAGCACCCGACTGGCCAGGCGCTTGACCTGGCCGAGGTTGTGGCTGGCAAAGATGATGGTCATCGCCCGCCGCTCCTGCTCTGATGAAAATTCGGCCATCAAAGACTCGACTTCTCTCTTGGCGTGCGGGTCCAGGCTGGCAGTGGGTTCGTCGAGCAGCAGCACATCGGGTTGCAGGGCCCAGGCGCGCGCCAGCGCCAGGCGCTGTTGCTGGCCACCGGAGAGGGTGCGGGCGTTCTGGTCGGCGACATTGTCGAGTCCTACGCGACCCAGCGCCCGCATGGCCTGTGCCTTCGCGTCGCGCCAACACACACCGCGCAGCCACAAACCCAATGCGACGTTGTTGCGCGCCGATGTACGCAGCATGTGGGGCCGCTGGAACAGCATGGCCTGGCGCACGGCGTCGTTACGCTGGATATGCCCGGCGCTGGGCGCGGTCAGCCCATGCAGCAGGCGCAGCAGCGTGCTCTTGCCGCTGCCATTGGCGCCAATCAGCGCCACCGTACGTCCGGGCTCGATGTTCAGCTCTACTTTTGAGAGTGCCGTCCGGTGCCCAAAACAGACATCCACACCCTGGAGCCGAAACAACTCGCTCCCTCGGCCACCAGCGCGTGACGCGTTCCGGTATTGGCCTTGGGAGCGCCCTGGCAGTTCATCGGACACCTGCACGCGACGCGCAGCGCCATGCACCCCCGGACTGATCAAGCGACTCATGCCGGCAACACCCGCGCCACGTCATAGCCGCCACCGTCCAGGCGCTCGCGCCAACGCAGTAACAGCGCAATCAACACGTTCAGGCCCAGCACAACCCCCAGCAGAACCAGACCCAGGCCGAGTGCAAGCGGCAAATCGCCCTTGCTGGTTTCCAGCGCAATCGCCGTCGTCATGACGCGCGTGTAGCCGTCGATATTGCCGCCCACGATCATCACCGCACCGACTTCCGAGACGGCCCGGCCGAATGAAGCGATCAGCACGGTGAGCAGGGCATAGCGTTCGTCCCAGACGAGCAACAGGCTGCGCATGAGTGGCCCGGCGCCCATGGAACGCAGTTGCTCGCCATGCGCGCGTTCCGCGTCTTCCACGGTTTGGCGCGTGAGCGCGGCCACCACCGGCAGCACCAGCACCGACTGCGCCAGCACCATCGCCTTGAACGAAAACAGCCAGCCTAGAAAGCCCAGCGGGCCGCTGCGCGACAACAGCAAATAAACCACCAGCCCCACCACGACAGAGGGCAGCGCGAGCAGTGTGTTGAGCACCGTCAGAATCGCGCCGCGGCCAGTGAAGCGCGCAACCCCTAGCCACGCGCCCAGTATCAGGCCCACGCCGCTGGCCAGCGCACAGGCGGTCGCGCTCACCGCCAGCGAGCGGCTCACAATGGTCAGCAGACCGTGGTCGAAGTCGGAGATGAGTAGCAGCGCGCTGACCACGCTGTCGGTAAACGAGGGCATAACTTGCGGTATCGTAAGCCGTCACCTAATCCCCGACCATATGAAATTCCGTGCATAGGCTCCAGTTCCACTACACCCTCAGCCGCGACCATGGAACGGACCGCGGCACTGCGAGCGGCCCCGCCTTGATCCGCAACCCCCTGATCGACTTGCTGCAGGCCGTGGCGATACACGGTTCCATCTCCGCCGCATCGCGCGGATTGGGTCTGTCGTACCGGCACGTCTGGGGTGAGCTCAAGCGCTGGGAGAGCGAACTTGGCAACGAACTCATCGTCTGGGAGAAAGGCCAGCCGGCGCAACTGAGCGAATTCGGGACCAAGCTGATGTGGGCCGAGCGCCAGGCGCAGGCGCGTCTGTCACCGCAAATAGAAGCACTGCGCAGCGATCTGGAACGCGCCTTCGCGGTAGCGTTCGACGACAACGCCCACGTGCTCACGTTTTATGCCAGCCACGACACCGCCCTGGCCACCCTGCGTGACTATGCGCGGTCGCAGGAACCGGATCGCGGCCCGCTACACCTGGACATCCGCTTCACTGGTAGCGTGGATGCGATCCGCGCGCTCAACGAGGGCCGCTGCGTGATGGCCGGCTTTCACACGCAGGTGCGACCCGCGGTGGACTCGCTGGCCGAGCGCACCTACAAGCCTTTGCTGCAGCCCGGCCTGCACAAGATCATCGGCTTTGCGCAGCGCACCCAGGGATTGATGGTGGCGCCCGGCAACCCGCTGGCGCTGTCTTCATTGCAGGATTTGCAGCGCAGTGGCGCGCGCTTCGTGAATCGCGCCCTGGGAACCGGAACCCGCGTCGTGCTCGATGAATTGCTGGCGCAGGGCGGGCTCACGGCCGCCGACGTCGCCGGCTACGAACACACCGAACCCTCGCATGCCGCGGTGGCCCACGCGGTTGCCGCCGGCCAGGCCGATGTCGGCCTGGGGATCGAAGTGGCCGCGCGCGCGCGCGGACTTGGTTTTGTCCCGCTGGTGCAGGAACGCTACCACCTCGTGTGCCTGAAATCCGCCCTGCGCCAGCCCGGGCCGCAAGCGTTGCTGCAGCTGCTGCGAAGCCCAGCGTGGCAAATGCAACTTAACGCCATTGCCGGGTACCGCGCAGCCCAAAGCGGCGAAGTGCTGTCCATGCGTGAGGTGCTCCCGTGGTGGGATTACCGCAAGCCAAAAACCCGGGCGCGCGTCGATGGCTGAAGGCGAACACCAAACGTCAGCGCTTTCCCACCAGGTGAGATCACAACGTTGCACAGGTGCCGGGGAACGCCTGGCGCCGTCGGTCAGGTTCCGGGGCACGCTCAGGCGGCGCAGGAGCGAAATCCGACAAAAATATCATCCCGCGAAGGCAGCGCAAAGCCACGGAACTTGGGATGCTTCATGCGCGCGCGCGTGGCGAACGAGGCGCCACGCACCACGCGCGCGCGCCCGAACCAGGGCAGCGAGTATGACTCCCACGGATCGGCGCTGAAGCCGGGCCACGGGCGGAACATGCCGGCCGTCCATTCATGCACGTCGCCCCAGCGAAAGCCGCGTCCCGTCACCGTGTGCGCCGCGACCTCCCACTCCACCTCGGTCGGCAGGCGGCGCCCGGCCCAGCGACACCAGGCGTCGGCCTCCCACCACGCCATGTGCATCGCCAGCTGATTGCCGGCCATGCGCGCGGGCTTGCCAAAGCGCGTCTGCATTACGGCGCCGCTGGCCACGCCGATCTGGTCCACATAGCGCGGACCGCGCCGGCCTTCGACCTGAGCCAGCGCTTGCAGCCAGTCCCAGCCCTGCGGTTGCCACAACTCGGGCCGGTCATAACCACCATCGTCGACAAACTCGACCAGTTGCGCCCAGGTGACGGGCTGGGCATCGATTTCGAACTCCGGCACGGCCTCCTCATGGGCCGCCCTCTCGTTGTCAAAAGCAAACCCGCCCGGGGGTGAGCCCAGCATCCAGCGCGTTGCGGGAACCAACAGCGGCTCGCGCACTGGCAGCCCTCGCACCGCATCGATGGGCAGGGCGACGCCCAGCGTCTGCGCCATGGTGATCAACTGCTCACCGCGCAGGTCCTCGTGAAACAACGCCAGCCGGTAAAAATACAGGGCCTGGTCTTCGTCGGGCATCTTTTCCAGCAAATCCAGCGTGCTCTCCAGCGTGTCGAGCATGTAGGCCCGTGTAGCCGCCAGGTCGGGCAAGTCCAGCGCCCATCGATCGGCATGCGCCGCCTGTTGTGGATCCCACCAGCGATCGGCGTGCGGCTCGATTGACGCGAGGTGCGTGGGCTCGTGCGGGCAATTGCTGCCCAGCATGCGCTGGGTATTGCGGGCGATCCAGAACTCGGCAAACCAGCCGATATGGCCCGCCAGCCAAAGCACCGGCTCAACCTCCGGGGGCTGGGGAGCCGCTATTTTTGCGGCGCCCAGCACTTTCTCGTACAGACCCAGAAGGTACAAAGTGTGATTGCGTGCATCCATCAGCGCGAGCGACAGCAACTCGCGCCCGGCACTGCGCATGTCTGGCGAGTCGATCGAGGCGGGGCTGGCCCGTGGGTAGGCAAACGGCATTGCCTATTATTCACCTATGCCGGAGATCCCAGACACTGCTCCGCGGCCTGCCTTCGCGGTGCCATGGCCCCTGAGGCGATCGGCAGACGGTTCATCCTGCGGGATCGGCACCCGCGTGACTCCCTTCGTCTTGTGTGCCCAAAACGGAACAAGCGTTGTTGCGAGATGTAAAATCGACCGCCTGTCTTTCAACCCGCGTTCATAAAGGATCTTGAGATGAGACAAAAAGTCTTCGCAAATTCACTCCTCGCACTGGCGCTTGCCGCTGGCTTTGGCGTCAGCGCATACGCCGCGGACATCAAGCTCGGGGTGGCTGAGGCCCTGTCGGGTGGCGCCGCCCAGTACGGCATTTCGATCCGTAACGGATTCCAGCTCGCCGTCGATCAGATCAACGCCGCGGGCGGTGTGAATGGAGACAAGCTGCAACTGGTCATCGAAGATGAACAGGGCAAGAAGGAAGAAGCGATCAACGTCTTCAAGAAGCTGATTTTCCAGGACAAGGTCCTGATGGTGTTCGGCCCCACACTGTCCAACTCGGCCCAGGCAGCGGACCCGATCGCCCAGGCCGCCAAAATCGTAGCCTTCGGCACCTCCAACACGGCGGACGGCATCACCTCGATTGGTGACTACGTGTTCCGCAACTCCGTGACAGAAGCCGACGTGCTGCCCGAGACCCTGCGCGTGGCCACCAAGCACGCCAACATCAAGAAGGTCGCGGTGTTGTATGGCAATGACGACGTGTTCACCAAGAGCGGCTACGACAACTTCAAGAAAGCACTCGAGGACCTGAAGATTCCGGTCACCACCACCGAGACCTTCGCCAAGGGCGACGTCGACTTCAAGGCCCAGCTGACCAAGATCAAGGCCACCAACCCCGACGCCGTCGTGCTGTCGGCCCTGCTCGCCGAGGGCGCGCCCATCATGGTGCAGGCCCGTCAAATCGGCCTGAATGTGCCGTTCATCGGCGGCAACGGCATGAACTCGACCAAGGTGTTCACGCTGGCCAAGGGCAGCTCGGATGGTTTGTACGTGGGCAGCCCGTGGTCGGCAAGCAACGAGAGCCCGGAAAACGCCAAGTTCATCAAGGATTACCAGGCCAAGTTCAACACCTCCCCGGACCAGTTTGCCGCGCAGTCCTTCGATGGGCTGCACATCCTGGTGCAGGCACTCAAGCAGGTCAAGCTCACGGGGAATCTGGCAGCCGATCGCAGCGCGCTGCGTGATGCCCTGCCCAACGCCAAATGGACCGGCGCCACCGGCGCCTTCCAGTTCCACCGTGCTGTTGACAAAGCAGGCAAGCCTGCTGGCTACGACGCGCAGCAAAAAGCCATCGTCAGTGTGACCAAGGGCGACCAGTTCGTGATCGAGAAATAATTGCATTGATCCGTCAGACGGCGCGACTCTTCGCGCCGTCTTTTTTCCTGCCGGCGCCCTAACGCGCCTTGTCCGGGGCACCCCATCGTGCTGGAACAGCAACTCGTCAATGCCTTGTCGCTCGGGAGCGTTTACGCCCTGTTTGCACTGGGCTTCACCCTCATCTTTGGTGTGCTGGGCGTCATCAACCTGTCGCACGGCGCCGTCTTCATGGTGGGGGCTTACGCGGCCGAACAGGCCGTGGTGCACCTGGCATTTCCGCTGTGGGGTGCGCTGCTGTTTGCCTTCGTCTTCAGCGGCGGTGTCGGGCTGCTCATCGATGTTCTGGTGCTGCGCCCACTGCGCGCGCGCAATGTCCCGCACCTGATTCCGATGATTGCCACCATCGGCGTGGGCATCATCCTGACCAACGGCATCCAGGGAATTTTTGGCGCGCAGAACCTGCGTTTCCCATTGGAACTGGTGCCGAACAGCACCTTGAACCTGGGCGGCCTGAGCCTGACAGCGCTTGAACTCGGCATCATCCTGCTGTCCTTCGTGCTGATGGGCCTGTTGCTGCTGACCCTGAAGAAAACCCAGCTCGGACGCGCGCTGCGTGCCATTGCCGAATCGCCCCGGGCCGCCTACCTGCTGGGCATCAACGTCGAAGGCCTGTTCTACCTCACCTCCTTTGTCGCGGCCGGGCTCGGCGGTGTCGCGGGCGTGTTGATCGGCCTGTATTCAAATGCACTGTTTCCCCTGATGGGAAAGTCCATGCTGGAAAAAGGCATTGCCGTGATCATCCTGGGCGGCATGGGAGACATTCGTGGCGCGCTGATCGGGGGCCTGTTCCTGGGCTTTGCCGAGGTGCTGTCGGTCGCCTACATCGGCTCGAGCATGCGCGACGCCGTTGCCTTCGGGCTGCTCTTCCTGATTCTGCTGGTGCGGCCGAAAGGTCTGTTCGGCACTCTTCTTGAACGCAAGGTCTGAGTGCCATGGACTGGTTCAACAATTTCTGGGCGGTCTACAGCAACCTGGTGCTCACGCTGGGCACCAACGCGCTGCTGGCGCTGTCCATTTACCTCACGCTTGCGTGCGGCATGCTGGCCATCGCCAATGCCGCGTTCATGGGTATCGGCGCCTATGCGTCGGCACTGCTGACCATGAACTACGGCGTGCCATTCCCGCTCGCGCTCGCGGCCGGCATGGCGGCGCCGGCGCTGATGGCCTTCATCATCGGCAAGCCCACGCTGCGCCTGTCGGGCGTGTACCTGGCCATGGCAACGCTGGCTTTTGGCGAGGTCGTGCGCATCGTCCTGCTCAATGCCGACTCCATCACCGGCGGCGCGCTCGGATTGAACGGCATTCCGCAATTGACTCAGTGGTGGCACGTCGCGCTGGCCCTGATCGCCACTCTGGCTGTGCTCTGGCGCATGCGCCACTCGCGCATCGGGCGCGCCTTCGAATCCATCAAGGAAGACGAGACCGCGGCGGGCCTGATGGGCATCAACGTCGGCTCGTACAAAATGCTGGCGTTCGTGCTGGGCGCGGCCATCGCCGGTCTGGCCGGCGCGCTCAATGCACACCTGACGTTCTTCATCGGCCCGGGCGAATATGGCTTCGACCGTGCGGTGGAAATCCTAACCATGGCCATCCTCGGTGGCATTGGCAACCTGACCGGCCCGGTCGCCGGCGCCGTGATCCTGACGCTGCTGCCGGAGCTGCTGCGCGCATTCAAGGACTTCCGGCTCGTGATCAACGGCTTCATCCTGGTGCTGATCGTGCTGTTCCTGCCCAATGGCATCTGGGACCCCGCGCGCGTGCGCCAGTGGTTCAGCAAATCCGGGAGGCGGGCATGAGCGCCGCACCGGATGGCAACAAGCCGGCCTTGCTGCGACTGGACTCCCTGTCGCGCCACTTCGGTGGTCTCAAGGTGTTGCAGGAGGTCAACCTGGAAATTCCGCAAGGTGGCATCTTCGGCCTGATCGGTCCCAACGGCGCTGGCAAAACCACGGTGTTTAACCTGATCACCGGCCTGTTGCCCCCGACGGGCGGGCGCATCGAGTTCAACGGCCAAGAACTGGCGGGGCTCGCGCCGCACGACATCACGCGCCTTGGAATCGCGCGCACCTTTCAAAATATCCGCCTCTTCAAGGACATGTCGCTGCTGGAGAACGTCATGGTGGGCTTCCATGCCCAGCTCAAGTACAGCTCATTCGGCTTGCTGGCCAGCTCCACCCTGTTCCGCAGCGAAGAGCGGCGCGCTCGGGAGCGCGCACATGAGCTGCTGTCGTGGGTCAAGCTGGAGCACAAAGCCAGCGACAGGGCCGACAACCTGTCCTACGGCGAGCAGCGCAAGCTGGAGCTGGCACGCGCGCTGGCCACAAACCCCCAATTGCTGCTGCTCGACGAGCCCGTGGCCGGCATGAACAGCAGCGAAAAAGTCGAGTTGATGGTTGTCATCCGCAATATCAGCGCGCGCGGCTACACGATTTTCATGATTGAACACGACATGCGTTTTGTGATGGGGTTGTGCGAGGACATCGCCGTGCTGAACTTCGGTCGCATCATCGCGCGCGGCACGCCTGATGCGATCCGCAACGACCCGCAGGTGATCGAGGCTTACCTGGGCCGCGAGGAAGATGAAGCCAGCCTGGACGACACGGGAGTGCAAGCATGAGCGCCGCGCCGCTGCTGCAGGTCAGCGGCCTGAAGGTCTCATACGGCAAGATCGAAGCGGTCAAGGGCATCGACCTGGAACTGCTCGACGGCCAGATCACCACGCTGGTGGGCGCGAACGGAGCGGGCAAGTCAACCACGCTGCTGGCACTCTCGGGCTTGGTCAAGAAAGCCGCGGGCCGCGTCATGTTCGATGGCCGCGATCTGACCCGGATGGCGCCTCACAAGATCGTTGCCAGCGGGGTGGTGCAGGTGGCCGAAGGGCGCGCCACGCTGACCACGCTGACGGTGCGCGAGAACCTGGAACTCGGCGCCTACACCCGGCGCGACAAGGGCGGCCGGGCGCACGATCTCGACTACGTCTTCAACCTGTTTCCGGTCCTGAAGGAGCGCGCCGATGGCCTGGCGGGCAACCTGTCGGGCGGCGAGCAGCAGATGCTGGCGATTGGTCGCGCGTTGATGGCCAAGCCGCGCGTGCTGCTACTGGACGAGCCGTCCATGGGGTTGGCCCCAATCATCGTGCAAGAAATTTTTCGGACCCTGCGCGACATCAACAAGGCCGGCCTGACCATCTTCCTGGTCGAGCAAAACGTGCGCCAGGCGTTGAAGATTGCGCAGCGCGCCTACGTGATCGAGACCGGCAATATCGTCCTTGCCGGCAGCGGCCGCGAGTTGCTGGTCAACCCCAAGGTGCAGGAAGCCTACCTGGGCAGTTGACCGTCACGCTACGGATTTAAGAGCTGGCCGCCCAGACGCACAAAGGGCTGGGAAGCGATTTTGTATTGATTCCTCGATGCCGGCGGCGTCCAGCCCCTGCAGCGCCAAGAGTCGGGCCGGGTCGCCATGCTCGATGAACTTGTCGGGCAGGCCCAGTTGCAACACGGGCTTGAGCACGCCGGCCGCGTTCAGGGCCTCGGTCACGGCACTGCCTGCACCGCCCATGATGGCGCCGTCTTCCAGCGTGACCAGGGCCTCGTGCGCTGCCGCGACTTGCAGCAGCAGCTCAACGTCGAGCGGTTTGGCCCAGCGCATGTTGACCACCGTGGCATTGATCTTCTCCCCCGCCTGCAGCGCCGGATACAGGAGCGTGCCGAACACCACGATGGCGATGCCCTTGCACGCGAGCGCCGGTTTGCCCGTGGCCACACGGCGAATTTCGCCCTTGCCGAACGGCAAGGCTTCCAGCCCCGATTCGATGGCGGCACCGGCACCGGCGCCACGTGGATAGCGCACGGCCACCGGATGGTCCTGTTCGAACGCGGTAGTAAGGAGCTTGCGGCATTCGTTCTCATCGGCCGGACAGGCCACGCTCATGTTGGGCACGCAGCGCAAAAACGAGATGTCGTACGCACCCGCGTGCGTCGCGCCGTCGGCCCCCACAATGCCGGCGCGGTCCAGCGCCAGCACGACCGGCAGGTTCTGGATCGCCACGTCATGAATCAACTGGTCGTAGCCGCGCTGCAGGAAGGTGGAATAAATCGCCAGCACCGGCTTGAGGCCCTCGCAGGCGAGCCCGGCCGCGAAGGTCACCGAATGCTGCTCGGCAATGCCCACGTCGTAGTAGCGACCGGGAAAGCGCCTTTCAAACTCGACCAGGCCCGAGCCTTCGCGCATGGCCGGCGTAATGCCGACCAGTCGCGGGTCCTTTTCTGCCATGTCGCACAGCCACTGCCCGAACACCTGGGTGAAGGTCTGCCGCGCCGGCGTGCTGGGCTTTTGCAGGCCGACCGCCGGGTCGAACTTGCCGGGTCCATGGTAGGCCACAGGGTCGGCTTCAGCCAGCTTGTAGCCTTGGCCCTTGCGGGTCACGACGTGCAGAAACTGCGGGCCCTTGAGATTTTTGATGTTCTCCAGTGTGGGAATCAGGGCCTCCAGATCGTGTCCGTTGATCGGGCCGATGTAGTTGAAGCCGAACTGCTCGAACAGCGTGGCCGGCAGTACCATGCCCTTGGCGTGCTGCTCCAGGCGTTTGGCCAGTTCGAACAGCGGCGGCGCCGCGCGCAGCACCTGCTTGCCCACGTTCTTGGCCGCGTCGTAGAAATGCCCGCTCATCAACTGCGCCAGATAACGGTTCAGAGCGCCGACCGGCGGGCTGATGCTCATCTCGTTGTCGTTCAGGATCACCAGCAGGTTGCAATCTGCGACGCCTGCGTTGTTCAGCGCCTCGAAGGCCATGCCGGCGCTCATCGCGCCGTCGCCGATGATCGCCACGGCATGGCGATCCTCGCCCTTTTGCTTGGCCGCCAGAGCCATGCCCAGCGCCGCCGAGATCGAGGTACTCGAATGCGCGGTGCCAAAGGCGTCGTACTCACTCTCCGCGCGCTGCGGAAAGCCCGACAGACCGCCGAGCTGGCGCAGTGTTTTCAGGCGCTCACGCCGGCCCGTCAGGATCTTGTGCGGATAGGTCTGGTGTCCCACATCCCACACGAGCCGGTCGTACGGCGTGTTAAACACGTAGTGCAGCGCCACCGTGAGCTCGACCGTGCCGAGGTTGGAACTCAGGTGCCCTCCCGTCTTGGACACGCTGTCGAGCACATAGGCCCGCAGCTCGTCGGCCAGCGGCCTCAATTGCGCACGTGGCAGCCGGCGCAGATCGGCCGGGTCGTTGATGGTTTCCAGCAGTGAAGTCATCGTCTATTTGTCCCTGTTCACGACCATATCGGCCAGCGCGCGCAGCGCCTGGGTACGCTGCTGCCCAGCGGAGTCGAGTCCGCTGGCATCGAGCGCCGCGAGTGCCTGGGCCAGCAGCGCCTGGGCACAGGCGCGCGAGCGCTCCAATCCGAGCAGCGACACATAGGTGGGCTTGTCCTGCGCCGCGTCCTTGCCAGCCGTCTTGCCCAGCGTGGCCGAGTCGGCGGTCACGTCCAGAATGTCGTCCACCACCTGAAAAGCCAGCCCAATCGCTGCGCCATACTCGCCCAATGCCACTGTGGCTGCTACCGGCGCCACACCGCAGGCCGCGCCCATCAACACGCTGCCCTGCAAGAGCGCACCGGTCTTCAGACGGTGCATCTCGCGCAATTGCGCCTCGGTCAGGGCCAGCCCCACGCTGGCCAGGTCGATCGCCTGCCCGCCCGCCATACCCCGGTGCCCTGCCGCGCGCGCCAACAGACGGCACAAAGCGGCCTGCACCGTATCGGTCACCGTGCCGTCGTCCGGCGTGAGCAACTCGAACGCCAGCGCCTGAAGCGCGTCCCCAGCAAGCAGTGCACTGGCCTCGCCAAACCGGACATGCACCGTCGGCTTGCCACGGCGCAGCACATCGTTGTCCATGCACGGCAGGTCATCGTGCACCAGCGAATAGGCGTGGATCAGCTCGGCAGCGCAAGCCGCCCGCAATGCCGCATGGCCATTGCCTTCCACGGCTTCGCAGGCCGCCAGCACCAGCAGTGGTCGCAGCCGCTTGCCGCCGTCCAGCACCGCATAGCGCATCGCATCGCCCAGCCCTGCGGGAGCGTCCGCCGCGACCCACCCCGACAGGGCTCGCTCGACCCGGTCCACATGCGCGCTGCTCCAGGCGCGCAGGTCAAAGTCGGGCGACCTCACGCCGCCGGCTACCGGCCTCACTCTTGTGTCCATGGCTTGAGTACACCGTCGTCGAGCACCTTGATCTGGTTTTCCACCGCCTCCAGCCTGTCGCGGCAGAACTTCAAAAGCTCGGCCCCGCGCTGGTAGCCGCCGAGCAACTGCTCCAGCGGCATCTTGCCCGACTCGAGCTGGCTCACGAGTTGTTCGAGTTCCTCCAGTGCCGCCTCGTAACTGGCGGGCGCGGCGGGTGTCTTGGTCTGAACTGGGGCCTTGGGCATGGGATGTTGGCGCGTCGAAACCCTCAATTTTAGACTTTGGGAGCGCGGGCCTGCTCCTGATACCCCCCGGGGTACAATCGAGCCCTCTGTTTTCGGGTTGTCCAACCCTTTTTCCGGCGCCGCCGGCTCACCCTTCCCGCGCTTCTCTCCATGGATTGAGCGTCTACCCTTCTGCCCCTTCATAGGGGGAGTCTCTAGGTCAGGTCTATCGTGACTGATTTAAGTCTTCAACTGCAGCAGGCCGCAAGCCAACTACCAGTTTCAAGCTATTTTGACGAGGCGCTGTACCAGCGCGAGCAAGGCACCATTTTCAAGCCTGGCCCGCGTTACGTGGGGCACGAATGCGCCGTACCCCAGATCGGCGACTACCACACC
The DNA here is from genome assembly GCA_039923645.1 of Rhodoferax sp. GTDB lineage: Bacteria > Pseudomonadota > Gammaproteobacteria > Burkholderiales > Burkholderiaceae_C > Rhodoferax_A. Next base: position 65,342 of record JBDTCK010000106.1, read on the forward strand.
CTGCTCGCCGAGGGCGAAGGCCGCGCCTTGGTGCGCACGCCACAAGGGGTGTCCCTGATCTCCAACGTATGCCGGCACCGGCAGGCCCTTATCCTCAAGCAGCGCGGCTCGCTGCAGGTCAGCCAGCCGGGCAGTGCGGGCGGCAACATCGTGTGTCCGCTGCATCGCTGGACCTACAGCGGTGGCACCGCCAACCCGGCCGGCACGCTGCTGGGCGCGCCGCACTTTGCGCAGGACCCCTGCCTGAACCTGAACAATTACCCGTTGCAGCAATGGAATGGCCTGCTGTTCGAGGCCAATGGCCGGGACGTCCCGGCGGATCTGGCCGACATGGGGCCGCTGGCGGCTCTCGATTTTTCCGGCCACGTGCTGGACCGGGTGGAATTGCACGAATGCAACTACAACTGGAAGACCTTCATCGAGGTCTATC
>JBDTCK010000107.1:0-61801 GCA_039923645.1 Rhodoferax sp.
AGCCAAGAACAACGACAACCATCCCGAGGAGCCAACCACTTAAACCACCAAATCAAACACATTCATCCCCGTCAAACCGGCCAAGATGAATGTCGCTGAACCGGCCATCCTGCTTGACGCCGTCCACGCAAGGATCTGATCACGGCGCTGGAGCACGGGCAGAGCCGGCTGGGTCTGGCCCTGAAGCTGACCCACGCCCAGCGCGATGCGCTGGTTGACGACGCCAGCGGCGACTGCCTGGACGCCACGCTGTGCCTGCTGCAAGCCGCCTGGGCCCAGACCCAACATGAAAAGGGCGCGCCACGCTACGGGCTTCCCCGGGATCTCGATCCGCTGGAAGGCTGGATCGTCACAGCGTGAGGGCTGCCAATGCCTGACCAGGATCCCGCCCTGCGCGACGCACTGCGCCAGGAAATACTCGGCCAGTAGGCGAGGTTCGGCAATTTTCCGGTGTCACACATTCCTGCGGGTCCGTTCCCGTTCGGGCAGCACTGGCGCGATCTCGATTGGGGCCATGTCCGAAAAGTATGGTCGAGCTGCCACTGACCTCGAATTGGGGCCGGTGAGCCGCGTGACACCGGTCCGCTAACGCTCGCGCCGCCATGGCTGGGCGCGAAGGTCAGCGTTGCGGCATATCCTTGTATGAATACCCCAGGCTGACCGTGGCGTCCGCGGGAATCGGCGGCATGGTGGCCTCCCAGCTCTGCCAGGCAGTGCGCATGGCGTCCAGGCGCTCAGGTTCGAGCCGGGCACGGTTCGCGCGCTCGCGCTCGTCGGCCGGGATATTGAACAGGTACTCGTTGCCATCCACCGTGAGGTATTTCCAGTCACCATCGCGCAGCGCGCGCTGCCCGCGGTGGTTCATGCGCCAATACAGCGGGTGGTGGAAATGGTGTGACGCATCGCGCAGCACCGGCAGCAGCGACACGCCATCGAGCGGGTAATCCGGATGCGCTGGCGCACCGGCAGCGTCCAGCAGCGTGGCCGACCAGTCCATGGTCATGCAGTGCTGCGCGCTCTTGCCGCCGGGTTTGACCATGGCCGGCCAGTGGGCGATCCAGGGCACGCGGATGCCGCCCTCGGTCAGGTCCATCTTGCCGCCCACCAGGGGCCAGTTGTCCGAGAAGCGTTCTCCGCCGTTGTCGCTGGTGAACACCACCAGTGTGTTGCGGGTGACGCCATGTTTTTCGAGCGCGGCCATGATCCAGCCGATGCCCTCATCCATGTGATGGATCATGCGGCGGTAAATATGGATATTGCCGCCCGCCAGGTCGAACAGGTTGTTCCTTATGGCCGGCGCCTTGCTCGCGTCATCGCGCGTCTCCCAGGGCCAGTGCGGCGCGGTGTAGTGCAGGCTCAGAAAGAACGGTGCCTGTTGCTGCGCCATGCGCTCCACGTAGTCCACCGCACGGCGTGACAGCAGATCCGTCAGATAACCCTCGTGGTGCTGCTCTTCTTCACCGAAACACAGATCGTGCCTGCCACTGGAATCGCAATGGGTGAAGTAATCGACACCGCCCGATGTCGGTCCGAAGAATTCTTCGTAGCCCGAGCGTAGCGGGCCGAAGTTCGGCAGGTAGCCGAGATGCCATTTGCCAATCAGCGCGGTGCGGTAGCCGGCGCTGAGCAAGAGCGAGGGCAGCGTCGGATGTTCGGGCGGCAGGCCCAGCGTGGCACTCCCGCGGCTCTTGCTATTGATCGGTTCCTCGGCGGCGCCGCGCAAACGGTATTGGTAGCGCGCCGTCATCAGCGCGAAGCGCGTGGGCGAGCACACGGGCGAATTGGCATAACCCTGTGTGAACTTGATTCCTTTCGCCGCCAGAGCGTCCAGCACGGGCGAGACGGGGCCGAAGAGGGCATCGCGCCCGCCATAGCAGCCAAGGTCGGCGTAACCGAGATCGTCGGCCACGATGAAGACGATATTGGGTTGTTTCATGAGGTCTTCCCCCTACTGCGTTCAGTCGACTTTCATTCCGGTGATCCGGATGATGTGGCTGAAACGATCCGAATCTTCCTGCAGACGCTTGACGGCGACGACGCCCGTGGCGCCGTCGAACTGGAGGTCCAGAATGGCCATGCGCTTTTGCGCTTCGGGGCGTGTCAGTGCTTCGGCAAAGGCGCGTTGCAGGATTTGCACCACTGGCTCGGGGGTGGCTGCGGGCACCATGGCGACATACAGCACCTCCTGCAGCAGATCCTTGTATCCGGCCTCGGCCACGGTGGGGATATCGGGTGCCAGTTGCGAGCGCTGGCGGCTCGTCACGGCCAGCGGCGTTATTTTTCCGGCTTGCACGAAAGGCAGCATGCCGGGGGTGGCCAGGACGCCGCCATCGACTTCCCCCGAAACCACGGCGCTAACGGCGGGGGAATTGCCCTTGTAGGGAATGTGATTGAGTCTGGCTTTGGTCAATTCGTTGAACAACGCCACCTCCAGGTGGCCCGGACTGCCGTTGCCCCCGGAGCTGAAATTCAGCGATCTCGTTTTCGCCCGCGCAACAAGCTGACTCATCGACTTGATTCCCGTGGACGGGTTCACGCCCAGCAACAGTCCGGAGGTGGCCAGGATCATGACTGGCTTGAGGTCGCCGGGCTTGAAGGGCATGTTCTTGTAGAGATACGGATTGACCGTGAAGGTGGTTCCGATACCAAACAGCACGGTGTAGCCATCGGGCTGGCTTCTAGCCACATAGTCGGCGCCGATGTTGCCGGCGGCCCCGGGCCGGTCTTCCACTACAAAGGATTGCTTGAGAGTGGTGCCCAGCACGCTGGCGATCGAACGAGCGAGGATGTCCGACGGGCCACCGGGGGGAAAGGTATTGACGAACGTGACCGTCTTGGCGGGGTAGGCACTCTGCGCCAACACTGGTCTGGCCCTCAAGGTCAGCAGTAGCGCCGCGGTGCCGGTAGCAGCAATCGATTGGCGACGCGTCAGCGAGTGATCGAGGAGCATGGGGGCCTTTCGTGGCAGCATTCAGATGGGGTCCTGACCACGATCGGCAGGCCGGGGTCAAGGATACCGCGCGCCGAGGCATCTGCGCGAATATTGTTGTTGAGCACCGCGATCAACCGGCGAGTCTTGTTCGCCCTTACTACACCGGAGATCGAGAAGCTTCACAGGTTGCTGCTGGCCCGCGTGCAGCGGCGAGCCGGCGATGTGGTGGCAAATGCCGCTTTGCCTAATGCCTGCCGGCGCGCGGCACATTTTCACCATGAGACACAGGGATGAAAAACCGGAGACAAAAAAAGGCTGATCGCGCTTGCTGTCGCGATCAGCCTTCCGGTGGCTACGTCAGAGTGGACGTGGTATCAAGGCCTGACGAGGATACTGTCGTCCACAGATTTCACGCCATTGACGCCGCGAGCAATGCTCACTGCCCGGGCTTTTTCAGCACTTGACTTGGCGAAACCAGACAGTTGGACCGTGCCGTTCAAGGTTTTGACATTGATGGCGGTAGCGTCCACACCGCTATCCCCGACGAACTTGGATTTAACCTGGGTGGTGATGGTTGCATCATCCACGTAGGCCCCGACGGTTTCCTGACCGCGTGAGACGGCGCAGCCCATGGTGAGGGCCGTGATGCCGGTCAGTGCGGCAAATGCGATGGCGCGAGCGTATTTCATGATGGTTCCTTCAAGTGAGTGGTTTTGAGTTAGTGCTGAATTTGAAAAGCTCGCCAATTTGCGGCACCACGCCAACCAGCTTGCACATTGGATAAAGAGATTTGAGTTTAGAGGTCGAGCCAGTCCTTAAGCTCGTTCGCATGCTCTTCTTCCTGAGCCAGAATCCCCTCCAACATCCTGCGCGTCGTGGGATCCTTGTCAGCCAGCAGGCCGATCATCTGCGTGTAGCTCTCAATCGCGATACGCTCCGCAACCAGATTCGCCCGGACCATCGCCTTGAGGTCTTTTGATTCGTCGTACGCCGCGTGGCTGCGCTTCGTGAGCGTGTCAGGTGCAAAATCCGGCTCTCCGCCTAGCTGGGTGATGCGTTGCGCCAGCAGATCGCCATGCGCGGTCTCTTCGTTGGCGTGCACCAGGAATTCTTCTGCGATCTTGGGCGACGCCAATCCCACGGCGGTAAAGTGATGACGCTTGTAGCGGAGCACGCAAATGAGTTCCGTCGCCAGCGCATCGTTCAGCAATTTGATGATGGCCTGGCGATGGGGACCATAACTTGGCGTGACGGCGTCATCAAGAGTTTGTCCCGCCCGTTTCAACGCAGCTTCGTCCAAAACCAAGCTGTCAGTACCTTTTGGGGTGACATTTTTCATTCGATTTCCTTTCTGTCATTGTTGCCGGCGGCCCGCAACGCGGACCTTACAACCAGCGGGGTTACCAAACACCCCGCGTGACCCCGCCTGTCTACCTGTCATTGCGACGACGCGCGGAAAAAAACAGTGCAGCGATCACTGCGCCTGCCGCCGCAGAAATCAACATGGACTTCATGGGCTGGTTGGCGACGTACTCTCCCGTATTGTCCGCATAGCGTGAAAGCGTCTTTTGAGCCTTGGCGCCAGCATCTGATGCGGCATCCAGACTGCGCCTGGCGAATCTTTGCGCCTGGTCCAGCGAGGTGTCGGCCAGATTGCGCGTCGCCCCGTACGCCTGTCCGGCTGATTTCAGCATGTGGCTACCGACACTTTGCACCGTGTTCGCAACGTCGTGTAGGTCGGTGGTTTTTGAAGCATGGCTTGTTTCGTGTGTCATGGTCTGGTCCTTTTATTGGGGAAGTTAATGCGTAATGGAATCTGTGGGGTCAACTCTTTCTGAGCAAACCCATGACGAAGCTGACAATTGCCATGATGACGAAGATGAAGAACAGTATCTTGGCAATCTCAACAGCCCCGGCGACTATGCCGCCGAAGCCGAAAACGGCTGCAATCAATGCAATCACCAGAAAAACAACGGCGTAATGCAACATGAAGATCTCCTTGCTGGGTCGTGCCCATTGATGAGGTGTTCACTATTGAATCACCTGAACCAAGGTTAAGGCTGCAGGCGTGCGTTATTCATCGGTGAGAGCCCCGTGCATTTGTCAGCGGCCGCGCTGAAGTGTTGTAGGAGTTTACCGACACAGGCAGCGGCCGTCATTGACAAACTCGCGATCAGGTTGTGTCTGTGTGCTTTGGTAACACCGCGGAGATACAGGTCCCGTTGCCTGGTCGCGAAGTTACCGTGAGGCTTCCGCCGCCCGCTTCGACGCGATGTCGCATGCCGGCAAGCCCATGCCTCGACAGCCTGCTTTCGGCGGGGTCGAACCCCTTGCCGTCATCCCTGACTTCGACGTTGACATAACTGTTGAAATTTTGCAGGCTGATGGTGACGTTATGCGCTTGCGCATACTTTCCGATATTGGTCAGCGATTCCTGCAGCAACCTGTAAATTGTGAGTTGCGCCGCGCCACCCAGTTCGACCGCCTCAAGATCCGTGGTGATGGTGAGCCCCGATCTTTCGCCAAATTCTTGCGCCAGAATTTCGAGCGAAGCCACCAGCCCCAGATGTGACAACGACGAGGGGTGCAAGTCTTCGATAATGCGGCGCGACAGTGCAATACCGCCGTTGAGCGTCTCCGTCAGATGCTGCAGGCGCTCTGTGGTGTCGGGGGCTGCATTGGCCTGTCGGGATTTGAGCCTCGCCACATCCAGCTTGGCCGCTGTCAGCAGCGAGCCGAGCTCGTCATGGAGTTCGCGGGCCAGGTGGCTGCGCTCCTCCTCACGCACCTGCTGCAAGTGGGAGGCCAGCGCCGCCAGGCTCTCGGTGCGCTCGCGTACTTGCCGCTCCAGTTGGTCCCGCTCTCTTTTCAGCGATTCCTGCTCGCGCTCCCCAGCTGTCCGTAAGGCGTTGCTCTGCAGCAGGTACATGTAGAACGCCAGTAAACCGATCAAGGCCACGAGCGCGATGCCGATGCGCGACAGCTGCAGCGCCCGCACCACCCGATCCCGATTGCGGCTCACGTTGCCCGCGCTATGCGCAATCAACTTCGCGGTCTGGACTCGGATGCCATCCATTTGATCCTTGCCCACGTCGGTGAGCAGCACGGCCCTCCAGCCATCTTCCTTTCCCTGCTTGCGCAGGCGCACCGTCACCGCCATGGCCGACAATTTCCCGGAGACGTCCTGCGCCAGCTCGTCGAATTCGGCGAGTGCGACCGGGTCGCGCGCATAGAGATCGCGCAGGCTTGTCAGGTTCTGGTTGACCTGTGCCTGCGCAGCCTCATAGGGGCTCAAGTATTTCGGGTCTCCCGTCAGCAGAAATCCGCGTTGTCCGGTTTCGGCGTCCAGCATGATTTCCCGAAGCGTGGTGAGTCCGATGCGGACTTTCTGCGCTTGCACCATGTCCTGCATGGCCGAGACGGACCCCCTGTAGCCGGCCTCATTGATCCCGACCAGAAGACACGCTGCCAGGATTGCAAGGGGCAGGCTGACTGCTAACTTGGGCATGGCGAACAATCGCATAAGGGGTCTCCTGTGGGTAGCGCGGATAATCGTGAATAATCGGTGAGCAAACCACATCGAAAGACGCGAGATGATCAAGATTGGAATCGTTGACGACCATGCCATTGTGCGGTCTGGGCTGCGGCAGTTCTTTTCCGATCATGTGGACTTGCGCGTCGTGGGTGAGGCCGCCAGTGGGCGTGAAGCGATCGACCTGGTGCGCACCACCGAAATCGATGTGCTGGTGATGGACCTGTCCATGCCGGGCCAGAGCGGCATTGATGCGCTGGCCATGATCCGGGCCAAGGCACCAGACATCGGTGTGCTGGTGCTCAGTGGGTATCCCGAGGAGCATTACGCCTTGAACCTCATTCGCCAGGGCGCCAGCGGCTATCTGAACAAGCAGTGCGACCCGCTGGAAATTGTGAATGCCATACGAACCATTGCACTCGGCCGACGCTATATCTCGCCTTCGGTGGCCGAGCTGCTGGCGCAGCAACTCAATCACAACACCGATGCGGCGCCTCATGAACAGCTCTCGGAGCGCGAGTTTCAGGTGTTTCTGAAACTGGCCAAGGGTGAAACAGCGGGTGCCATTGCCAAGGCGCTGTCCTTGAGTGTCAAAACGGTCAGCACGTACCGTACCCGGTTGATGGAAAAAATGAACCTGTCGTCCAATAGCGACCTGACCTACTACGCGCTGAAAAACAAGCTTATTGATTGATCGGTGCGCCGGACGGCGAGCCCAGGGCGATACAAAACTCAATCAGCGCATCGATTTCGTTGGACTTGTCAAAAACTGCATCGACTCCCAGTTGCGCGCAGCGCTTGCGAATGTCACGCGTTGCGTAATTGGTGAGAACCACCACCTTCTGGTCGGTGTGACGATCGCGGCAGGCTTCAAGCACGCGCAAGCCGCTGCCCTGGCGCAAAAAGAGATCCACGATGGCCAGGTCCCATTCCTGACCGTTCTGTATCAGCCATTTCTTGCCCTCGTCCTCGGTCTCCGCAAAGCCTACCGCTTTGACGCACGCTAGTTCCTCCAGTGTTCCAACCAGATTTTCACGAATGGTCGCGTTGTCTTCAACGATGTAAGTTCTCGATGACACGGCAGAATCTATCCAGGGTTTTCCTGTGCAACACGTCCATGGACTGGATCGAAGTTTTGCACTTGATTGGAAATTTAACGTGCGATGACGATACATGATGCCAGCCAGAACGTCGGTTTTCTGTAGGACGACGCCTACGCATCATGTTTGTCAGTCTGGACTGACACGAACTGGTGAACGTGACTGACCGGCCGGGCATGTCGCCTGCCGCACAGTGGGTTAAGCAATCGCTGTAAACAGGTCGTTCATCACGAGAAAAGCTTTGTGAAGGTATCCTTAAAATCCCCATGGATTCGCTGGCCTGCGTGGCTGGCATCGATCGTGGTTGTGCTGGCGATCATCGTGGTTTTCTTTCCGTGGGATCTGTTGCGCGGTCCGCTCAACCACTACGTCAGTGAGCTCACAGGGCGTCGGTTCGAGATCACACGGCGTCTTGACATACGACCGGGATTGACCACTCGTGTGATTGCGCAAGGCGTCGAATTCGCCAACCCTGCCTGGGCACGTGACCCTTACCTGCTCAAGGCCGAGACCGCTGAATTCGATATCAGGCTCTGGCCTTTGCTGCACGGAAAGATCGATCTGCCCTTTGTGAGCTTGCGCAAGCCTCAACTGTCGCTTCAGATAGAGCCGGATGGCAAGCGGACATGGGCGCTGGGCAAAGATACTTCCGATCGCAGCACCGTGCCCGACATCGGTCTGCTGCAGGTTGACAATGGCACCCTGCACTATATCGACCGTGCGAGAGGCACGGACATTGCCGTTGATTTCGGTTTGGACACGACGTCCAACGCCCTGATGCCGCTGTCTTACACGGCGCGTGGGGTGGTGACAAAACAGGCCTTCACGGCGCAGGGGCGCACGGGGAGCGTGCTGCAATTGAGTTCGGTCACACGACCTTTTCCGGTCGAAATTCAAGCCACCGCAGGTCGCACAGTTCTGAAGGCCAGCGGTTCCATCACCGGTGTGGCTACGCTCGCGGGGCTGGACGCCAAGTTTGACATTCATGGCCGCAGTCTCGCCGAACTCTATGCCTTGCTCGGCGTGGTATTGCCCTCCACGCCGCCCTATGCGCTGCGTGGAAGTTTGCGCAAGCAAGACGGCGTGTGGGCAGTGAGCAAGATGCAGGGGCGGCTTGGCCAGTCGGATCTTTCGGGTGACCTCAGCTATGACCGTGGAAAGGCCGTCCCCATCTTGAACGGAAAGTTGAAGTCCAGCACACTGGACTTCAATGATCTTGGCCCCTTGATTGGCGCGTCGGCCGCGCCAGATGCCGTGCGCGCCGGGCCGGTCAAGCAGTCGGGGCACAAGGTGTTGCCCAAAAGCCTGCTGGATTTCGAGCGCTTGAAGCTCATGGATGCGGACGTCTGGTACGCCGCCACCAACATTCGTCACATCAAGGCGTTGCCACTTGACGGAATGAGTGTTCATGTCCAACTCGCCGACGGGGTTCTGCAAATGGACCCAGTGAGTTTGGGCGTGGCGGGTGGTCAGCTGGCCGGAAAAATCCGGATCGATGCCAAGACGATGCCGGCATCGGTGAGCGCGCAATTGCAGGCACGCGCAATTCAGCTGAACCGTTTGTTTCCCACCATCGAACTCACCAAAAGCAGCCTTGGCAACTTTCATGGTCGGGTGGATCTGCAAGGTCGTGGCAATTCGACGGCCCAGGTACTTGGCTCGGCATCCGGCAGCGTGGCGCTGCTCATGGGGAAGGGCCAGATCAGCCGTTTGTTGCTGGCAGAGGCGGGACTGGATGGCGGCAAGATCATCAAATTCCTGGTGGTGGGGGACAAGCCCGCGCTGTTGCGCTGCGCGGCGGCCGCATTCGATGTGAAGAACGGCTTGATGAGTAGCCGATCGCTTGTGCTGGATACCTCGACCACGTTGATCACAGGCAGCGGGACCATCAATCTGGCGGATGAGAAGCTGGGTATCGTACTCAAGCCGGAGCCCAAGGACCGTAGCATCCTCAGCCTGCGTTCGCCGCTCGAAATTACCGGCAGTTTTGGAGCGCCGGTCGCGGGGCCCGATAAGGCTGCGCTGGCGGGGCGAGCAGGGGTTGCACTGGTCTTGGGTGCGGTCAACCCATTACTGGCATTGGCTGCGACCCTGGAACCTGGACCGGGCAAGGACGCGGATTGCGCACAGGTTCTGGCGCAGGCGGCCGCAACCAGCCCCGCGGCTGGCGCCAAATAGCCGCTACATTCAGCGTGTGCCTCAAGCGTGGGCGCTGCCGCAGATGCCGCATGCTGCGTTGCGCGACACCCGCATCGCGTTCCACTCCATTGATCTTGCATCCAGCATCAAGAGACGACCGGTGATCGGCTGGCCCGCCTGGGTCAGCAGCTTCAGCGCCTCGGCGGCCTGCATGGTACCGATGATGCCGACCAGCGGCGCGAACACGCCCATGGTGGCACAGCGTGCCTCTTCAAAGTTATCGTCGGGCGGGAAAATGCACGCGTAGCATGCTGATTGCGCGTCGCGTGGGTCATACACCATGAGCTGGCCGTCGAAGCGAATCGCGGCTCCCGACACCAGTGGCTTGCCCTGCTTGACGCAGGCCGCGTTCACGGCGTGGCGGGTGGCGAAATTGTCACAGCAGTCCAACACGACATCGGCGCAGGCCACCAGCTCTGACAGCAGCGCAGCATCGGCCCGCGCCTGCACCGGGGTGACGATCACGGCTGGATTGATCGCCAAAATCGATTGCATCGCCGAATCTACCTTGGCCATGCCGATGCGTGCCGTGGTGTGAGCAATCTGCCGCTGCAGGTTGGTCAGATCCACCGTATCGTCATCGACGAGAGTGATGTGGCCGACGCCGGCCGATGCAAGATACAGCGCCACGGGCGAGCCCAAACCGCCGGCTCCGATGATCAGTGCATGCGCTGCAAGGAGCCGCTCCTGCCCCTCGATGCCGATCTCGTCGAGCAGGATATGGCGCGAGTAGCGCAGCAGCTGATCGTCGGTCAATTCTCTTTCTTCTCTTCCTTGCGTTCGACCATGGTCTTGCTGACCATAACGGGCATCCCCTTGAGCTCATTCAGGGCCTGGGCTAGCTGGAAGTCCTTCTCGCTGCCAAGTTCCGGTACCTTTTGTTCCGACTGCGGCTTGAGCATCTCGAGCTCCAGCTCCTTGCGCGCCTCGTCGCGAGCCTTTTCGCGGGCCGGATCCTTGGCCTCCGGCCCCTGACCACTGCTGAGGTGATGGGCCAGATCGGATTCGCGGGTGGTCAGGGCGGCGAAGAGATTGCCTTTTGCGGTCTCGTCAACCATCACATCGGGCACGATGCCCTTGGCCTGAATGGAGCGCCCGCTGGGTGTGTAGTAGCGGGCGGTGGTGATTTTCAGGCCCGTGTCCGGTCCGAGCGGGCGCACGGTCTGGACCGAGCCCTTGCCGAAGGTCTGGGCGCCCATGATGGTGGCCCGCTTGTAATCTTGCAGGGCGCCCGAGACGATTTCGCTGGCGGACGCTGTGCCTTCATTCACCAGCACCACCAGCGGCACGGTTTTCAGCCCCGCCGGCAGGCCCTTGAGTGAGTCGGCGCCGCTACGGCGCTGGTAAAACTCGGGCGACGCCTTGTAGGTAAAATTGCTCTCTGGTAACTGGCCTTTGGTCGAGACGACAGGGACGTTGGAGGGCAGGAACGCGGCCGAAATCGCCACGGCCGAATCGAGCAGGCCGCCAGGGTCATTGCGCAAATCCAGCACCAGCCCCTTGATGTTGGGGTCCTGCTTGTAGATTTCTCCGGCCTTGCTCACGAAGTCATCCACCGTACGATCCTGGAACTGGCTGATACGAATCCAGGCATAGCCAGGTTCGACCACCTTGCCGCGCACCGACTGTGTCTGGATCTCTTCGCGTGTCAGGGTGACAGGGAAGGTGCGGCTCTCGTCCTTGCGGAAGATCGTGAGCGTGACCTTGGTGTTCGGCTGACCGCGCATTTTTTTGACGGCGTCGTTCAGCGACAGGCCCTTGACAGCCGTATCGTCAATCTTGGTGATCAGGTCGTTGGGCTTGATCCCGGCCTTGTAGGCGGGCGAGCCCTCGATGGGCGAAACCACTTTGACGAGGCCATCCTCCTGCGTGATCTCGATACCCACCCCGACAAACCTGCCGGTCGTTCCTTCACGGAATTCCTTGAACGACTTTTTGTCGAAATACTGGGAATGCGGATCGAGCCCCGAGACCATGCCCGAAATGGCGTCCGAGATCAGCTTCTTCTCATCGACAGGCTCGACGTAATCGGTCTTGATCATGCCGAAGACCGAAGCCAGTTGCTGCAACTCCTCCAGCGGCAACGGCGCCAGCGAACCGCGGGCGACCGTTTGCAGTGAAACGGTGGTCAGCGCCCCAGCCATCGCGCCAATCGAAATCCAGCCCGCAATCTTCAGTTTATGACGCATAGAAAAAAACCTTTAAATCCCAATATACACCTTGGAATACCGCCTACTGTAACGGTTCCGCGGCTACTGACGCCTTTGCAAAAAGGGTCTCAAACCTTTACCGGGGCTTTACCTTGAGAGGCTACCGCAGCGGCGGCCCGGGCCACGGCATCAGCATCTCCCAGGTAATGGTGGCGCAGCGGTTTCAAGTCGGCATCGAGCTCGTACACCAGCGGGATGCCGTTGGGGATGTTCAGGCCGACGATGTCCGCGTCGGAGATGCCATCGAGGTACTTCACCAGTGCGCGGATCGAGTTGCCGTGCGCCACCACGAGGATGCGTTTCCCAGCCTTGATGGCGGGTGCCATGGCCTCGTCCCAGAACGGCATCACACGTGCCACCGTGTCCTTCAGGCATTCGGTCAGCGGCACCTGGCCGGGCTTGAGCTTGGCGTAGCGCAGGTCGCCACGCTCGCTGCGCGGGTCTTGCGGCTTCAGTGCCGGCGGGGGCGTGTCATAGCTGCGCCGCCAGGTCAACACTTGCGCGTCGCCGTATTTCTCGGCGGTGTCCGCCTTGTTCAGGCCCTGCAAGGCGCCGTAGTGGCGCTCGTTCAGGCGCCAGCTGTGCACTACCGGCAACCACGTGCGGTCCATCTCGTCCAGGCAATGCCAGAGCGTGCGAGTGGCGCGCTTGAGCACGCTGGTGTGGGTTACGTCGAATTCGTAATCCTCGGCGCGCAGCAGCCGGCCCGCCGTTTTGGCCTGCTCGACGCCGGTGTCGGTCAGGTCGACGTCGGTCCAGCCGGTGAAGCGGTTTTCAAGATTCCAGGTGGATTCGCCATGGCGAACGAGTACCAGTTTGTACATGGGGCCCTTGTAAATTCAGCGGAAATTCCGGTGCACAGCCCTACATTCTAAAATCACGGGCCAAACCCCTGGCGACCAACAAGGACTCAAGTGAAATTTATTATCGACAACTGGATGCTGCTGTGCGTGGCGCTGGCCTCGGGCGGCATGCTGGTGTGGCCCTTGCTAAAGGGTGCGACCGGGGGCGGACTGGACCCCGCTGGCGCTGTGCAGCTGATCAACCGCGAGCGCGCCGTAGTGGTCGATGTCAGCGAACCCGAAGAATTCGCCGCAGGCCACATTGGGGGCTCGAAGAACGTGCCTTTCGGCGAGATTGAGAAAAAACTGACCGAGACCGTGAAAAACAAGACCGTGCCGTTGATCCTGGTGTGCGCCACCGGTACGCGCTCCAACCGCGCCATCGCCGCGGCCAAGAAACTCGGTTATGAGCAGGCTCAAGCGCTGGGCGGCGGCCTCAAAGCCTGGAAAGACGCTAACCTGCCTGTTCAAAACACCTGAAAGCCCGCAAAACAGCACCATGCAACCCGTCAAGATGTACACCACCGCCGTTTGCCCCTACTGCATTCGAGCCAAACAGATCCTTAAGTCCAAAGGCGTCGCGCAGATCGACGAGATCCGTGTCGATGAAGACCCGCGCCAGCGCAAGGTCATGATGGACATCACGGGGCAGCGTACCGTGCCGCAGATCTTTATCGGACCGACATACGTGGGCGGCTGTGACGAGTTGATGGCGCTCGATGGCCAGGGCGGCCTGATGCCGCTGCTCAACGCCGCCTGAGTCCGGCGGACTCACCTGAGATAATTGCATCGATAGCCCGTAGCACTTCACCGCCCGCCGGGGAGAACCGTTCCCTGTGGGCCTTGCTTTTTTGACCTGAAAGAAACCCATGGCTGACCAGAACCCTGTATTCCAGATCCAGCGCGTATACCTCAAGGAGGCCTCGCTGGAGCAGCCGAACTCGCCGGCCATCCTGCTCGACCAGGAGCAGCCCACCGTGGACATCCAGCTCGGGGTGGACGCCTCCCCTGTGGGTGAGGGCTTGTTCGAGGTGACCGTGACAGCCACAGTGCAGACCAAGATCAAGGAGAAAACCGTGTTCCTGGTCGAGGCCCGCCAGGCCGGCATTTTCGAGCTGCGCAACCTGCCCGCCGAGCAGACTGGTCCGATCCTGGGCATTGCCTGCCCGCAAATCGTGTACCCGTACCTGCGCGGCAATGTGGCGGACCTGATCCAGCGTGCCGGCTTCCCACCGGTGCATCTGTCGGAGATCAATTTCCAGTCGATGTACGAACAGCAACAGGCCCAAACCAATGGTGCCGAACACGCGCCGGCGGCCGTCACGCAGTAATTCTTAAGCAATATAGGCCGCTAGCCCATACCCCATCTACGCGAGATGCTATGAAAATAGTAATTCTCGGTGCTGGCTCCTGGGGTACTGCGCTGGCCATCAGTACCTGCAAAAACGCGCTGGCGCGCCACCAGGTCACATTGTGGGCGCGCGACGCCAAGCAGGCCGCGAGCCTGCAGGCGCAGCGCGTGAACGACCGCTACCTGCCAGGCGTCGCTTTGCCGGACTCGCTGGAGGTGCGCGCCGGGTCGCTGGACGCCGCTGTGCAGGGGCAGGACCTGGTCATCATCGCGACGCCAATGTCGGGCTTGCGCGGCTTGCTCTCGCAGCTTCATTCCTGCGCGACGCCCGTGGCCTGGCTGTGCAAAGGATTCGAGAGCGCAGATACGCAGTCATTTGGATTGTTGGCCCATGAAGTAAGGGAACAAGTTGCTCCTGGTTTGATAGCTGGCGCATTGAGCGGCCCGAGCTTCGCACTCGAGGTGGCGCGCGGCCAGCCCACCGCGCTGGTGGCCGCCAGCGCGCACGCGAGCGTGCGCGACGCGCTGGTCGAGGCGTTCCACAGTTCGGCCCTGCGCGTCTATGTGAATGAGGACGTCACGGGTGTGGAAGTCGGTGGTGCGGTGAAGAACGTGCTGGCGATTGCCACCGGCCTGTGCGACGGTCTGGGACTGGGGTTCAACGCGCGCGCGGCGCTCATTACGCGGGGTCTGGCGGAGATGACGCGTCTGGGTATGGCACTGGGTGCCCGGCACGACACCTTCATGGGCCTGTCGGGCCTGGGAGACCTGGTACTCACCGCCACTGGCGATCTCTCACGCAATCGCAAGGTCGGACTGCTGCTGGCGCAGGGCAATACGCTGCGCCAGGCGGTGGATTCGCTAGGCCATGTGGCCGAGGGCGTTTACTGCGCGCGCACCGTGGTGCAACGCGCGCACAGCCTTGGGGTGGAGATGCCCATTGCGCAAAGCGTGGTGGCTCTGCTGGATGGCCGGATACGCCCCGCTGCGGCCGTCGCCGCCCTCATGGGACGGGACCCGACAGCGGAACTGCTCTGAGGGGGTGCGCCGTCAGGCGCATGCCGCCGTGCCTCAGGCCAGCGAGTAGGCCAGGCGCACGTAAATCGGCGCATATGCTTCCGCCTGCGTCACCTCGATCAGCATTTCCTTGGCCAGTTCGAGCAGCGCGATGAAGGTCACGACGAGTACCGGTATGCCTTTGGCGGGGTCGAAAAGGTTTTCAAATTCCACGAATTTGCGGCCCTGCAACTGACGCAGCACGATGCTCATGTGCTCGCGCACCGAAAGCTCCTCGCGGCTGATCTTGTGGCGCTGTACCAGCCGGGCGCGTTTCATGATGCCCTGCCATGCATCCTGCAGATCCACCACGTTGACGTCCGGAAAGCGCGGCTGCAGCGCCTGCTCGATGTAGACCTCGGCCTTGAGGAAGTCGCGACCGAACTGCGGCATCGCATTGAGGCGAGCCGCGGCCAGCTTCATCTGCTCGTATTCGAGCAAGCGGCGCACCAGCTCGGCGCGTGGATCTTCGGGCTCCTCGCCCTGTGCCACTTTTTTCGGCGGCAGCAGCATGCGCGACTTGATCTCGATCAGCATCGCTGCCATCAGCAGGTATTCGGCTGCCAGCTCCAGGTTGCGGCCGCGGATCTCGTCCACATAGGCGAGGTACTGGCGCGTCAGGCCCGCCATCGGGATGTCGAGTATGTTGAAGTTTTGCCGGCGGATCAGGTACAGCAGCAGGTCCAGCGGCCCCTCGAACGCCTCCAGGAACACCTCCAGCGCATCCGGCGGGATGTACAGGTCCTGCGGCATGGCAAACAGCGGCTCGCCATAGAGCCGGGCCAGCGCGACCTGGTCGATCACCTGCGGCATGGCGGCCAGTTCGGCGCCGGCGGGCGCCTCGAGCGTGGCCGTATCGACGGACGGAGCCATCAGTTCGTCAGCGCTCAAGGAGTGTCAAGGGTTCACCCGCGTTGGACTGGTAGGCAACGTATCCGGTGTCGGTTGATAGACATAGGGTTGCTGCGGCACCCGGGCCTCCCGGTACTCCGCCAGGGCGCTGCGGTCCACGTTCTTGTCCCACAGGAGCGCGCGCCCGGCCAGCTGGCCCGCTTCCGTGCCGGGCTTGTCGGTTTTCAGCTTGTGGAGGAACTGGGTGATTTCGGATTCGTAGTCGGGACGACGGAAGATATGCATAAACTTGACCTCTTTGGCTGATTTTACCGGGGCAGGCATGGCGACCAGAATACGGAGGGGGATCTGCATCATGGGACTGCTGTCGGCGTTGATCGCTCTGGTGGGTTGCGATCCGCAGCACATCAGCGAGCTCGAGGAAGGCGTATCGAACGAGGCCGACGTGCGCGCCCGGTTTGGCGAGCCTGAAAAGGTCTGGGCCGCGGCCGACGGCGGGCGAATTTTCGAGTACGACCGCCAGCCCGCCGGATACAAGAATTACATGATCACGATCGGGCCCGACGGCAAGATGAGCGCGCTGCGCCAGGTGTTGACGCCCGAGAACTTCGCGAAGGTGCAGCCCGGCATGATGATGGAAGACGTGCGCAAGATGCTGGGCAAGCCGGCAAAAATCACGCCGTACCCTCTCAAGCAGGAGGTGGACTACGACTGGCGCTATCTGCAGCCGCCCAATACCTCGATGGTGTTCACGGTCACGTTCAATATGGACTACAAGGTGCTGCGCACCGGTTCCATGTCGGACCCGCAGGCACCCGAGAACCGGGGCGGCCCGAACTGAGCGACAGCACGCATTGAGAAACGGCCCGCTGCGTGTTTCAGCGCTCCGGGCGCCCCTGACTCACGTTGTGATCTGATGCGCCGCAAGCCTCGGCGGCAGCACCGGTTGAGCTTGCTGAGATCACTCTCGCCCGGAGCAGTTCATCCACCACCTGTAGCCTCGGCCTGACGGGCAGGTGACTCGCAAGACCATCGTTACGTTGATTTTGTTGATCGCCAGCGCTAGGTCCAGGAGGCCCCAAAAGCAGTTCACGCGAGCTGGTCAAAAAGTCGCTAGGGCGGGTCGGCCATACCGCGGCCCCGGCCAATGATTTATCGCGTTTAACGATGGTTACTCTGGCGTTGAAAAACGGATGACTTTATGCGCTCGTGAGACATGCGGCATTTGCGTACAATGCGTCTTGTATGATAATAGCATTGTCACCCTGAGGCTTCATGGAACTCAAGACTGCGCGACTGACTCTGCTCATCGATCCGAACAAGAAGAGCGCGTTCGAGGGTCTCTGCGCCCAGCAGGATTTGACGCCATCCCAAGTGGTGCGCCAGCTCATCCGTGACTACCTCGCTCAACACGGCGTCCAGTACGTAGGCAGTGGGTTGTCTACCGGCGATGCCCAACCCGCCGACGAGCCTGCTTCCCGGCGGACGGAGGCTATCCCAGACCGCGTAGCGTCACCTCCCGCCAAACGGCCCGCGGGGCATCGCAGGGGCTGAGCCAGTGAGCAGTCTGGCCTTCTTCGAACAATGGCTCAGGCTTGACTGGATGCTCATGGTCGTGGCGGCCTGGCTGCTTGTGGGCGTGGCCGGTTTGTTCATCCTGCGTCGCTTCGTCCTGGTGGCCCGAGTGCTTTTTCCGATCGGTGGACTGCTCGGGCTGGCGCTCTTCGGCCTCGCACTGGGCGCGCTGGGGGGCACGCCCGAGATTGCCGTGCTCCCCATCGGTCTGCCGGCGCTGCCATTCCATCTGCGACTGGACAGCCTTTCTGCCTACTTCCTGATGGTGATTGGCGGTGCAGGGGCGGGCATTTCCGTGTTCGCGGCGGGCTACTTCCGCAAGGGCGAGGGCACGCCGCCGGGCCTGCTGTGTCTGGAATATCACGTCTTCCTGGCCAGCATGGCGGGCGTCGTGCTGGCCGACGACGCTTACTCGTTCATGGTGATGTGGGAGACGATGGCGTTGTCGTCGTTCTTCCTGGTGACCGCGAATCACCGCATCCCGGAGGTGCGCAGCGCCGGCTACCTCTACATCGTGATGGCGCACATCGGCGCGCTCGCGGTCCTGCTGTGCTTCGGTGTGCTTCAGGCCAACACCGGCGACTACACTTTCGGCAACATGCGGGCTCAGGCATTGACGCCGTTCTGGGCCTCGGTCGGCTTCATGCTCGCGCTGTTCGGTTTCGGCGCCAAGGCCGGCGTCCTGCCACTGCACGTGTGGCTGCCCGAGGCGCACCCTGCCGCGCCGTCTCCCGTGTCGGCAATGATGAGCGGCGTCATGCTCAACACTGCCATCTACGGCTTGTTGCGCGTGTCCCTGGATCTGCTGCACTTGCGGCTGTGGTGGTGGGGTGGGCTGTTGCTGGCCGTGGGCCTGGCCACGGCGATGGTCGGCGTGGTGTTTGCCGCCGTGCAGACCGATATGAAGCGGCTACTGGCCTATTCGTCGATCGAGAACATGGGGCTGCTGTTCGTCAGCATGGGGCTGACGCTGATTTTCTCGTGCTACGGCATGAAACCCCTGGCCGCGCTGGCCCTGACGGCCATGCTCTATCACGTTGCCAGTCACGCCTGGTTCAAGAGCCTGCTTTTCCTCGGCACCGGCAGCGTGCTGCACGCCACGTCGGAGAGAAACCTCGGCAAGCTC
Source organism: Rhodoferax sp. (assembly GCA_039923645.1). Taxonomy (GTDB): domain Bacteria; phylum Pseudomonadota; class Gammaproteobacteria; order Burkholderiales; family Burkholderiaceae_C; genus Rhodoferax_A. Next base: position 18,776 of record JBDTCK010000107.1, read on the forward strand.
GGAGGACTGATCCGGACCATGCCCTGGGTCGGCTGGCTCATGTTGCTTGGCGTGCTGGCCAGTGCCGGCCTGCCGCCACTCGGCGGTTTCGTGTCGGAGTGGCTGCTGCTGCAGAGCTTCCTGTTCACGACAGGCTTGCCGGTGCCGTTACTGACGATGCTGATTCCTGTGGTCGCCGCGCTGATCGTTCTGGTTGCTGCGCTGGCCGGCTACACGATGGTCAAGTTCTTCGGTGTGATCTTCCTCGGCCAGCCACGCGAGGACAAGCTCGCTCATGCCCGCGATGCCGGCCGTTGGGAGCGCGCCGGGATGGTGTGGCTGGCGGTCGGTTGCGTCGCGCTCGGCCTCCTGCCGACGCAGTTCATTCAACTGATCGATCCGGTGACGCAGCAGCTTGTCCACTCAGGCCTGGGTGCCAGGGTGGCGGCCAGCACTTGGCTGTTGGCGCCGAGCAGCCCGGAGCAGGCAAGCTACGGACCGGCGATTTTCCTGCTCGGCATCTTGGCGAGCTTTGCGCTCGCGTATCTGCTGGTGCGTATTTTCTACCACGGGCGGATGCGCCGCGGCCTGCCTTGGGCCTGCGGCTTCCCGTGGGTTACTGCACGCATGCAGGATACGGCCGAGGGCTTCGGCCAGCCGATCCGCCAGATCTTCGACCCCTTCTTCCGGATGAAGCGCGAGTTGCCGACGCCGTTCGACGAACAGCCGCACTACCGCGTCACGATCGACGACCACTTCTGGCATTGGCTCTACGTCCCGATCATCGACTTGGTCAACTACCTCGCGCGCTTGTTTGGCGTGATGCAACAGGGCCGTATCTCCGTCTACCTGCTGTACAGCTTCGTGACACTGATTGCCACGCTGCTGGTGGTGATGCAATGAATCTGGCATGAACATCACCGGATTCCTGTCGCAATTTCTCGAGATCGTGATAGCGGTCGCGCTGGCGCCGCTGCTGACGGGCTGGGTCAACCAATGGCGGGCCCGGCTGCAGAACAAGTCCGCACCCAGCATCTGGCAGCCATACCGGATGCTGCACAAGCTGTTCAACAAGGAGTCGACGGTCGCAGACCACGCATCCGGGCTGTTCCGCGCCGCACCCTACGTGGTGTTCGGCTGCATGACGCTGGCCTGCGCCATCATCCCCACACTATCCACCGACCTGCCGCTTGCGGCCGCGGCTGACGCGATCGCGCTGGTCGGCCTGTTCGCCCTGGCCCGGGTGTTCATGTCGCTGGCCGCGATGGACGTCGGCACTGCCTTCGGCACCATGGGCGCGCGCCGCGAGATGCTGATCGGGTTTCTCGCCGAACCGGCGCTCCTGATGGTGCTGTTCTCAGCCTCGCTGATCTCCAAGTCGACCTCCCTCACCACCATCGTTGAAACGCTGGCCCACCGCCAACTGACGATCTACCCCGGGCTGGCCCTGGCCGGTGTCGCTTTCACGATGGTGTCGCTGGCGGAGAACGCGCGCATACCGGTCGACAACCCCGCCACGCACCTCGAGGTGACGATGATCCATGAGGCATTGATTCTGGAGTACTCGGGCCGCCATCTGGCGCTGCTGGAATGGGCTGCGAGCCTGAAGCTGTTTGCCTACTCCTGCATCGGCCTGGCGTTGTTTTTCCCCTGGGGCGTTGCGCAAGCGCAGGCGCCTGTGGTCATGCTGCTGGCACTGCCTGCGCTTGTTCTCAAGCTCGCCATCGGCGGCTTCCTGCTGGCCTTGCTGGAGACACTAAGCGCCAAGATGCGCATCTTCCGGGTGCCGGAGTTCCTTGCCACAGCCTTCTTGCTGGCGGTCATCGGCATGCTGGTGCACCTGCTTCTCAGCCATTGAAATGAGCATCCTGCTGACCCAGTTTGTCAACCTGCTCGGCGCCATGCTGCTGATGCTCGTGTTCGCAATGATCTCGCAGCGCCGCATTGTGTCGCTGATCAACCTGTTCACGATGCAGGGGGCGACGCTGGCGCTGGCCACCGCGGTGGTCGGCTATGTGACGCACCAGCACCAACTGTACCTGTCGGCCGGCTTGACCGTTGCGCTCAAGGTGCTGTTGATTCCTTATCTGCTGCACCGTGTTATCGATCGTCTCGATATCCGCTGGGACATCGAGACGCTGATCAACATCCCGACCACCATGCTGATTGGCATTGTGATTGTGATTTTCGCCTTCAACCTCGCGCTGCCAATCTCGCAGCTGTCGTCGACGCTGGCCAGCGGCACGTTGGGCATTGCGCTGGCCTGCGTGCTGTTGTCGTTTCTGATGATGATCACGCGTGCGAAGGCGGTGCCGCAGGTGATCGGATTCCTGGCTATGGAGAATGGCCTGTTCTTCGCCGCTACCGCCGCCACCTACGGCATGCCCATGGTGGTCGAACTTGGCATCGCGCTCGACGTGCTGATCGGCGTGGTCATCCTGGGTGTGTTCATGTTCCAGATTCGCGAACAATTCGACAGCCTGGATATCCGCCACCTCGAGAAACTGAAGGAAGACTGAGTTGAGCTTCGAATTGAACGCTTTGGCCTTCCTGCTCGCCGTCCCGCTGGCCGGGGGGATGTTGCTGGCACTGGTCGGCCACCGTGACCATGCGCGTGACATCAACGTCGCCATCAGCCTGTGTACATTCGTTGCCGCCTGCGTACTCACGGTGCAGATCATCCAGGATGGCCCGATGCTGGTGTGGAACCGCGAGTTCTATATTGACGCGCTCAACGTTTTCCTGGTCACTCTGACCGCTTTCGTGGGTCTGACCACCTCGATCTTCTCGCGTCCCTACATGCGTATCGAGCAAGACCACGGGAGGATGACCCCACCGCGCATGCGCCTGTATCACAGCATGTACCAGATGTTCAATTTCACGATGCTGCTGGCGCTGACGACCAACAACATGGGCATTATCTGGGTCGCGATGGAAGCCGCCACACTGACCACTGTGTTGCTGGTGAGCGTTTATCGGACGGCGGCCAGCCTGGAGGCCGCATGGAAATATTTCATTCTGTGTGGTGTCGGTATCGCCCAGGCGCTGTTCGGCACGGTACTGCTCTACATGGCGGCCGACAAGGTCATCGGCCCTGAAGGCGGCGCCCTGCTGTGGACCAGCCTTGACGCGGTAAAAGGCCAACTCAGTCCGAACATCATTACGCTGGCCTTTGCCTTCCTGTTCATCGGTTACGGCACCAAGGTCGGTCTGGTGCCGGTGCATAACTGGCTGCCCGACGCGCACGCTGAAGGCCCGACGCCGGTATCTGCAGTGCTGTCGGGGCTGCTGCTCAACGTCGCACTCTATGCGATCCTTCGCTTCAAGGTCCTGACCGATGGCGCGTTGCACAGCAATCAACTGACCGGTCGGTTGATGATCGGCTTCGGTCTGCTGTCGGTCGTGGCAGCTGTGTTCTTCCTGGTCCGGCAGAAAGATGTCAAGCGCATGTTCGCTTACTCATCGATTGAGCACATGGGGATGATGACATTTGCTTTCGGCCTGGGCGGCCCGATCGCCAACTTTGCCGGCCTACTGCACATGACGGTGCATTCGCTGATCAAGTCTGCGATCTTCTTTGCCGTCGGACACGCGACGCAGAAGGCGGGCACCCAGATCATGGAAAACATCCGCGGTCTGCTCAGGGTCAGCCCGACGGTCGGCTGGGGCCTGATGCTCGGCGCTTTGGCCATTCTGGGCATGCCGCCATTCGGGATTTTTGCCAGCGAGTTCCTGATCGTCACGACCGCGATGCGCTTGCAGCCCTGGGCGACGCCGTTGTTGTTGATTGCGCTGGGCGTGGCTTTTGCGTCGATCTTCAGCCGTGTGCTCCCGATGGTGTACGGTGAGACCAACGTGAAGCCCCTGGCACATTCACCGGCCTTGATTCCGGTGTTCGTTCACCTGGGACTCGGGCTGATGCTGGGCCTGTACATTCCGCCTTATCTCAACATCTGGTATCGCCAGGCGGCTGCCATGCTGGGGAACTGACCTTATGGTGCTGTCGGAACTCGGACTCGAATTGCGGCGCCTGCCGGCGCCATTGCCGATCTGGCATGGGACGCTACGTCATGCCGCCTGGAGCGCCATGGCGCGCACCGTCGCCGATGCCGGGGGCCGACTGGTCTCGGTCTGGGGCGTGGACCGCCGCGGCGCGGAACAGGGAATGGTGGCGTGTGCAGCCTATGCCGTGTTAGAGGGTTTGGTCTGGGTCGACTTGCGGCTCGACGACGCAACACAAAGTTTTCCGGATCTGGCAGCCGTGTTCCCGTGTGCGGCGCGGATGCAGCGCGCGATGGCCGACTTGTCGGGTCTTCATGCCGAGGGCAGCCGCGACAACCGCCCGTGGCTGGACCACGGTCTGTGGTCGCCCGGACCAGCGCCATTGCAGCACGAGGCCCAACCTCAGCCGGCCAACGCGGGCACACTGCCTGCCGACTATCCCTTCGTGCGCGTCGAAGGCGACGGGGTGCACGAGATCGCCGTCGGGCCGGTACATGCAGGCATTATCGAGCCCGGCCACTGGCGCTTCTCCGTCGTCGGCGAGAAGGTGCTGCGGCTGGAAGAACACCTGGGCTATGCGCACAAGGGCATCGAGCGACGCTTCACCGAACTGGCGCCGCTCGACGCCTACCGGCTCGCCGGGCGCGTGTCGGGCGACACCACAGTGGCCTTCACCTGGGCTTACTGCATGGCGCTCGAATCGGCCTGGCGCTGTGAGATCCCTGTCCGGGCGACCTGGCTGCGCGCGCTGATGCTGGAGCGTGAGCGTGTGGCCAATCACCTGGGCGACCTGGGCGCCTTGGGTAACGATGCGGGCCTGGCCTTCGGCCTGGCGCAGTTCTCGCGCTTGCGCGAGGATTGGCAGCGCCTGTCCAAAGAGGCCTTCGCGCATCGCCTGATGATGGACGCCGTGGTGCCCGGCGGTGTCGCGACCGACATTGCGCCGTCAATGCTCGATCGCATACGCCAGCAGTGCGACGAAATCGAGCGAGAGGTGCGGGTGCTGAAAGCCGTTTACGACGAGCACGCCGGCCTGCAAGACCGGCTCCTCACCACGGGGCGGGTGACGCCACAACTGGCTGTCCAACTTGGCCTTACGGGCCTGGCAGGGCGTGCCAGTGGGCAGTCGGCCGATCTGCGCTGCGGCCGCGAGTGGGCGCCCTACGATCAGTTCGAGGTTGCGATGGCCACGCACAGCAGCGGCGACATCGCCGCGCGGGTCACGGTCCGCTTCGAAGAGGCCTTGGAGTCGTTGAGGCTCATCGGTGTCATTTGCTCCGGCCTGCCAGGCGGTGGCACTCGTGCTGAACTGCAGCCTGCAGCAGTCGCGTCCATTGGTGCCGGCTGGGTGGAAGGCTGGCGGGGCGAGGTTTTTGTCGCACTAGAAGTTGGGGAGGACGGCCGCATTGTGCGCTGCCATTGTCACGACCCGTCATGGCAGAACTGGCCGGTACTCGAGCATGCCATGATTGGCAATATCGTTCCCGACTTTCCGCTGATCAACAAGTCCTTCAACCTGAGCTATTCGGGGCACGACCTCTGATGTGGCACATACTCAAACAGATCGTCCGGACCGGCATCGTCACCGAGCCGGCGCCAGACATTGACGACGCTGAAGGCGCAGTCATTCAACGCATCCACCACGACATCCTCGACATTCTCGGCCAGGCATTGGCCATACGCGAAGTCGATACCGGATCCTGCAATGGCTGCGAGCTGGAGATCAACGCGCTCAGCAACCCCTACTACAACATCGAGGGGCTGGGCATCAAGTTCGTCGCCAGCCCGCGCCACGCCGACATGCTGCTGGTGACCGGGCCGGTATCGCGCCACATGGAAGAGGCGCTGCGGCGCACCTTTGATGCCACACCGGAGCCGAAGCTGGTGATCGCGGTCGGCGACTGCGCCGGCACGGGCGGTATCTTCGGCGAAAGCTATGCCAGTTGCGGCAGAGTAGCGAACGTCATTCCGGTCGATGTGGTGGTGCCCGGGTGTCCGCCGCCGCCGATCGAAATCTTGCGTGGGATTCTCAGCGCCGTCCAGCGTCGACAGGCCAGGTCCGGCAAGCGCTAGCGCACGCGCATGCCGGGCTCGGCACCCCGCCAGGGATTGAGGATGTAGATGCCGGGCTGGGCCTTCTCGTTGGCGTGGCTGGCGGCCAGCACCATGCCTTCGCTCACGCCGAACTTCATCTTGCGCGGCGCCAGATTGGCCACCATCACGGTGAACTGGCCGATAAGGTCTTCAGGCTGGTAGGCGCTGGCGATGCCGCTGAAGACGTTGCGGGTCTTTCCTTCGCCGACATCGAGCGTCAGACGCAGCAGCTTGGTCGAGCCTTCCACAGCTTCGCAGTGGACGATTTTTGCAATGCGCAGGTCGATTCTGGCGAACTCGTCGATGCCTATCATAGGGGCTAGCGCCTGGCCACCAGGTGCTATAGGTTCAGCAGCAGACTGTTCAGGTTCACCAAGGGCTGGTGCCTCAAACAATGCATCAAGTTGCTTGGCATCGACGCGCTGCATCAATGGCTTGAAATCGTTGAATTTGTGACCTGGCGGAATGAACTTCTCAGGGGTGAGCGGCGGCTCGATGTCGCTCCAAATCAGTGGCGCGCAGTTGAGAAAGCGCTCTGCCTCAGCTGCCAGTGCAGGCAGGATGGGCTTGAGGAAAATGGTCAAGGCTTTAAAGCCCGCCATGGACGTCGCACAGATTTGCGCAAGTTTCTCCCGCGTCTCAGGTTCCGAGTCTTGCGTCTTGGCGAGCAGCCAAGGCTTGAATCCATCGAACTCCTTGTTCAACGCGTCAGCCACCTCCGTGATAAGCCGAATCGCCTTGCTGAACTCTCTGGCTTCGTACGCTGCTTTGATTTCAACGCCCTTTTGCAACGCAAGGGTAAAGCCGCCAGTGAGTGCAGGCACAGGAATACCTTGAAACAACGTCATTTCTATACGCTGCATTTGGTTGGCAAAGTACTTGCTGAAGAATGGCGCCGTTCTGCTCGCAATATTGACAAACTTGCCGATCAAATCGCTGTTCACCCGCGCCATGAAATCATCAGCATTGAAGTCGATGTCCTCGTTGCGCCCGTTGAGCTTGGCGGCCAGGTAGTAGCGCAGCCACTCGGGGTTCATGCCCAGGCTCAGGTACTTGAGCGGGTCCAGCCCGGTGCCGCGGCTCTTGCTCATCTTCTCGCCGTTGTTGACGGTCAGAAAGCCATGCACGAAAACCTTGTTGGGCGTCTTGCGGCCGCTAAAGTGGAGCATGGCGGGCCAGAACAGCGTGTGAAACGTGACGATGTCCTTGCCGATGAAGTGGTACTGCTCCAGCGCCGGGTCGGCCATGTAGTCGCCATAGCTCTGGCCGCGCTTGTCCAGCAGGTTCTTCAGCGACGCCAGGTAGCCGATCGGCGCGTCCAGCCAGACGTAGAAGTACTTGTCCGGCGCGTCGGGAATCTCGATGCCGAAGTAAGGCTCGTCACGGCTGATGTCCCAGTCGCCCAGACCTTCGCTGGTGCTGCCGTCCGGGTTCGTGCGCACGGAAAACCATTCCCTGACCTTGTTGGCCACCTCGGGTTGCAAGCGCGGCTTGCCGTCCGTGGCGTCCTTGCCCTGCACCCAGTCTTCCAAAAACTTCACGCAGCGCGGGTCCGACAGCTGGAAAAAGAAATGCTCCGAACTTTTCAGCACCGGCGTCACGCCCGACAGAGCCGAGTATGGGTTGATCAGGTCGGTCGGCGCATAGACCGCGCCGCAGACCTCGCAGTTGTCGCCGTACTGGTCCTTCGCGTGGCAATTCGGACACTCGCCCTTGATGAAGCGGTCCGGCAGAAACATGTTCTTCTCGGGGTCGAAGAACTGCTCCACGACGCGGGTTGCGATCAGGCCGGCTTTTTTGAGGTCACGGTAGATCTGCTGTGCCAGTGCGTGGTTCTCGGGCGAGTCGGTTGAATGCCAATTGTCGAAGGCGATGTGAAAGCCGTCCAGATACGGTTTGCGTCCCGCCGCGATATCGGCCACGAACTGCTGCGGCGTCTTGCCGGCCTTCTCGGCCGCGATCATAATTGGCGCGCCGTGCGCGTCGTCGGCGCCGACAAAATTCACCTCGGCGCCCTGCATTCTTTGAAAACGCACCCAAATGTCGGCCTGGATGTACTCCATGATGTGGCCAATGTGGAAATTGCCGTTGGCGTACGGCAGGGCGGTGGTGACGAACAATCGGCGGGGTGCGGGCATGGGTATTTTTCTCGGGGAAACCTCGCATTTTATGAGTTATGGCTAAACTCCCCCGCATCTTCAGGAACCTCACGATGCCCACCCAAGAACAACTCCTCGCCGCCTTGCAGATGGTGGTCGACCCGAACACTGCCAAAGACTTCGTCTCCACCAAGGCGCTCAAGAACCTCAACATCAACGACGGCGACGTGTCGTTCGACGTTGAACTGGGCTACCCCGCCAAGAGCCAGCTTCCGGACCTGCGCCGGGCGCTCATTGCCGCCGCCAGGGGCGTGGCCGGCGTGCAGAACGTCTCGGTCAACCTGAGCGTGAAGGTCGAGTCGCACGCGGTGCAGCGCGGCGTGCAACTGATGCCCAATGTCAAGAACATCGTTGCTGTTGCGTCCGGCAAGGGTGGCGTGGGCAAGAGCACCACGGCCGTCAACCTGGCACTGGCGCTGGCGTCGGAAGGCGCCAGCGTCGGCCTGCTCGACGCCGATATCTACGGCCCGAGTATTCCGATGATGATGGGCATCGAGGGCCGCCCCGAGAGCGACGATGGCAAGACCATGGAGCCGATGGAAAACTACGGCGTGCAGGTCATGTCGATCGGCTTCCTGGTGAATCAGGACGAAGCCATGATCTGGCGCGGCCCCATGGTCACGCAGGCGCTCGAGCAACTGCTGCGCCAGACCAATTGGAAGGACCTGGACTACCTGATCGTCGATCTGCCGCCCGGCACCGGTGACATCCAGCTCACGCTGTCGCAGCGCGTGCCCATGACGGGTGCGGTGATCGTCACCACGCCGCAGGACATCGCGCTGCTGGATGCCAAGAAAGGCATCAAGATGTTCGAGAAGGTCGGTGTGCCGATCCTCGGCATTGTGGAGAACATGGCGGTGCACGTGTGCAGCAACTGCGGCCACATCGAGCATATTTTCGGCGAAGGCGGTGGCAAGAGGATGGCGGCCGAGCGCGACATGGCCTACCTGGGCGCGTTGCCGCTCGACATGCAGATCCGCATGCAGGCGGACGGCGGCAAACCTACCGTGGTGGCCGACCCCGACGGCGAGGTGGCTGGCATCTACAAGGCGGTGGCACGCCAGGTCGCGGTGTCGATCGCAGCGAAAAACAAGGACTTCACGTCCAAGTTCCCGTCGATCAAGATTTCCAAGACTACTTGAGTTTTTTAGGGCTCAAGCCCATACCGGACATTGACATACAGCTATTGTTATAATAGCTAATGCCGTGAACACAGCGTGCAAGTCAATGGCTCTTTGACTCCTGCTCGCGCAGCTTGAAGCGCTGGATCTTGCCGGTGGCGGTCTTTGGCAGCGCGGCCACGAATTCAATCAGGCGCGGGTACTTGTAGGGCGCCAGCCGGTCCTTCACAAACGCCTTCAGTTCTGCCTCATCTGTGTGAGCGCCGTCTTTCAGCACTACGAAGGCCTTGGTTTTGGTCAGGCCGTCGGCGTCGCTGGTGCCGATCACGGCGCATTCCAGCACCGCCGGGTGCTGCACCAGCGTGGCCTCCACCTCGAACGGCGAGACATAGATACCGCTCACCTTGAGCATGTCGTCGCTGCGTCCCGAATAGGTATAGCTGCCGTCGGCATTGCGCACGTACTTGTCGCCGCTCTTGGTCCATCCGCCCTGGAAGGTGTCGCGTGTCTTGGTCCGGTTTCCCCAGTACATCATGGCGCTGGACGGGCCAAGGATGTACAGATCGCCGGGGTCGCAGGAGCCGTCGGCCTGCAGTGGCACGGGCAGGCCATCCTCGCCGCGCAGCTCGATCTGGTAGCCCGGCACCGGCCAGCCGGTGCTGCCGTAGCGCACCTTGCCGGGCCGGTTCGACAGGAAGATGTGCAGCATCTCGGTGGAGCCGATGCCGTCGACGATGTCGACACCGAAGTGACGCTGGAAACGCTCGCCAATTTCGGCCGGCAGCGCCTCGCCGGCGGACGACACCAGGCGCAGTGCGACTTCGCCACGTGCCGGCAGCTGCGGGTTGGCCAACATGCCGGCAAAGCCGGTCGGGGCGCCATAGAACACCGTGGGTTTGAGGCCGCCCTCCTGGCCCAGCCAGCGCTGGAAGGTGGCCTCGGGCGTCGGCCGCCCGGCCATCAGGATCGTCGTGGCGCCCACGCTCAGTGGAAAGGTCAGCGCGTTGCCCAGGCCGTAGGCGAAGAACAGCTTGGCTGCGGAAAAACAAACGTCGGCCTCGGTCAGGCCCAGCACGGCTTTGCCGTATAGCTCGATCGTCCAGTAGGCGTTGGCGTGCGAATGCACCGTGCCCTTGGGTCGCCCGGTGGAGCCCGACGAGTAAAGCCAGAAGCCGGGATCGTCCGCGCCCGTGTTTGCGGGCTTGGCCAGGGGCGGCTGGGCCTGCAGGAAGGCCTCGAACTCCACCTCGGGCGGCTGCAGCGGCGCCACGGGGCGCGAGACGATCACCTTGCTTACCTCGTGGTCGGACCGGGTCATGGCCGACATCAGCGCGGGCAGCAGTGCACCCGACACCAGCACTACCTGGGCGCGCGAATGCTCCAGCATGTAGGCATAGTCATCGGCCGTCAGCAGCGAGTTCACCGCCACCGGCACGATGCCGGCGTACAGCGCGCCGAGAAAGCTCACGGGCCAGTCGTTGCAGTCGTGCATCAGCAGCAGCACGCGCTCCTCGCGCCGGATGCCGAGCGCGCCCAGGCCGGCGGCCAGGCGGCGCACCCGGTCGTCAAGTTGACCAAAGCTGAGGGTGCCCAGGTCGTCGATGAACGCCGCTTTGCCGGCGCGCTGGCTGTTGCAGGCCAGCAGGTGCTGCGCGAGGTTGAAGCGCTCGCCCGGGGGTGGTACGGATGAAGTGTCGCCTTGAGTGGCGGGCCGTGACGCGGATGTGTTCATGCTGGTTACCGATGTTTACTGGGCGCAGAGTCATGAATGGGCAGGTGACCAAGACTCCACCAATTGAAAGTTCAGTTTGCAGACCCTGAGCTTTCGCGTATAAATGCATTATTGTGCTTGTGACGGTAAAGTGCATTATGATGCATGTCAAGTGCTAATTCGGATTTTCAGGGTTTAACCTGTGATCGTTCATCGGGAGTTCTAGCTCATGGGCGCAGATTTGACGGATGTGATGGAAGGTCAGGCACTGCCACTGGCAGCGCGGCCGGGTGCATCAGGGGAAGAGGTGCGCAGTCCTTTTCTGGTCGCACTGGGTGAGCGCGTTCGCACCTTGCGCTCGCGCCGTGGCATGACGCGCAAGGCCGTGGCGCTGGCGGCGGACGTGTCGGAGCGGCATTTGGCCAACCTGGAATACGGCACGGGCAATGCCTCGATTCTGGTGTTGCTGCAGGTGTCGCAGGCGCTGCATTGTTCGCTTGCCGAAATGCTCGGTGACGTCACGACGTCGTCGCCGGAATGGCTGCTGATTCGCGAATTGCTCGAGCACCGCAGCGAGGCCGACCTGCTGCGCGCCCGCGTGATGCTGGGCGAGCTGCTGGGCGCCGGCGGCGGCGGCGAACCTGCCCGCCGTGCGCGCGTCGCGCTGATCGGGTTGCGCGGCGCGGGCAAATCAACGCTGGGTCGGCGGCTGGCCGACGACCTGGGATATGCGTTCATCGAACTCAGCCGTGAAATCGAGAAGTTCGCTGGCTGTGACATCAGCGAAATCCACAATCTCTATGGGGCCAATGCCTATCGGCGTTACGAACGCCGGGCTCTGGAGGAGGCGATCCAGATCTACCCCGAAGTCGTGATTGCCACGCCCGGTGGCCTGGTCTCCGATGCAGCCAACTTCAATCTCATGCTCACCCACTGCTACACCGTATGGCTGCAGGCCGCGCCAGCCGACCACATGGCGCGGGTGGCGGCGCAAGGTGACATGCGGCCGATGGCGGCCAGCCACGAGGCGATGGAGGACCTCAAGCGCATCCTTGCGGGGCGTTCGGCCTTTTATTCCAAGGCCGATCTGACCTTCAATACCAGCCTGCGTCCGCTCGAGGAGAGCTTTGCGGCATTGCGCGACCAGGTCCGCAAAGGACTGGCCTTCGCTTGACAAAGGGGTGATCAAGAAAATAACCCATGAATAACGCCCTAATGCATAAAAATTCAGTTGACCGAATGGAAAACATGCATTATTATTCATGTAAGTTGCAATTTAGTGCATTAATTCGAATTCCCCTCGATCAACTTCCCAGCAGGAGCAGACATGGCCGAAATGACACCCGTGATTTACCAGACCACCCCGTCCCAATACAAGCACATCAAGCTGGGTTTCGAAGGTCAGGTGGCCACCTTGTCCATCGACATTGCGGAAGACGGTGGCATCCGCCCGGGCTACAAGCTCAAACTCAATTCCTACGACCTGGGCGTGGACATTGAGTTGTACGACGCGCTCAACCGCATCCGTTTCGAGCACCCGGAAGTGCGCACCGTGGTGGTGACCAGCCTGAAGGACCGTATCTTCTGCTCGGGCGCCAACATTTTCATGCTGGGTTTGTCCAGCCACGCCTGGAAGGTCAACTTCTGCAAGTTCACCAACGAAACCCGCAACGGCATCGAAGACTCCAGCAGGCATTCAGGACTGAAGTTTGTGGCCGCTCTCAATGGCGCCTGCGCGGGCGGCGGCTACGAGCTAGCGCTCGCCTGTGACTACATCGTGCTGGTGGACGACCGTTCCTCCACCGTGTCGCTGCCCGAAGTACCCCTCTTGGGGGTGCTTCCCGGCACAGGCGGCTTGACCCGCGTGACGGACAAGCGCCATGTGCGCCACGACCTGGCCGACATTTTCTGCACCACGTCGGAAGGCGTGCGCGGCCAGCGCGCCATCGACTGGCGTCTGGTGGACGCAATTGCCAAGCCCCAGCAGTTCGCGCAGGTTGTGGCCGAGCGGGCCGCCAGGCTGGCAGCCGGCAGCGACCGTCCGGCAGGTGCCAAAGGGGTGGCGTTGACGCCGTTGCAATGCAACAAGACGGCCGATGCGCTGGCGTACGGCTTTGTCACCGTGGACATCGACCGTGCCAATCGTACGGCCACCTTCACCGTCAAAGCCCCCGCAGTGGCTCAACCCCTTGATGTCGCAGGCATTGAAGCCCTGGGCGTCGCCTGGTGGCCGCTGCAGATGGCGCGTGAGCTCGACGACGCCATCCTGCACATGCGTACCAACGAGCTCGACATTGGCAGCTGGATTCTCAAGACCACGGGCGATGCCAAAGCTGTGCTCGCCAGCGATGCCACGCTGCTCGCGCACAGGGACCACTGGCTGGTGCGCGAAACCATTGGCCTGCTGCGCCGCACACTGGCCCGGCTCGACGTGTCCTCGCGCAGTCTGTTTGCGCTGATCGAGCCGGGGTCCTGCTTCGCGGGCACGCTGGCCGAGCTGGCGTTCTGCGCCGACCGCAGCTACATGCTGGCGTTGCCGGACGATGCCGACAAGGCACCCAAACTGGTTGTGAACGCGTTCAACTTCGGCTTTTATCCCATGGTCAACGACCAGTCGCGCCTGGCACGCCGCTTTTATGAAGAAACGGAGCCTATGGAAGCGGTGCGCGGCGCCAGCGGCAGGTCGCTCGATGCCGATGCGGCACTGGCGCTGGGCCTGGTGACCGCGGCACCGGACGATATCGACTGGACCGACGAAATCCGCATGGTGATCGAGTCGCGTGCCGCCATGTCACCCGATGCCCTCACGGGTCTGGAAGCCAATTTGCGCTTTTGTCAGAAGGAGACCATGGCGACCCGCATCTTCGGGCGCCTGACAGCCTGGCAGAACTGGATCTTCCAGCGCCCGAACGCCGTCGGCGAGAAGGGCGCGCTCAAGGTCTACGGCAAGGGCGAAAAAGCCGCCTTCGACCTGAACCGCGTTTGACCTCCCGCTCACCCTCGCAGAATCCCCGCTTCCACTATCAGCCCAACTTCCGGAGACCCGTCATGTCCACGATGAACTACAGCGAAAAAATCCCCAATAACGTCAACCTGGGCGGAGACCGCACCCTGCAGCGCGCGCTTGAGCAGTGGCAGCCCAATTTCGTCCAGTGGTGGGACGACGTCGGCCCCGACAACTCGACCAACTATGAGGTTTACCTGCGCACCGCCGTGAGTGTCGACCCGCAGGGCTGGGCCCAGTTTGGCCACGTCAAGATGCGCGACTACCGCTGGGGCATCTTCCTGAATCCGGGCGACGCCGAGCGCAAGGTCCACTTTGGTGATCACGTGGGCGAAAAGGCCTGGCAGGACGTGCCCGGCGAGCACCGCGCCAACCTGCGCCGCATCATCGTGACGCAGGGTGACACCGAGCCGGCGTCGGTCGAGCAGCAGCGCCACCTGGGGCTGACCGCGCCTTCGATGTACGACCTGCGCAACCTGTTCCAGGTCAACGTCGAGGAAGGTCGTCACCTGTGGGCCATGGTCTATCTGCTGCACAAGCACTTCGGCCGCGACGGCCGTGAGGAGGCCGAAGCGCTCTTGCAACGCACCTCGGGCGACGCCAACAACCCGCGCATCCTGGGTGCCTTCAACGAGAAAACGCCCGACTGGCTGGCGTTCTTCATGTTCACCTATTTCACCGACCGCGACGGCAAGTTCCAGTTGTCGGCACTGGCTGAAAGCGCATTCGATCCGCTGGCGCGCACCACCAAGTTCATGCTGACCGAGGAAGCGCACCACATGTTCGTGGGTGAGAGCGGTGTCTCGCGTGTGCTGGCGCGCACGGCGCAGGTCATGAATGAGCTCCAGACCGACGATCCGGCGAAGATTCGTGCCGCCGGCGCCATCGACATCGGCACGGTCCAGCGTTACCTCAACTTCCACTACAGCGTGACCATCGACCTGTTCGGCGCCGACCAGTCCAGCAACGCTGCCATCTTCTACAGCTCGGGCCTGAAGGGCCGCTACGAGGAAGGCAAGCGCAGCGACGACCATGTGCTCAAGGGTCAGACTTACAAGGTACTCGAGGTAAAGGATGGCCAGCTGGTCGAGAAGGATGTGCCGATGCTCAACGCGCTCAACGAAGTGCTGCGCGACGACTTCATCAAGGACTCGGTGGCCGGTGTTGGCCGCTGGAACAGGGTGTTAGAGAAGGCCGCCATCGCGAAGCGGCTGGTGGTGCCGCACAAGGCGTTCAACCGCCAGATTGGCGCGCTGGCAGGCATCCGGATGTCGCCCGAAGGCCGCGTGGTGAGCGAGATGGAGTGGGCCGCGAAGAAGGATGAGTGGCTGCCGACGCGCGAAGATTTCGCGTTCGTGGCCTCGTTGATGGGCCGCGTGGTCGATCCCGGCAAGTTCGCCGGCTGGATCGCGCCGCCGGTCATGGGCATCAATCGCCAGCCGGTCGACTTCGAATACGTTCGGTTCAACTGAGGAAAGTCGGAGCGATGGACATGGCCGCTGACATCAAGGCGATCAAACAGCACTTGATCGACCCCGAGATTTGCATTCGCTGCAATACCTGCGAATCGGTTTGCCCGACGGGCGCGATCACTCACGACGATCGTAACTATGTCGTCAACGTCGATATCTGCAACCAGTGCATGGTTTGTATCTCGCCTTGCCCGACCGGATCGATCGACAACTGGCGCACCATGCCGCTCATCAAGGCCTATTCGATTAAGGAGCAGTTTGGCTGGGACGAGTTGCCGCCCGAGCTCACGCCAGAGCAGCTCGCCGCCGAAGGCGTGACCGCGATCAATGAAACGGCGATCGCAGCGCTGTCGCCGTTGCCGGCCCCGGTTCTGCCTGCGGCAGTCACTGGCGAGGAGCCGTTCGATTCGGCCGCGTTCGGTGCGACCGTGCCGCCCTGGTCGGCGGCGCACGCCTATACCAACCTCTACGGCCCCAAGCAGGCGACCACGGCCACAGTGGTCGGCAACTTCAACTGCACCGAGGCTGGCTTCGCGAACGAGACGCACCACGTGGTGCTCGATTTCGGCGCCATGCCATTTCCGGTGCTCGAAGGTCAGTCGATCGGCATCGTGCCGCCCGGTGCCGACGCCGGGGGTCGTGGGCACATCGCGCGCCAGTACTCGATTGCCAGCCCGCGCAACGGCGAGCGGCCCGGCTACAACAACATCTCGCTAACCGTCAAGCGCGTCACCGAAGATCACCAGGGCAAGCCGGTGCGCGGTGTCGCGTCCAACTACATCTGCGACCTCAAGGTCGGCGACACCGTGCAGGTGATTGGTCCGTTCGGCAATTCGTTCCTGATGCCGAACCACCCGAAGTCGCACGTTGTGATGATCTGCACCGGCACCGGCAGCGCGCCGATGCGCGCGATGACCGAGTGGCGGCGGCGCCTGCGCAAGAGCGGCAAGTTCGAGGGCGGCAAGCTGATGCTGTTTTTCGGCGCGCGCACGCAGCAGGAACTGCCGTACTTCGGCCCGCTGCAGAACCTGCCCAAGGATTTCATCGACATCAACTTCGCTTTCTCGCGCGCGGCTGGCCAGCCCAAGCGGTATGTGCAGGACCGGATGCGCGAACGCGCGCCCGACCTCGCGGCGCTATTGCAGGACCCGAACACCTACCTCTACGTCTGTGGGCTCAAGAGCATGGAAGAGGGTGTGGTGCTGGCGCTGCGCGATGTGGTGCACGACGCGGGCCTGTCCTGGGACACGCTGGGTGCCACGCTCAAGCGCGAGGGAAGGCTGCACCTGGAGACCTATTGAGGCGTTCCCCGATTGCCGGTGTGTACTGCTTGGGTCGCCGCTTGGTGGCGTTCACCTTCCGCTGATGGGGTGACTGCTATCCGGTACAGTGGGCAGCCATGACTGTCGCCCGTCCCACCGTTGAAGTTGCCGTCGTCATGCGCAAAGAGCGCATCGAAGGCACCATGAGCCGCTGGCAGACGTGGCGCTGGGTGTTGCATGACGTGATGCTGCAGGGCCCCGGCTTTGGCCATATGCCCCGCCTCCTGTATAAAAGTGATAGCGAAGAACGATGGTTGCATCCGGGGTACAAGGTTGAATTGTTCAAGGATGATGCCGAGGGTTATTACCTGAACGGCACCACGCCGGCCCCTTGCTGGTTTGTCCTGTGGCGCATGGAGGACGAGGCGACGGAGGCAGACGAGCCGATCGCCAAGCCCGAGATAGTGACGCTGAGCTACCACGATGCGGGCCGATGGCTGGACGCGCAGGAAAGCGTGGAGCAGGTGCCTGCCCCGAAGCAGGTGATCGAATGGATGATGGCCTTTGTGCAGGAACATTACGTGCAGGAACCGAAACGGCGCAAGCGGCCCGAGAGCTTCAGGCCTTTGGTGGATCGTTTTGGCAGTCCGGCCTCGGTGACGACGGAAAAAAATCGCGGCGGCGGCCAGGAGGAGGCATCATGACGGATGGTTTTCTGGACCGCTGGTCACGCCGCAAGGCGGACGCACGCGAAGGCAAGCCGCTGCCCGAGCCGCCGGCCCCGCTGCCCGTGACGATCGCGCCGCCAGCGGTGCCTGATGCGCAGGCGTCAGCCGACGCCGCCGGATCTGTGGACGTCCCGCCCGCTGCGGCGCCACCGCCTCTGTCGCTGGACGATGTGCGGCCCCTCACACCCGCATCGAATTTCACACCATTCATGCAGTCTGGCGTTGCACCCGAGGTCAGGAACGCTGCCATGAAGAAGCTCTTTGCTGACCCGCACTACAACGTGATGGACCGGCTCGACACCTACATCGACGATTACTCGCAGCCCGACCCGATCCCCGCGTCCATGCTGCGGCAAATGGTCGGCGCCCAATTCCTCAAGCTGGTGGATGATCCCTTGGGCGACGGCACGGTAGTGCGGGATGATGCGGATAACCCCACGAGTCAATCCGTGGCACAGTGCGCTGAAACCGCAAGCCAACCCACTGAAGAGGAGTCAAGCCAGTCCGCATCTGTCCAGACCCTGGCGTCTGGGGAAGCATCCGGGCTGAGCCCAGCAGACCATGCCGACACTGATATGCGATTGCAACCAGACCATGCCGCTCGCGCCGAAGGCTCTCGGCGCGGCACTCCATGAGGAGTTGACGCTTCACTCCGCCCTGTGCCGCCGCGAGGCTGGCGCGTTCCAGAAGGCAGTCCAGAGTGGCGAAGACGTGGTGGTCGCCTGCACGCAGGAAAAACGCCTGTTCGCCGAACTGGCCGGGCAAACCGAAGGGGCGAGCTCCGCCATCCGCTTCGTCAATATCCGGGAGACGGGTGGCTGGAGTCGCGATGCCGCCAGCGCCACGCCAAAAATCACCGCCCTGTTGGCTGCCGCGCATCTGCCCGAGCCCGATCCGGTGCCCACGGTCACCTTCAAGAGCGCGGGGCGCTTGCTAATCATCGGCCCACTCGACGCGGCCGAACGTGCTGCCAGCCTGCTTGCTGACGTGCTCGATGTGACCCTGTTCACGCAGGGTCCAGGAAACGCGGGCGGCGCGCAGGAACGACGTTATCCGGTATTGGGCGGGCATATTGAGGGCCTGACTGGCTGGCTTGGCGCTTTCGAGCTTAAGTGGTTGCGCGACAACCCGATCGATCTGGATCTGTGTACGCGCTGCAATGCCTGTGTGGCCGTGTGTCCCGAACAGGCCATCGGGTTGGACTATCAGATTGATGGCGACCTGTGCAAATCCCACCGTGCCTGCGTGAAGGCGTGCGCAGTTGCAGGAGCCATCGATTTCAGCCGCAAACCCGAGTCCTTGAGCGAAACGTTCGACCTGGTGCTCGATTTGCGTGGACCCGCGGCGACCCCGACATTCACCCAGCACGCGCTGCCTCAGGGTTATTTCCGACTGCCACCGACGCTCGATGATCTGCGCGTGGTGCTCAAGCTGCGTGAGCTCGTTGGCGAATTCGAGAAGCCAAAGTTCTTCAACTACAAGCAAAAACTGTGTGCTCACAGCCGCAACGAAACGGTTGGCTGTAACGCCTGCATCGAGGTCTGTTCCGCCGAGGCGATCCGCAGCGACAAGAGCCGCCAGCAAATCGTTGTCGACCCGCATCTTTGTGTCGGATGCGGCGCCTGCACGACCGTGTGTCCGACGGGTGCGATCACCTACGCCTACCCGCGTGCCGGCGATCAGGGTCTCAAGCTCAAGACGCTGTTGTCCACCTACTCCAACACCGGCGGCAAGGACGCCATCCTGCTGCTGCACAGCCAGGAACGCGGGCAGGCGGTGGTGGAAGAGCTCGGCCGCGCCGCCCGCTTGGGCGTGGCACGCGGCGTGCCGGCCAATGTCATTCCCGTGCCCCTGTGGCACACGATCAGCGTTGGGGTCGATATCTGGCTGTCCGCTTTTGCTTTCGGTGCTGCGCAGATTGCTGTGCTCACCACGGGAGAGGAAGCACCGCAATACCTGGAAAGTCTGAAGGAGCAGATGGCAATTTCGCAGGCCATATTGCGTGGCCTGGGGTACGACGGCACGCAGCTGACGCTATTGCGTGCGGCGCACCTTGCCGATCTCGACCAGGAACTGCAGTTGCTAATTGTGAAGCGGCCACGCACTCCCGCACCGCCGGCCCGATTCGCCGTGGCGCAGGAGAAACGTGCCACGCTGGAGCTCGCGCTGGACCACCTGATCGAGCAGGCGCCGCTGCGTCCTGAGGTGATCGAGCTGCCAGCGGCAGGCGCGCTGTTTGGCGCGGTCGAGGTCGACAAGGACACATGCACCCTGTGTCTGAGTTGCGTCAGCGCGTGCCCGGCCAGCGCGCTGCAGGACAATCCGGACCTGCCCCAGCTTCGCTTCATCGAGAAGAATTGCGTGCAGTGTGGGCTGTGTGTTACCACCTGTCCGGAGGACGCCATTTCGCTCAGACCGCGACTGTTGCTCACGCCCGAGCGCAAGCAGGCACGCGTGCTCAACGAGGCACCACCCTACGCCTGCGTGCGCTGCGGCAAGCCGTTCGGCACGCTCAAGGGCATCGAGGTCATGCTGGGCAAGCTCTCCGGCCACTCCATGTTCCAGGGGGCGGCGCTGGAGCGACTCAAGATGTGCGGCGACTGCCGGGTGATTGATATTTACTCGGACCGCAACGAAGTCAAAATCACCGACCTATGAGCCTGTCCATCCCTCTTGAAATCTCGTCGAGCACCGCATTCGATGAAGAAACCGCGCGGGCCGAGGTCTATGGCCTGTTGTCACAGCTTCTATACGCGCCGCCCGGCCCCCAATTGCTGGCGCAGCTGCGTGTGGCCACGACCGAGACACCGGCAGCGGGCGCCTTTCTCGAGGAGCCCTGGCGCGAGTTGGTCGGGCTTGCGCGCGATATGAGCGACTCCGCGATCCATGATGAATTCGACGCTCTGTTCGGGGGCGTTGGCAAGCCCGAGGTGTATGTATTCGGATCGCACTACCTCAGCGGCTTTTTGAACGAGAAGCCGCTGGCGGCGTTGCGCGGTGACCTGGCTCGTCTGGGGCTGGCGCGCGACGAGACCATGCCTGAGACCGAAGACCACATCGCGTATGTGTGCGAGGTGATGCGCTACCTGATCGCGGGGGACGACGCGGCGGTGTCCAATCTGACTCACCAGCGACAGTTCTTCGGCGACCATTTGCAGCCGTGGGTCACGCCATTGTGCGACGCTATCGCGGCCCATTCCAAGGCGAAGTTCTATGCCGCTCTGGCAGCGTTCATGCGCGCTTTTTTCAGTGTTGAATCGCAAGGTTTTGACATGCTACTGTGAGTTCCAACTGCCTTGCGCGTAGCCAGAAAACCGCGCAGTCTAGGACGTTTGGGTCACGACGTCCAGCGGCAGTGCAAAATTTTAAGGGCATTGCAGCTGGGTAGTTAAAAAACTGTAAGCCCGGTTACATTCGCGTAAGACTATGAAAACATTTGCATAGCTACAGCGACTTGAGGAGACAAAGAATGAGACAGTCACAGAGCAAACTATCGCGCCGCACCGTATTTGCCGGTGCAGGCACTGTGGGCGTCGTCGCTGCAGTAGCGGGTTTGATTCCTTCGACCGACAAGCCGCAGCCTGCATCGGCTCAGCCCAAGGTGGCGCCGACCAGAGGTGGCGGCTACAGCCTGACAGATCACGTCAAGCGCTATTACAAAACCGCCCGCGTTTAACACTCGCCCTTTCAGGAGAGTTACATGTTGTTGACCAGGAAGCAGGGCACCACTTCAGGCGCCGCCAGTTCCCCGTTTGTTCACAGCCTGCGCCGCGGCTTGTCGCAGGCGCTGCCTACCATGGATCGTCGCGGGTTTCTGCGTCGCTCGGGGCTTGGCGTGGGCGTGGGCATTGCCGCAAGCGAGCTCGTCCTTGTCAAGAGAGCCCGTGCGGCGGCGGGCTCGGCTGATGTTGGCGACAGCAACATACAGGTCAGACGCACAGTCTGCACGCACTGCTCCGTGGGCTGCGCGGTCGACGCCGTGGTTGAGAACGGCGTGTGGGTTCGCCAGAACCCGGTGTTCGAGTCCCCGCTCAATCTGGGTGCCCACTGCGCCAAGGGTGCGGCGCTGCGCGAACACGGGCATGGTGAATACCGCCTGCGCTATCCGATGAAGCTGGTCAACGGCAAATACGAGCGCATCAGCTGGGACACCGCTTTGAGCGAGATCAGCGCCAGGATGCTGGATCTGCGCAAGGCCAGCGGTCAGGACTCCGTGTACTGGATTGGTTCTTCCAAGCACAACAACGAGCAGTCCTACCTGCTGCGCAAATTCGTCAGCCTGTGGGGTAGCAACAACTGCGACCACCAGGCCCGCATTTGTCACTCGACCACGGTCGCAGGTGTTGCCAACACCTGGGGCTACGGCGCGATGACGAACTCATACAACGACATGCAAAACAGCAAATGCGCGTTGTATATCGGCTCCAATGCTGCCGAGGCGCACCCTGTCAGCATGCTGCACATGCTGCATGCCAAGGAAAATGGCTGCAAGATGATCGTGGTGGACCCGCGTTTTACCCGTACGGCGGCCAAGGCGGATGAGTTTGTGCGCATCCGCTCCGGGTCCGACATCCCGTTTTTGTTCGGCATGCTGTACCACATCTTCAAGAACGGATGGGAAGACAAGAAGTACATCAACGATCGTGTGTACGGCATGGATCAGGTGAAAGAGGACGTTCTCGCCAAGTGGACGCCCGATAAAGTATTTGAGGCCTGTGGCGTCAAAGAAGATCAAATGCTGCGCGTCGCGACCATGATGAGCGAGAACCGGCCCAGCACGCTGGTGTGGTGCATGGGCCAGACCCAGCACAGCATCGGCAATGCGATGGTGCGCGCCTCTTGTATCGTGCAGCTGGCGCTGGGTAACGTTGGCAAATCGGGCGGCGGCGCCAACATTTTCCGCGGTCATGACAACGTGCAAGGTGCCACCGACATCGGCCCCAATCCCGATTCGCTGCCCGGTTATTACGGGATTACAGAAGGCTCCTGGAAACACTTTGCCAAGGCTTGGGATGTGGACTACGAGTGGATCAAGGGGCGCTTTGCATCCACCGCCATGATGACCAAACCGGGCATCACGGTGTCACGCTGGATTGATGGCGTGCTGGAGAAAAACGAGTTTATCGACCAGGACTCCAATTTGCGCGGCGTTGTGTACTGGGGCCATGCACCCAATTCCCAGACGCGTGGATTGGAAATGAAACGGGCCATGGACAAGCTCGATTTGCTGGTCGTGGTCGACCCTTATCCATCGGCTACTGCGGCAATGGCCGCCATGCCCGGTCAGGCGGGGGACTTGAATCCCAATCGAGCGGTCTATTTGCTGCCGGCAGCGACTCAGCTCGAGACGAGTGGATCGGTCACTGCTTCGAACCGCTCGTTGCAGTGGCGCGAAAAGGTAATTGAGCCACTGTGGGAGTCCCGTAGTGATCATATGATCATGCACCAGTTTGCAGAGAAGCTGGGTTTTGCCAAGGAGTTGTCGAAGAACTACAAGATGCAGAAGGTCAAGGGGATGGACGAGCCCATGCCCGAAGACATCCTGCGTGAGATCAACAGGTGCTGCTGGACCATTGGGTATACAGGCCAGAGCCCGGAGCGGCTCAAGGCCCATATGCGCAACATGGATGTGTTCGACGTGAAGACGCTCAAGGCCAGAAGCGGCAAGGACAAGGAAACCGGGTACGACCTGACGGGGGACTATTTTGGCTTGCCCTGGCCCTGCTTTGGCACACCGGAACTCAAGCATCCGGGCACGCCTAACCTGTACGACACCTCCAAGAACGTAATGGATGGCGGCGGCAACTTCCGCGCCAACTTTGGTGTGGAACGCAACGGCGTCAACCTCCTGGCCGAGGACGGCTCTTACTCCCTGGGTGCCGACATCACGACGGGTTACCCCGAGTTCGATCATGTATTGCTGAAAAAACTTGGCTGGTGGAGTGAGCTCACCGACGCGGAAAAGGTCGCTGCCGACGGCAAGAACTGGAAGACGGACCCGTCCGGCGGCATCATTCGTGTCACCATGAAAAACCATAGCTGCTATCCGTTCGGTAACGCCAAGGCACGCGCAGTGGTTTGGAATTTCCCGGACGCAATACCGCAGCATCGCGAGCCGATCTACGGTATTCGCCCCGATCTGGTGGCCAAGTACCCTTCCTACGATGACAAGAAGACGTTCTGGCGCTTGCCCACGCTATTTCGCTCGCTGCAGGAAAAAAACATGGCCGACAAGCTGTACGAGAAGTTCCCGTTCATCATGACGTCGGGTCGCCTGGTGGAATACGAGGGAGGCGGCGAAGAAACCCGATCCAATCCCTGGCTGGCAGAGTTGCAGCAGGAGATGTTTGCCGAAATCAACCCCAAGGTGGCCGCCGACAAGGGGGTGCGCCACGGCGAGCAGATATGGGTCCTAACCCCGACGGGCGCACGGTTGAAAGTGCAGGCGCATGTGACCGAAAGTGTCGGCCCCGACACGGTGTTTCTGCCGTTTCACTTTTCCGGCCACTGGCAGGGGGCGGACCTGCTCGCCTATTACCCCGCGGGGGCGCATCCGGTGGTGCGCGGCGAGGCGGCCAACACGGGCACCACATACGGTTACGACGCCGTGACCATGATGCAGGAAACCAAGACCACGATCTGCAACGTCGAGAAAGCTTGAAGACTTACGTACGGGGCAGGCCAGGAGTTGTGCAGGTCATGCAGCAATTCCGCACCGCCCTCAACTGATCAGGAGAGACCATGGCACGCATGAAGTTTGTTTGTGACGCAGAGCGCTGCATCGAGTGCAACGGCTGCGTGACGGCCTGCAAGAACGAGAATGAGGTTCCCTGGGGGGTCAACCGGCGCCGCGTGGTGACGCTGAACGACGGCGTCCCTGGTGAAAAATCCATCTCGGTAGCCTGCATGCACTGCAGCGATGCACCCTGCATGGCGGTGTGCCCCGTGAACTGCTTCTACCATACCGATGAAGGCCTGGTGCTGCATGACAAGGACGTATGCATTGGCTGCGGTTACTGCTCGTATGCCTGCCCGTTTGGTGCGCCGCAGTTTCCGTCGCAAGGTACCTTCGGCGTGCGCGGCAAGATGGACAAATGCACTTTCTGCGCCGGTGGGCCCGAGGCGAATGGCAGTCAGGCTGAGTTTGAAAACTACGGTCGCAACCGCCTGGCTGAGGGCAAGCTACCAATCTGCGCCGAAATGTGTTCGACCAAGGCACTGCTGGCGGGCGACGGCGACGTGATTGCCGACATCTTCCGCACTCGCGTTGTCCAGCGCGGCAAGGGCGCCGAGGTTTGGGGCTGGGGTACGGCCTACGGGTCCAGACAGGCTGGCCAGCCACCAGCGAAAGGAGTCAAATCATGATGCGCACACTGATTCTCGTTGCCGCCGTTGCGACGCTGGCAGCCTGCGGCGAAAAGCCGCAAACGTTGAACAGCGGCGTCAAAGTGGATGCGGCGGCGTACACCGGGCCGGCCAGTCCATTTACCTCTGCCGGCTGGACGGCCGGCGACAAGACCAGCTGGGAGCGGGAGCTCAAAGTCCGTACACAAAATGGACAGAACGAATACAACAGGATCAAGTGACCAGGAGTCCTTATGCTTCGCTCAATCGTTGCTACTGTTCTTATAGCCATTGGCTTGTGCGGCACGGCATTGGCGCAGGAGTCTCCTACGGCCGGGTCGGCTGCGGGGCCAGTTCTGCCTGCTGGCGTAGCGCCGGCGTCGGCATTGGGAGGTGTGCAGAGCACCAACATCTTTGAAGTCAAGCCCGACGCAAGTACCGACCCCGACTACGCCATGCAGACCAACGCGGAGCGCGCCAAGGTACAACCGGGCAATAACGCGCCCATGTGGCGCCAGATCGCTGCGGGCATCACTGGCACCAGCAGCTTGCCCAAAAGCGAGGCGCCAGAGGCTGGCAACCTGATCCAGCCGTTTGTCCAGTATCCGGGATCGCGTTTGACCAATGCCGGTGAGGCCTGGCGGCAAGTCCGCAACAACTGGTTGATTCCGTATGGGGGCTCACTGCTGTTGATCGTGGTGCTGGCTATCGCGATTTATTATTTCAGCAAAGGACCGATCAAAACGCGTGGCGCACAAACCGGACGCAAGATCGAGCGCTTCACGCCAATTGAACGTTCAGCGCATTGGTCCAATGCAATTGCATTTGTCGCTCTCGCTATTTCCGGTGTGATCATGGCCTTTGGCAAATTTTTTATCGCACCGATCATTGGTGCCACCCTTTTCGGCTGGTTGACCTATGGGCTGAAAAATCTGCACAATTTTGCGGGCCCCTTATTTGCGGTGTCGCTGGTGGTCGTGTTCATTACCTTTTTGCGCAGTAACTGGCCCCAAAAAGGAGACCTGCGCTGGCTGAGCGCGGGCGGTGGTCTGGTTTCCGGGAGCGAGCCTCCTTCTCATCGATTCAATGCCGGCGAAAAGCTGGTTTTCTGGGGCGGCGTTTTGTTTCTGGGCGTGGTCGTGGTGGCGTCGGGCTTCGTGCTTGACCGGTTGGTGCCCGGACTCATCTATGAGCGCTCCACGATGCAGGTTGCCCACATGGTTCACGCGGTGGCCACGATTCTGATGATGGCCATGTTCCTCGGTCATATTTACATGGGCACCGTCGGCATGCAGGGCGCCTACCATGCCATGAAAACGGGCTACGTCGATGAAACCTGGGCCAGGGAGCATCACGCGTACTGGTATGAAGACGTCAAGTCCGGCGCGATTCCGGCACAGCGCAGTGATCCCACGCCGCCCAGTCAGACAGTGCGCGTATAGGTCACAGTAAATAAAGGGGACGCCATGAAGAAAATTCTCATCCCGGGTGTGCTGGCGGGGCTGCTTTTGGGCGTGTCAACAATGGCTCTGGCCAAGCTTCCGCCACCGAGCGACGAAGCCCGCGCCAAGGCGGCGGAAGCGGCCGCCAAAGCGGCATGGAGTGGCAAGGTCGCGGCTTATCAGTTGTGCAAGGTGCAGGACAAGGTGACTGCAGACTACCTTGCCAGCGCCAAGGCCGCTGGCAAGGAGACCGGATCGGCCACGCCCGGCCCTGCCTGCGCGGACCCCGGCGCATTTTCTGACGCCCCTGCTGCCGTGGTCAAGCCGTTGGAAGGTGCGGGCGCGCATTCACCGGCGGAAACCGCGACCAGTCCTCCCAGCGGCAAGCAGCCTGATGCGGCCGTCAATCCGGCCAATAAATCCTGAAACACCATTTCTCGCTAAAGGCCGGCCCGCCAAGTGCCGGCCTTTTTTGTTGTAGTCTTGCACCATGCCCCAGTCCACCCTGATGCCGTATCTGACCCAGGCGCGCGCGCCGTTGACGCACGAGATCGAGGTCGTCGACGAGCGTGGGGAAGCGGGCACCATCTCGATTCCGGCCGAACGTGCGCTCACGGTGTATGTGGACAACCGTGAGTTGGTTACCCTCATGACGCTCGGCGCCCATCCTGAACTGCTGGTGTTGGGGTTCTTGCGCAACCAGCGCTTGGTCAAGGGGGTCGAGGAAGTTCATTCCATTACCGTGGATTGGGATGTCGGCGCGGCGGCCGTGAAGACCCGTGCCGGCATCGAACGGATTGAAGAGCGCACCGCCAAACGCGTGGTGACGACGGGCTGCGGGCAGGGCAGCGTGTTCGGTGATCTGATGGATGAGATCGACACGATCCGGTTGCCCGCTTCCTTACTCACGCAGGCCCAGCTCTACGGCATCACAAACGCCATCCGGTTGCAGGAGAGCACCTACAAGTCGGCCGGTTCGGTGCATGGCTGTGCCTTGTTCGCCGTGAAAGACAGCGGGCCCGAGATGCTGATTTTTGTCGAGGACGTAGGTCGCCACAACGCGATCGACACCATTGCCGGCTGGATGTGGTTACAGGAGCCGGCAGCCATGGCCAGCGCTGACAAGGTGTTCTATACAACGGGACGCCTGACCAGTGAGATGGTCATCAAGGCTGCCCAGATGGGCGTGCCCATCGTGGTCTCGCGCAGCGGCATCACCCAGATGGGTCACGAGGTCGCACAGCGGCTGGCGCTGTGCACCATTGGGCGGGCCAGCAGCCGGCACTTCATCTGCTACAGCGCTCCAGAGCGTTTGCGATTGCAGCCCGAGCTGGCCGGCGCGAACCGCGTCACGGCGTGACGGGAGTCTGGTCGCGCCCGCGAGGCAGAATGATTTCATGAGTGCCGCATTTCTTCGCCTGGGCTGGGGCACGTTGTGGCGTGATGTGCGTGCCGGTGAGTTGCGTCTTCTGATTGTGGCGGTCACGCTGGCAGTGGCGGCGCTCACAGCGGTGGGCTTCTTTGCCGACCGTCTGCAAGGTGGATTGCAGCGTGATGCCCGTCAACTCCTGGGTGGCGACGCGGTCATTGTCAGCGACAATCCGACGCCCCAGCGCTTCGTTGACGAGGCGCATGCTCTCGGTTTGCGCACTGCAACTAACCTGGGATTCCCGACCATGGGTCGCGCGGCCGATGCACAGGGCGGAGTGAGCAAACTGGTGGCACTCAAGGCCGTGAGCCCCGGCTATCCATTGCGCGGGACCCTTAACGTGGCGACGCAGCCTGATGGCGCCGGAGCAAATACGCGCGATATCCCGGCGCCTGGCAAGGTCTGGGTCGATGCGTCGCTGCTCGATGCATTGAGTCTGAAGATGGGCGACGCGCTGCTGCTGGGGGATGCGACACTTCACATCAGCCGCATCATCGTGATTGAGCCCGATCGCGGTGCCGGCTTCATGAGCTTCGCACCGCGCGTCATGCTCAACCAAGCCGACCTTGTGGCAACGCGATTGATCCAGCCCGCCAGCCGTGTGACTTACCGTTTCGCGGTGGCGGGGCAGGACCGCCAGGTCAGGGAGTTTGTGCGATGGGCCGCCTTGCAGGTCAAGAACCCTGACGACAACACCCTGCGTGGCGTGCGTGTGGAGTCGCTGGAGAGCGGACAGCCCGCCATGCAGCAGACGCTGGACCGCGCGCAGAAGTTCCTCAATCTGGTGGCGTTGCTGTCCGCCTTGCTGAGCGCTGTGGCGGTCGCGTTGACGGCGCGTGCCTTTGCAGCACGTCATCTGGACGATTGCGCCATGCTTCGGGTACTGGGCCAGAGTCAGCGCACCATTGCCGCTAGCTATACGTTCGAGTTTGCGCTGGTGGGGCTGTTTGCCAGCTCCGCCGGCGTGCTGCTGGGCTATATCGTGCACTACGCTTTTGTCCTGCTGCTGGCGGGACTCATCGAGGTCGCGCTGCCCGCAGCCAGCTGGTGGCCCGTGGGCCTGGGGCTGGGCATGGGTCTGACGCTGATGCTGGCTTTTGGCTTGCCACCCGTGCTGCAGCTTGCGCAGGTGCCGCCGCTGCGCGTGATCCGCCGCGATGTGGGCAACCTCAAACCGGCATCGCTCGCCGTGCTGGCGCTGGGCGTGGCCGGCTTTGCGGCGCTGTTGCTGGCCGCCAGCAGCGACCTGACGCTGGGACTGATCGCGGTGGGTGGCTTTGCCGCCGCCGTGCTGGTGTTCGCGGCCCTGAGCTGGCTTGCCGTCAAGCTGTTGCGCTGGAGTGTGAACGAAGCGACCGCACCGCGCTGGCTGGTGCTGGCTACGCGCCAGATCTCGGCGCGTCCGGCCTACACAGTGGTGCAGGTCAGTGCTCTCGCGGTCGGACTGCTTGCGCTCGTGTTGCTGGTGCTGTTGCGCACCGACCTGATCAGCGGCTGGCGCCAGGCTACGCCGCCCGATGCGCCGAATCGATTTGTCATCAATGTAATGCCCGATCAGAGCGCGTCGTTCCAGACGGCGCTGCACGCAGCAGGGGTGCAAAAGTTCGACTGGTACCCGATGATGCGCGGGCGACTGGTGGCCATCAATGGCAAAAGCGTGACGCCGGACGATTACCTGGACGACCGCGCCAAACGGCTGGTGGACCGTGAGTTCAACCTGTCCTACAGCGCGGTGCAACCGCCCTACAACCAGATAGTGGACGGACACTGGACTCCTGAGCAAAAGGGCGCCATCAGCATGGAGGAGGGCATTGCCAGGACGCTGCACCTGGCGCTGGGCGATGTGCTGCGCTTTGACATGGGCGGTGTGCAGGTCGATTCGACCATCACGTCGCTGCGCAAGGTGGACTGGGGCTCGATGCACGCCAATTTCTTTGCCATGTACCCCGTGAGCCGGATGCCCGATGTGCCCACAACGTATATGGGCGCGTTCAAGGCGCCCACCGGCGCAGGCTTCGACAACAGTCTGGTGCGTGCCTTTCCCAATATAACCAGTGTCGACATGACCAGTACGATCGCGCAGGTGCAGCGCGTCCTCGACCAGGTTATCCGCGCGGTGGAATTTTTGTTCGGCTTTACGTTGGCGGCTGGGCTGGTCGTGCTGTTTGCGGCTATCAGCGCGACGCGTGAGGAGCGCGCCCGCGAATTCGCCATCATGCGCGCGGTCGGCGCGCGCGCCGCGCTGCTGCGCCAGGTGCAGCGCGCCGAACTCGCGGGCGTGGGCCTGCTAGCCGGATTTCTGGCCAGCGTGGTGGCCATGGCGGTTGGCTGGGCGTTGGCCCAGTACGTGTTCGGATTTGAATGGGCGCCCCCTTTGTGGGTGCCGCTGGTGGGCGCTGCCGCCGGTGCGCTGCTCGCACTGGGCGCCGGCTGGTGGGGTTTGCGCGAAGTACTGCGCCGACCCGTGATGGAGACGCTGAGAAACGCGGCGCAGTGATCTATGTTTCAGATCGGATCAGGAAGGAAAGCCAACAAAGCTAACGGTGACCCCCGCCGTGACCACCTCCACCGCGGCCCCCACCGCCGTGACCACCGCCACCACGACCGCCCCAGTGGCCACCGCCGCCTCTGTAACCACCCCGTCCGCCTCGGCCACCCCAATAGTTGTAGCCAAAGCCGAAGAACAAAGGAGTTCCCAGGTACAGCGGGTCATAGTAGTAGGGGTTGTAGTAAGGATAGTACGGTGACGCGTAAATCGGTTGACCATTAGCGTCTGTGCCATACGCATAGGGCCCTGGCGGCGGCCCATAGACCGCGCATCCACCCAGAGCAGACAGCAGAACAAGCGAAAAGGTCAGGCGTTTCGCCACGCCTTTCAAGAGTAGCTTCATAAGCGATTTGAGACGCGGTGCGCGGTCACAGTTCATTCGCATGCTTCATTGTTACACCTTGGTCGCCGATGAAGGTTGCAGCAGTACCACCAGCGCGCCGGCGCCGCCCTGCGCAGGCCTGGCTTGCACAAACGCCAGCACCTCGCTTTTCTGGATTAGCCAGCCATGCACCCTGGACTTGAGGACCGGCGTTTTACCGGGGGAGCCCAACCCCTTGCCATGTACCACTCGCACGCAGCGCAGGCCCTGCAAACGCGCCTCGCGGATGAACGCGCCCAAGGCCTCGCGCGCGGCCTCAATACGCAGGCCATGCAGGTCGATGTCACGTTGAATGCGCCAGTCGCCACGACGCAATTTGCGCGTCACGTCGAGACCGATGCCGGGCCTTCGATAGCTCAGGTGCTCGTCGGTGTCGAGCAGGGTGCTGGCGTCGAACTCATCGCTCAGGGCCTCGCGCAGCGCCGCTTGCTCATCGCGCTGGCGCTGCACGGCCACGGGTGCAGGTGGCACCGGGCTCAAGATCGCCCTGCGAAAGTCTGGTATGGGTTTGACGTTTTTCACCGCCACTGCAAACTGGTTCTTCCTGGATCTGGCGCGGCGCTCGGCCTCGACCCGCGAGGCCTCCTGCTGTGCTTGCACCGCACGCGCCTGGGCGAGTTGTTTCTGGACCGGCCCCAGGTCCTGCAACGAACGAATCTTCACAGCAAACCCCGTTCGGCCATGGACAGTGCCTGACCCGTGCCCACGATCACATGGTCCAGCACGCGCACGTCGACCAATGCCAGCGCGGCCTTCAGCGTTTGCGTCAGTGCCTCGTCGGCGCGCGAGGGCTCAACGGAGCCGCTCGGATGGTTATGCGCTAGCACCACGGATGCCGCCTGGTGATGCAGGGCACGCAGCACAACCTCACGGGGGTACACGCTGGTTTGCGTGAGCGTGCCGCGAAACAACTCCTCCAGCGCTAAAAGGCGGTTTTGCGCGTCCAGAAATAGCACCGCAAACACTTCGTGCGGGCGCGCCGCTAGCTGCAATTGCAGGTAATGCTTCACCGCGCCCGGCGAATCAAAGCCTTCGCGCTCGCGCAACTGCTGCGCCAGCGCGCGCCGCGCCAGTTCCAGCACGGCCACCAGTTCTGCGCGCTTGGCCGGGCCCAATCCCTTGACGCGTTTGAGGTCATCGGCGCTGGCATGCAGTAGCCCGGCCACACCGTCAAAGCCGGTCTTGATCTCCAGCAGTTCCTGCGCCAGCTGCAGCACGCCCTTGCCCTGGATGCCCGTGCGCAGCAGCAGCGCCAGCAGCTCGGCATCGCTCAGCGCGCCGGGGCCACGGGCCAGCAACTTCTCGCGTGGGCGCGCATCCGGTGGAAGGTCTTTAAGCGGCATGGCAGGCAGGTGGGCCGCCAGCCCCGTGCCTGTCGAAGGGGCTTCGGCAGGCACGGGGCTGGCGTTGGTGGAGGTTTCTACAATAGAGCCCAGTTTATCGGGACTTTCATGACTCAAGCGACACAAGCTCCGGCCCAGGTTCAGGCGGGCTCCTTCCTGACTCTGCATTACCGCCTCGCCGGCCCGGCAGGCGACATCATCAACACCTTTGCAGGCAAGCCGGCCACGCTCTCGCTCGGGACCGGCGAGCTGTCCCCTGCCATGGAACAGCGCCTGCTCGGACTGCACGAGGGTGTGCGTACCGCGTTCGATATTCCCGCTGGCGAGGCTTTCGGCGAGCGCAATCCCGCCATGGTGCAGTGGGTTGCGCGCAAGCTGCTGCTGGAGAGGGGCGACCCCGATGCGCAGTATCAGGTTGGTGATGTGGTTGAATTCCCCGCGCCGGATGGCAGGAGCCATTACGCCGGTGCGGTGCAACAGGTGCGCAACGATGCCAACGGCGATTCGGTGCTGTTCGACTTCAACCATCCGCTCGCGGGTCAGCCGGTGACATTCGAAGTGCACCTGATCGGCGTGCTATGAAGCCGACGTCGAGCGCCGCCGGGCCACCCCAAGGCGCGACGGCCCCCTCGGTGCGCAGCGAGGACACGCCAGTGCCGAGCGTGGGGGCCACGCCGACCCCCCAGGAGATCGTGCTGGCCGAGCCGCGCGGCTTTTGCGCCGGCGTGGACCGTGCCATCGAGATCGTGGAGCGCGCGCTGGAGAAGTTCGGCCGCCCGATCTATGTACGCCACGAAATTGTGCACAACACCTATGTGGTGGAGGATCTCAAATCCCGTGGCGCTATTTTTATTGAAGCACTTGATGAAGTACCTGTGGGAGCTACACTGGTTTTCTCTGCGCATGGGGTGAGCCGCGCGATCCAGCAGGAAGCGGCTGCGCGAGGCTTTCATATTTTTGATGCAACCTGTCCGCTGGTGACCAAGGTGCATGTCGAAGTGGCCAAGCTGGCCCGGGAAGGCTATGAATTCATCATGATCGGCCACAAGGGGCACCCTGAGGTCGAGGGCACCATGGGTCAGCTCGATGGCGGTATTCATCTGGTGGAAGACGTGGCCGATGTTGCCGGCGTACGCCCGGTGCAGACTGACAAGCTCGCGGTGGTGACGCAAACCACGCTGAGTGTGGACGATGCGGCGCAGATCATGGCGGCAGTGAAGGCTCGTTTTCCGAACGTGCGCAGCCCGAAGCAGCAGGACATTTGCTACGCCACCCAGAACCGGCAGGACGCCGTCAAGGTCATGAGCCCGCAGGTTGATGTGGTGATCGTGGTCGGCAGCCCCACCAGTTCCAACAGCAACCGCCTGCGCGAAGTGGCCTACAAGCTGGGCACGCCAAGCTACATGGTGGACAACGCCGGCGATCTCAAAGCCGAGTGGCTGGCCGGCAAGGCGCGCGTCGGTCTGACGGCGGGCGCCTCAGCCCCCGAAATCCTGGTGCAGCAAGTCATCGAGCGCATCAAGGCGCTCGGCGGTGCGTCGGTGCGCCGTATGGCCGGTATTCGCGAGACCGTCAAATTTCCGCTGCCCAAGGGCCTGAAGCTGGACGAGCCGGCGTCCAAGCGCGGGTCTTGATAGCTTGCTGGCTAGATTCACAAGTTACGGGTGACGCGTGAATCGCTCCGAGATTGATAGTGCATACTCTAGGTTGGATAAGGGCTACAGCCACTTTTTGCGTAAAACTCCGGTCCTGCGACTGCCCGGCGCTGCGTTCAGCGTCAACGCTGCCGAGGTCTGGCTCAAGCTGGAGCACCTGCAGGTGGGCGGCAGCTTCAAGGCCAGGGGCATGCTGAACCGCCTGCTGGCCAATCCGATTCCTGCCAGTGGCGTGATTGTGGCGTCCGGCGGCAACGCCGGCATCGCCACCGCGGCGGCTTCGCGGGCGCTGGGCGTGCGTTGCGAGGTGTTCGTGCCGGCCGTATGCCCCGAAGCGAAGCGCGCCCGGCTGCGCGCACTGGGCGCGCAGGTGGTGGTGGCGGGTGTCGCGTACTTCGACGCGCTGCAGGCCTGTCTGGCCCGGCAAAAGGAGACGGGC
The DNA here is from genome assembly GCA_039923645.1 of Rhodoferax sp. Taxonomy (GTDB): domain Bacteria; phylum Pseudomonadota; class Gammaproteobacteria; order Burkholderiales; family Burkholderiaceae_C; genus Rhodoferax_A. The sequence goes on from JBDTCK010000107.1 coordinate 52,890, forward strand.
GCGCTGCTGACGCATGCCTACGACCAGCCGGAAGTGGTGGCGGGCGCGGGCACGCTGGCATGCGAGATCGAACAGCAGGCGGGGCTGCCCGACTCGGTGCTGGTGAGCGTGGGTGGCGGTGGCCTGATCGCCGGCATCGCCGTCTGGTTCGAGCAGCGTGCCCGCGTTGTGGCGCTCGAGCCCGAACTGGCGCCCACGCTATTTCAGGCGCGCGCGGGGGGCGAACCTGTAGACGTGGCGGTCAGCGGCGTCGCTGCTGATTCGCTCGGGGCCCGGCGCATTGGCGCCATCGCGTGGGAGGTAACCCAGCGTTATGTCAAGGACGCGCTGTTGCTACCCGATTCGGCGATCCGCACGGCCCAACACTGGCTCTGGACCGAGCTGCGACTGGCTGTTGAGCCGGCTGGCGCGCTGGGTGTGGCGGCGCTGCAAACGGGCGCCTATGTTCCGCGCGCGGGCGAGAAGGTCTGTCTGATTCTGTGCGGTGCCAACATGGATCCGGCCAGCCTGAGCTGAGCAGATCTGGCGCGTACTCAAGGCGCGGCGCCCGCGTCCATTTCGCAGTTGACCATCCAGCTGACGCCGAACTTGTCGACCAGCATACCGAAGTGCGCGCCCCAGAAAGTGGTTGCAAACGGCATGGTGATCAAGCCGCAGTTGGCCAGCGCCTTGAACACCTGTTCACCGCGCACCGGATCGCCGGGCAGGTTGACCGCCATGGAATACCCCGCATGACCACCGAACGGCTGGCCCGGGGTGCGGTCGCTGGCCATGAAGCGATGTCCGTCCGCCTCGAACTTCGCATGCATCACCTTGTCCAGCCAGGCCGCAGGTAGCTGATCTTCCATCGGCGAGCCCCGGAAGCGGCGCAGGTCCACCACCTGGCCACCCAGACACTGCTGGTAAAAGGTCAGAGCCGCTTCGCAGTCGCCGTCAAAAAACAGATAGGGTTCGATCCGCATGCTTCGTCATCCAATGTTGCGTATTCCGTACGCCGATGCTAATTGCCAATTCTGTCGGTGGAAAAGGCGGTTTACCCGCTCCCACTAAAATTACCCCATGCTAGACATCACTTTGTTACGAAAAGACCTCAACTCGGTCGTCGCCCGACTTGAGACGCGCAAAAGTCCGCAGGCCTTTCTCGATGTGGCGGCCTTCAAGGCGCTGGAGGCCGAGCGCAAGACCCTGCAAACGCGCACCGAGGAGTTGCAGTCACAGCGCAACAATTTCAGCAAACGGATCGGCCAGCTCAAGGCCAAAGGCGAAAGTGTCGATGGCGTGATGCTGCAGGTTGAGGGGCTCAAGGGCGAGTTGGAGGCGTCAGCGGCGCGCCTGGAAACACTGCAGGCGCAAATGCAGACCCTGTTGCTGGCCGTGCCGAATCTGCCGCATGAAAGCGTGCCGGTCGGGGCCGACGAAACCGGCAACGTGGAGGTGCGCCGCTGGGGCAAGCCGCGGACCATGGACTTCACCGTTCGCGACCATGTGGACGTGGGCCAGCCGTTCGGACTGGACTTTGCGATAGGTGTGAAGCTGACCGGCGCGCGCTTCACCTTCATGAAAGGCCCGATCGCGCGCCTGCACCGCGCGCTCGCCGCTTTCATGCTCGACGTACAGACGCAGGAGCACGGCTACACCGAGTGCTACACACCGTACATCGTGAATGCGGATAGTCTGAGGGGCACCGGCCAGCTGCCCAAGTTCGAAGCAGATTTGTTCGCCGCCAAAAAGGGCGGGCAAGACGGCGAGGCGGTGGCCGACAACGCTGCGCTGTACCTGATTCCCACCAGCGAAGTGCCGCTGACCAATACGGTGCGCGATGAAATCGTGGCCGAGGCCGACCTGCCCATCAAACTCACCGCGCACACGCCGTGTTTTCGCTCCGAGGCCGGCAGCGCGGGCCGCGACACGCGCGGCATGATCCGCCAGCACCAGTTCGACAAGGTCGAGATGGTGCAGATCGTGCACCCGGACAAGAGCTACGAAGCGCTGGAAGAGATGACGCGCCACGCGGAAGCCATCCTGCAAAAACTCGGCCTGCCGTACCGCGTAATGGCACTGTGCACCGGTGACCTGGGTTTCGGCGCGTCCAAGACCTACGACCTCGAAGTGTGGCTGCCGGCGCAGAACACCTACCGCGAGATCAGCTCGGTCTCCAATTGCGAAGCCTTTCAGGCACGCCGCCTGCAGGCCCGCTTCAAGAACGCGCAAGGCAAGAACGAATTGGTGTACACGCTCAACGGCTCCGGCCTGGCGGTGGGCCGCACGGTGGTGGCCGTGTTAGAGAACTACCAGAACTCTGACGGATCGGTCACCGTGCCCGAAGCCCTGCGTTCGTATATGGGCGGGCTGGAGGTTCTGCGGTCCTGATAAACTACCTGCCACGACACAGGAGAGATGGCAGAGTGGTCGAATGCGCCGGACTCGAAATCCGGTATAGCCTTATGGGTTATCCAGGGTTCGAATCCCTGTCTCTCCGCCACAGACAACGGCCTGATGCTATTAAATGTCTAGCATCGGGCTTTTTGCTTTGGACAACAGGTCATTTCTGGGAGACCGGCAGGCCGGTGCAGCTTGCAACGAAGGCGTTTTTACGGAGTTCGCTTGACAAAAGGGATTACTGACGAGGCTGAGGGAGATCTCACGCAGCCCCCGGTCTTGACCGCCAGGAAGGTTCGCTCGCTGCAGGGCAATGTGCCGCGCCACATCGGCTGGATTGAGCCGTGGATCGGTGGCTCGGTCGCGTGCGCGACGCTCCTGACGGGCCTTGTCGGTCGTGGGCTCGCGCCTACGTTATGGTTGTATGCGGCACTTGCGAGCTTGCTGGCCTGGTGGAGCTGGCGCCGGCCAGCTCGGCGCCAGACCGAGTTGCTGGTGCGCGCCGGACTCTTGATGGTGCTGGGTTTCCTGACCCAGGTCCAGATCGTGACCCATCAAAACCAGATAGCCAACGTCAGCTGGGTTGCGGTGCCACTGATCCTCTATGCGATCTTGCTCCAACCCCGCCTCGTATGGAGCCTGCTGGGGTTCTGCCTCGGAGTTTACATATTGATCTTTTACTGGTTTCGTCCGGAGTCCACGCCCGAGTTCCTGGTTTTGCGCGCCGGATTTGTCTTCATTTTTTCGGCTGCTGCCACCCATATGGGTGAGGTGATGCGCAGAACGGACGAGTTGCTGGAGGAGCGACGGGTGGACACCAGTAGTGGGCTGCTCAACGAATATGGCTTTATCGACCATGGCCGGGAGTTGTGGCGCTACTGTCGCCGAAGGCGCGTTCCCGCCACGCTGGTGCTGCTGGACATTCCCGATCTGCAGAAGATCAGGGAGGTTTACCACGCCGGGGCTACCGGCATGGTGGAGCTCAGAGTGCTGGAAGCGGTCGGCGCGCTGGACGTTGGCACGCACGTGCTGGCGCGTCTCAGCATGTGGCGCTTTGCGCTCCTGATGGCTGGCACCACGCGCGAGCAGGCCCTGAAGCTGGTCGAGGCCAGCCTCGGTCATCCGCCAGTGATCGAGATGGACGACGGCCAGCTGAATTTGAGCTTCATGGTCGAAGTGCATGCGCTGGAAAGCCGGCGGCAGGACGTGGCGCTGGCGGACTTTTACAAGACCGCGCTGGCGGCGCTCGATGCGCAGGGCGGGCATGCGCATGTCGGGGAGCCCAAGCTCGCGGCGGTGGAATCGACGCCCTGATCTTCCTGACGGATAGGCAGCCGGGCACTGTGGTACGCCTGCTGCCGAAGGTACGTTCACTGAAAGTGCAAGCGCCGCGGGGTTGCCCTTGCGCGCCAGGCCCCGTCGCATTGACCAGATCACCAATGCAGGTAGAACATCCCCTTGGCCAGCAACACGATGACTATCAGATGCGAAAAAACACTCGTGTGGATGAAGTTCGAGCGCTTCGCGGTCATCGTGTGGCGCTTCATCGAAACCATGGCGGTGATAAAGTGCGCGAGCACGCTGATCGCGAGCACGATCTTCACTGTTAACAGCAGGCCGAAGCTGTTGGTTAGCGGATGCGCCAGCGCTGTCCGGTGCTGCCACGCCATGCTGATGCCGGCGCCGTAAAGCACCAGCAGGACCCACGGCATGAGGCGGCGTGCGCGGTTACCGATGGCACGTTCGACCTGACGCATGACATCAACGGGTAAATGCTTGCGCACACTCTCCAGAATCAACACCTCGAAGAAAACCGTGCCGACGAAGATCAGTGCCGCGAACAAGTGCAAGGTCAGGAAAATAGGGTAGCTCATGAGTTGATCCTTCGATCCGGCGCGGCTCAGCCAGTGACCAGCTGGGCCGGTAACTGGTCCGGGTCGTGACTGATCTGATAGCCGTACCAGAAGCTCTGAGCGATGCGCCGTGACATGGCGTCAGCGCGATCGCGCATGGCTTCGTTGCCCAGTGCCTGGGTCGTCTCGTGAAACAGCGCCAGCCAGCGCTGGAACAGGCCCGCGTTCAAGCCGGGCAGGGCGATGTGGGCGGGCATGGGTGCACCCGCGAAACGCATCGTGCCGCGCAAAATGGCGGACCAGAAGTCCACCAGTTTGGCCAGGTGCTGATCCCAGTCCGCCACGTGACGGTTGAAGATGGGTCCGAGCAGATCATCCTGGCGCACCTTGGCATAGAAGCGGTGGACCAGTCGAGTGACTTCATCTTCGGTGCAAAGCTCAGTCGCAGCCATTGAATCCTTTCATGCGTGGGGCGCCTCGAATGCCGATCGAATGCACCCGAGCGCAGAACTGGCGACCTCATTCAGGCGGCGGTCGATTATAAGATATACAAAAAATACAGATTTCCAATTATCACCCTGTCGGCAGCTCGCGCATGCGACTCGATCCATTCCCATGGCCCCGAAAGCCCCATCGCCAGCGGGAGTGGACGGCAACCCGACAATCCAACTATGCTGGGCCTCGTATGGGAGGACCGTCGTGTTCCCCACTTCGAAAGGAAGCAAGATGGCCGCCGTTTTCTCATGGTTCTGGGTGCTCGTCCTTTTGCTGATCCTGGGCTTTTTGTCGTCTTCGTTCCGGATCTTTCGCGAGTACGAGCGCGGCGTCATCTTCAACCTTGGGCGGTTCTGGCAGGTCAAGGGCCCGGGGCTGGTTCTCATCGTCCCGGGGATTCAGCAGGTGGTGCGGGTGGACCTGCGCACCGTGGTGCTGGAGGTGCCCCCGCAGGATGTGATTTCGCGTGACAACGTGTCGGTCAAGGTCAACGCGGTGGTTTACCTGCGCGTGGTCGACGCGGAGAAGGCCGTGATCGAAGTGGTCGATTACCTCGACGCCACCAGCCAGTTGGCGCAGACGATGCTGCGATCGGTGCTGGGCAAGCACCTGCTCGACGAGATGCTGGCCGAGCGCGAGACGCTGAACCTGGACATCCAGCAGGCGCTGGATGCGCAAACCGCCAGCTGGGGCATTAAGGTCTCGAATGTCGAGATCAAGCAGGTCGATCTGACCGAATCCATGATCCGGGCCATCGCGCGGCAGGCCGAGGCCGAGCGCGAGCGGCGCGCCAAAGTCATTCATGCCGAGGGCGAGTTTCAGGCGTCCGAAAAGCTGCTCCAGGCCGCCAAGGTCCTGGCGCAGGAACCACAGGCCATCTTGCTGCGCTATCTGGAGACTCTGACCGTGATTGGTGCGGACAAAAACACGACGGTCGTATTCCCGCTGCCAATGGACTTGGTTGCGCCGCTGCTCAAAAGGCTCGATTCCTCAGGCTCCTGAAACACGTCGTCCGCCGCAGCCGGGCGGCGCAGGTACCGTCCGGCGCACCGGATAGACTGCGGGCATGAAGCCGGAAACGCTGTCATCGACCCCTGCATTCTCCGAGTCGGAGTGGATTGACGGCGAACTCGTGCGCAATTTGATGCGCACGGCACCGGCGGTTCAGGTCACGGCGATCCTGGTTGTGCCGGTGATGTTCGCGGTGCTGTGGGGTCACGTGCCGGTGGTGGCGCTGGGTCTATGGACGGCCGCTGCGCTGCTGATATCGAGCTTGCAGCTGTGCCTCACGCACTGGTATGCCCGGCACTTGGCGCAGGCTGATACGGCGACCCAGTTGAAGTTCATGGCGCGCTTCGGCTTCAGCTGGCCTCTGAGCGGTTTCATATGGGGGACGGTCGGAATGCTGCATTTCGACGAGACGCCGTTGTCCACGCAGTTCCTATGCTGGCTGATCATTGCCGTGGGTGGAAGCTTCGCGGTGAGTAGCCTTTCCTTCTACCTCAAGCCCATGCGCGGCTACGCCAATGCCCTGGCATTGACCTCGCTGGGCGTGATTCTCTGGCGCGTCGCGGTGGACTTGCACTTTCACGCCGCGCCCTTCCACTATTGGATGGTGCTGCTCGTCCTCATCTACTGGGCACTGCTGCTGCAGGCGGGAAAAACCCTCCATGAGACGCATCGAGGTTACGTCGAGCTCCACTACCGCAACGACCAGTTAATTGAATCACTGACCCAGCAAACCCAGTCCGCGCTGGAAGCCGTGACGATCAAGAACCGGTTTCTGGCCAGCGCGGCGCACGACATCCGCCAGCCAGTGCACGCCTTGGGACTGTATGCGGACTGGCTCAACAAGGAGCCCGAACTGGTGGCCGAGATTGCACCCAAGATTGTCGAATCCACCAAGGCGGTGAATGCCCTTTTTGATTCCTTGTTCGATCTCGTGCGGCTGGATTCGGGCAAGACGCGTATGCAGGTGGAGCCGGTGGACGTCGCCGCGCTACTGCGCGATATGGAGTTGCAGTACCTTCCACAGGCGCAGGCCAAAGGCCTGCAGTTGCGCATACGCAGCAGACCGGGTCAGGTGTTGTCGGACCGGATTTTTCTTCAGCGCATTGTGGGTAACCTGCTGGGCAATGCCTTGAAATACACCTCAAATGGCGGTATTTTGGTTGCGGTCAGGCCGATCGCCCACGGCATGCGTATCAGGATATGGGACACCGGGATTGGTATCGCGAGCGAATACCACAGCGAGATTTTCCGGGAGTTCTACAAGGTGCCAAACCATCCCGGCACCGAAGACGGCTTCGGCCTAGGGCTGTCCATTGTCAGCCGGCTCACGCAGCGGCTCGGTCACGACCTGAAGATGAAGTCACGTCCGGGGCGTGGCACCGTTTTCACGCTGACGTTGCAGGGCAGCGACGGTGCATTCCAGCTTCAGCCGGCCAGTATGCCGTGAGTGCGCGCGAAATGGACCGCCTGCGTGCGGCTTTTCACGCCCAGGCGCCGGAACAGCCGCCACAGGTGCACCTTGACCGTGTGTTCGCTGATGCCCAGCTCGTCCGCGATCTCTCGGTTGCTCAGGCCCCGGTCCAGCATGATGATCAGCTGCTTTTGCCGTTTTGAAAGCTTGCTGTCCGTCGAGCCCGAGTCTTCGAAGGTGCTTTCGGGTGTCAGCAAGGCGTTCAATGCCGAGCCGATTTCGTTCGCGCCCGATGATTTTTCAATGTAGACGTCGGCGCCGGCTTCGATGCATTGCTCTTCGAATTCGTCCGCCGGAGAGGCTGACAGGACGGCCAGCGGCACCCTCGGAAAGCGTTTCTTGAGCTCGATGATGCCCGACACCCCAATGGTGTCCGGTAGCTTGAGATCAAGGCAGAAAAGCTCGGGGTCGCCGTGCTTGCGGATCGCCTCCTCGATGCCACCGAGCCGGTTCAGCTCTACGACCTCGGCACCTGCGCGATACCGGCGCAACAGCATAGCCACGGCTTCGCGCATCAGGGGGTGGTCATCAATGACGTACAGGCTCATGTTGGAGTTCTCTGGAATAACTGTGAATTATGTGGCGCTAAAGGATACCTGCTTCCCGCTCGCCATAATGCCTGATTCAACCCAACAGGTACAAAGGCACCGCCTTGCCCGGCGGTAGCGGCTCGTTTCATGCACTGGCATTGGCGATCTGTTGCAGCGCGTCGTCGATTTGGCCCGGGGACACGCCATCGGCTGGCTGCAGACTGGTTGCGGCGTCGGCTAACGCGGCGCTGCCCTTCTGGCGCAGTTGCGCCATGCCCTGCGCCGCATCCCTGGGTGCATTGAAGCCGGCACTTTGCAGCAGCAGGTGGCCCTGCGCGTCCACCAGCTTGAAATAGAACCGGCCGTCACTTTCGCGGTACTGCTTGAACACCGGCAAGGCGACCTTGGCGGTCTTGCCCACTGCTGCGCCTGGTTGCGAACGCAGGTCGCGCAGCCCCACGGCCTCGCGCAGGCGGGCCATGAACGGCATGGAGAGCTTGCGTGCCTTGGCGGCGCCGGCGTGCAGGATCTCCTCAATCTTGCCGGGGTGCGCTATCAGCGACTGGTAGGTGTCGCGCATCGGGGCGACTTCACGGTCGATACGCTCGAACAGAAGCTGCTTGGCCTCGCTCCAGGCGATGCCGTCGGCATAGGCCTGGCGCAGCGCGGCGGCCTCGGCGGCGCTGGCAAAGGCCTGGTAAATCTGGAACAGTGCGGACCCTTCCGTGTCCTTGGCCTGGCCCGGTGCGCGCGAGTCGGTCAACACCCCGTTGATCAGTTTGCGCAACTGCTCGCGCGGCGCAAACAGCGCGATGGTGTTGTCGTAGCTCTTGCTCATCTTGCGTCCGTCCAGTCCCGGCAACGTGGCCACCGACTCCTCGATGGCGGCCTCGGGCAGCACGAAATGCTCGCCATACAGGTGGTTGAAGCTGGCGGCCATGTCGCGCGCCATCTCGATGTGCTGGATCTGGTCGCGCCCCACGGGGACCTGGTGCGCATTGAACATCAGGATGTCGGCCCCCATCAATACCGGGTACATGAACAGGCCCGCCGTCACACCATCGTCGGCATCGCGCCCGGACGCCGCATTGTGGTCGACGGCGGCCTTGTAGGCGTGTGCCCGGTTCAGCAACCCCTTGCCGGTCACGCAGGTCAGCAGCCAGGTCAGTTCGG
>JBDTCK010000108.1:0-6694 GCA_039923645.1 Rhodoferax sp.
TGGCCGTTGGCCACGCCGATCATCGGCTTCTTGAAGTCGGCCTCCTCGTAGCCCATGGCGTAGTACATGGAGCGGTTGGGCGCACGGGCCTTGCCCTCGGTGATGTTCTTACTGCGGGGATTCAAAATGGTCATGGCTCAGGCAATGAAAAGTGTTACAGGGGAGTCGCCATGAACGGGCTGAGCCGGCCATGGCAAGTTTCCATTCTAGGCTCTGCACAGGCGCCCTTGCCGGGCTCATCCCGCCAAATGGCCTCGCGAGCGTTGCTCGCGGGCGTTGGCTTGGCGCTGCGCGACTCAGTCTGACTGTGCACAAGGGCCTCTGCGGTGGGCCCCATTCCTTGTCAATCGCCGGGGTGGGCCCAATGACGCCCTCTGGTATCGATGCCGCTGTCGGAAAAATTGACACTCACGCGAGGTGGCTCTCGCACTGTAAAGAGTCGTAATCGGTAACTTATTGATTCTAAAGGGTTAATTCTTGATGGGTAGCTCTGGCACGAAATTCGCTCTACAAATTATGCCTTTTGTGTTAACGACCTATTTGGGGAATATCATGAAAAAGTCTTTAAGAGTCTTGCTTGGAGCCTGTGCGCTGGTGGGGTTCAGTGCGGCGAGTCATGCGACGATCGTAACGGACTGGAGCGCGACGATCACCGGTGCGTGGACCGGTTCCACCTTCAGTAGTGACGCGAATGAACATACGAGTTCCACCGTCTTGTCGTGGGGCCACTCAACGGGTGACGGGCAGAGTTCGCTGACGATCAGTAATCCGCCTGCGAACGAGAACGTGACAACCTATATCGGCGGCGGCACTCCGCCATCCGGGGACATAGCCGCCAGCAATAGCATTACTCATGACAACAATCCGGTGACTGGTGGCTCGCTGACCGGCGCCACTTTCACGGACACGATCATCCTGAAGGCCCTGAACCCACTAGGCGCTGGTCCGGCGTTGAGTCCCTTCAGTTTCAATATTGCCTTCCTGGAAACGCCGAACGTTGCGGGGCAGTGTCCCGCTGCCAGCCCGCCCAACAATCCCTGTAACGACATTTTTGTGTTGCTGGGTGGATTCCCCAACTTCGATTTTGACTACCTTGGTCAGACGTACTTTGTCAACGTCTTTCCCACGTCGGGTGGAGTGCTGAGCGTCTTGTCGAACTCGGCCTGCGCGGCCGTCAACGCCGTGAATTCAGGGGCGCCGGCGACGGGGTGCTTCGGCTTCACCACGCAGGAGGGCGCGGCCACTACATTGGCCTTCGGGTTCACGGTCTCGACATTGCCTCTGAGTAACAACGTTCCGGAGCCCGGTACCATCGCCCTGTTCGGTTTGGCGCTGCTGGGTCTGGCGGTGACGCGCCGGCGCACCTGGATGCGCTGAGTCCGCAAAAGTATCCGGTGTTTCATGAACGGCTCGCTTCGGCGGGCCGTTTTTTTTGGAAGGCGGGTAACGTGGCGCCGAAGGGCGCTGACTCCTTGCTTCGCTGCTGGTGGCAAGGCGGGTTCGGGCCGCGCAGCGTATCTGCCGCAGTGACCGGGTCATGTTTTTCACGCTAACATCGCCGCCATGGTGATGTACCCCCATATCAATCCCATCGCCCTGCAAATCGGGCCGCTGGCGATTCACTGGTACGGCCTGACCTATCTGGCTGCGTTCGGGTTGTTCATGTTGCTCGGCATTCGCCGCCTCAGGCACAAGCCGTTTGCCTCCATCCAAGGGCCGGGGGCCTGGACGCGCAAGGATGTCGAGGACATTTTGTTCCTGGGTGTGATGGGCGTGGTGATCGGCGGACGGCTCGGATACTGCCTGTTTTACAAGCCGGGCTACTATTTTGCGCACCCGCTCGAAGTCTTCGCCGTCTGGCAGGGCGGCATGAGTTTCCATGGCGGCATGCTGGGCGTGATCGGCTCGATGCTCTGGTTTGCCCACTCACGCGGCAAGCCCTGGCTGCAGGTGGCCGACTTTGTAGCGCCGTGCGTGCCGACCGGGCTGGCGGCTGGGCGGGTTGGCAACTTCATCAATGGCGAGCTCTGGGGGCGCTTTTGCAATCCTGATCTGCCCTGGGGCATGGTGTTCCCGGAAAGCGGCTCGATGCTGCCGCGCCATCCCTCGCAGATCTACCAGTTCCTGATGGAGGGCATGCTGCTGTTTGTGTTGTTGTGGCTGTATGCGCGCAAGGAACGCCGACAAGGCCAGGTGGCGGCCGCCTTTCTGGTGGGCTATGGCGTGTTCCGCTTCATCGCGGAGTTCTTCCGCGAACCGGACGATTTTCTGGGCCTGCTGTCGCTCGGCATGAGTATGGGCCAGTGGCTGTGCGTCCCGATGATTGTGGGCGGCGTTGGGCTCTGGTTGTGGGCTGAAAAACGCCATCTACCCTTATCAATAGGGCGCTAATAACTATCTATTTGATAGCTATCCGGCATCCCCACGGGTGTCGGATACCTGGAATCTGGCAAGCCGGTAGTACGGGTTTCCTCTCGTGATTTCGTGATGTTGGCTGCTTGATTTTGAACTCTTTCCCTTCTAAAATTACACGTAATTATTTGAAATTACGGAGCTGCCCGGTCATGCGCCTTGTCCCGAGTTCACTGCATCAGAAAGTTGCCCGTACCCTGCGCGATCAGATCTTCGCGGGCCTGTTGGCGCCGGGCAGCTTCCTGGACGAGATCGCCTTGTGCGAGAGCCTGCAAATCTCACGCACGCCACTGCGTGAGGCGCTCAAGGTCTTGACAGCAGAAGGGCTACTGCGCCACGAGCCGAGGCGGGGTTGCTTCGTCAGCGAAGTGACCGAGCAGGACCTTGACGACATTTTTCCGGTGATTGCACTGCTGGAGGGGCGCTGCGCTTTCGAGGCGGCGCGCAAGGCCAGCGATACCGATATCGCTGCGCTGGACACCTTGCATGAGCGTTTGGTACAACACGCCCGCGCCAAACGCATCAACGATTACTACGCAACCAACCACACCATCCACGAAGCCATCATCACCCTGGCCAACAACCGCTGGCTGGCACAGACGATTGGCGACCTGCGCAAGATTCTCAAGCTTGCCCGGCTGCAGCAACTGCATGCGCCAGGGCGGCTGCAGGAGAGCCTGAGCGAACACCTGGCGGTCCATGCCGCGCTTCGGGCGCGTGATTGCGAGGGTGCCGATGCGGCCATGCGCACCCACCTCACACGCCAGCGCGAGGCCCTGCGCGAACTCGCACGCAGCCAGAAAAGCAGGTTGTTGGCATGAGTAGCGCCAGTCAGGCCGATTTTCGTTCTACCCATGAGCGCCTCAAAGCTACGCTGCGCCACAACGACGAGGCGCTGTCACCGCGCATGCTACGCCGGACCCTGCAGGCGTTGCAGGCCGTCACCGATCCGCGCGTGAGCGAGGTCGAGGGCGGCCGGCGCGCCATGGGCGTTGCCAGCTGGTACGCCGGGGCGGGGCCAGCCGAGCGTCATGACATGTGGCTGCTGATGAGCGAGCAGTTCGTGGCCGACCCGCAAAAAGTCAAGCTGGTGCAGGCGCAGTTTGCCGTTGCGGCGGGCACGCCGGATGAAGCGGCCGCCGAGGTGCGTCTGCGGCGCGCCACAGTGTCGCCCCGCAGGCGCTTGCTGCAGCGCTTCAGCGTCTATCCGGGCGGGATCCAGTTTCTGGTTGACCTGCGGGCCGAAGTGCAGCAGGCCCTGAAGATCGACAAGCGTCTGCTAGCGCTGGATGTCGAGATGGAGTACATGTTCTCCACCTGGTTCGATGTGGGCTTTCTGGACTTGCGCCGCATCAGCTGGGACTCTCCCGCGTCCCTGATCGAAAAACTGATCCAGTACGAGGCGGTGCACGATATCAAGGGCTGGTCCGATGTCAAGAACCGACTCGACAGCGACCGGCGCTGCTACGGGTTTTTTCACCCACGCTTGCCCGATGTGCCGTTGATCTTTGTTGAAGTCGCGCTGGTGGACGGCATCGCCACCGACATCGTGCCCTTGCTCGACGAGCTTGCTGCGCCGTCCGACCTGAAGAAGGCGACGACCGCTATTTTCTATTCCATCAGCAACACGCAGACAGGGTTGCGCGGTGTCAGCTTTGGCGATTCGCTGATCAAGCGTGTGGTCGAAACGCTCAAGGAGGAGTTTCCGCGGCTCAAGACCTTTGCCACACTCTCGCCGATTCCGGGTTTTCGCAGTTGGTTGGGCAAGAATGCGCTCGCCATGCTGGCGAAACTAAGCGACAAGGAGCGTTTGGCACTGGGCCGCGCCGTGGGGTTTGAGTCGCCCACCGCAGCACACCTGCTCTCGGCCGCTGAAAGCGCCCCGACCTTGCCAGAGAAATCGCCCGTGCGCCAGCTGTTGATGCAATGCGCGGCCCATTACCTGGGGCAGGTCTTCAACGAGGGCAAGCCCGCCGATCCGGTGGCGCGCTTTCATCTGGGCAATGGAGCCCGCATCGAGCGGCTCGACTGGGCTGGCGACCCGTCTCCCAAGGGACTCAAGCAGTCGTACGGCCTGATGGTGAATTACCTCTATGACCTGAAGCGGCTGGACAAGCACCGCACCCTGCTGGCGCAGGGAAAAATTCCAGTATCAAGCGCGATTGAGGATCTGTTTTTCTGAGTGGGTGCCTGGCATGTGTTCCAGGCTTTTTTTGGTTCAACAATGACAGGAGACAGCAATGACTTTCACAAGACGGGATTTCATCGGTACGGCTGGCGCCGCCACTTTCGGTGCCATGACTACAGGAGTTTGGGCCCAGGTTGGTGGGGGATTAAAAATCTCCCATCAGTTTCCTGGCGGGACCCTGACCGAGGGCGACTTCCGTGACCGGCTATGCCGCAAGTTCGCCGCCGAAGTTGATAAGCGCACCGGCGGCGCGCTCAAGGCGTCGGTCTACCCTGGCTCGTCGCTGATGAAGACGGATGCCCAGTTCTCCGCCATGCGCAAGGGAGCGCTCGACATGAGTCTGGTGCCGCTGTCGTATGCTGGCGGCGAGGTAGCCGAGACCAACATCGGCCTCATGCCAGCGCTGGTCCCGAGCTATGAGCAGGGCGCGGCATGGAAGACGGCTGAGGTCGGAAAGCAGCTGGCCAAGGTGCTCGACGAAAAAGGCGTGATCATCGTCAGCTGGGTATGGCAGGCCGGCGGCGTGGCCAGCCGCAACAGGCGACTGCTGGTGCCCGATGACGCCAAGGGCCTGAAGGTGCGCGGCGGCAGCCGCGAGATGGACATGATGCTCAAGAAGGCCGGCGCGTCGGTCATCACGCTGCCATCGAACGAAATTTACGCGGCGATGCAGACCGGTGCGATGGACGCGGCGATGACCTCCAGCACCAGTTTCATCTCGTTCAAGCTCGAAGAGATCGCCAAGCACCTGACCACCGGGCGCGACAAGACATACTGGTTCATGCTGGAGCCGCTGATGATCTCGAAGGATGTGTTCACCAAGCTGCCCAAGGCCCAGCAGGACGTCGTGATGGCGGTGGGCGCCGAGCTCGAAGTCTTCGCGCGCGATGCCGCTCGTGCCGACGACAAGACTGCCGCGGAAATTTACGCGAAGGCAGGGGCCAAGGTCTATGACATGGACGAGGCCACGCTGAAGACCTGGCAGGTCATCGCACGCGAAACCGCGTGGAAGGATTTTGGCCAGAGAAGCGAGTCCTGCGCCTCGCTGCTGAAGGCCGCGCAAAAGCTGCTATGAGTCACGGCTTTGACGCCGGCCCTGTGGGGGGCGGCATCGACCCCGACACGCCAAGGCTGCTGCAGCCGCTGGCCCGCGCGTTGCAGCGGGTCAACCAGGCTCTGGTCGCGCTCGGCATGATCGCGTTGCTCGTTGCCGCGGTCGTGCTTACCTACAGCGTCGTATCGCGCTATGTGATGAAAGCCTCCACCGACTGGCAGGACGAGGCGGCGGTATTCTGCCTGGTGGGGGCCACTTTCTTGTCCAGTGCGTACGTGCAGGCGCTGCGTGGCCATGTGGGCATTGAAGCGGTCGCCGGCGTGCTGCCTAAATCCCTGAACCGCCTGCGCCTCATGCTGGTCGACCTGATGGGCGAGATGTTCTGCACCTTCTTTGCCTGGAAATCGTGGACGCTGTTCTACGAGGCCTGGGTAGAGAACCAGACCACCTCATCGTCGTGGGCGCCACCCCTTTGGATTCCGTATGGGCTCATGGCCGCGGGCATGACGCTGCTCAGTCTGCAACTTTTGCTGCAACTGAGTGCGCGTGTCAACGTGATGAGGAAGAGCGTTTTGGGTGTCGTCGCATGAGCATGCTGACGCTTGGTCTGCTGTTCGGCGGGGTGACGCTGTTGTTCATGTTTTCGGGCGCACCGATCGCGTTCGCACTGGGCAGCGTGGGGGTGCTTTTCATGTACCTGTTCATGCCAGGGCCAGCACTCGATACCGTCACGCAGAATGTGTATGAAGAAATGGCGAGCATCACGCTCCTGTCGATTCCGCTGTTTATCCTGAAGGGCGTGGCGATCGGGAGGTCGCGTGCGGGTCAGGACCTGTATGCGGCCATGCATGTTTGGATGGGCCGTATTCCGGGCGGTCTGGGCATTGCCAACGTGTTCGCTTGCGCCCTGTTCGCGGCGATGGCGGGCTCCAGCCCGGCCACCTGCTCGGCCATTGGCGGTGCGGGCATTCCGGAGATGCGCAAGCGCGGCTACTCGCCGGGCTTTGCCGCTGGCATCATCGCGGCTGGCGGTACGCTGG
>JBDTCK010000109.1:0-81285 GCA_039923645.1 Rhodoferax sp.
GCGCCCGCATAGTCGGCGGCCAGATAGTCCAGCATCTGCCATGTCTGGGGCACTGATGAATTGACGCTTTGGGCCAGAGCGGATTGCGCGACGCCAGCGAAAAGAAGGACACACAGGGTCAGGCTGCGGAGCGTGGCGCAAATACGAATCGTTGTCATTCATGCAATGTAACAGCCCTCGGGGCTGGAATAACCCTAAACGAAGCGTGGCCGGAGTCCGAAGCGCGGATTTCCTATGCGCAGCCCAACCCGTCGCCGTCAGGTCATTCACCGCGCCCGGCTATGCCAGTACGCCACTTGCTCAGGCAAGGATTCGAGCGCCTGCACTGGCAGCACGCCCGGTATGTCACGCCGGTAGAGCGCTGGGCATTGCCCACCAACCCAAAGAGCCATTGGCTGCGGTAATTGGCGCCTCAGTTCGCGCAGCGCGGCCGTGACCGTGTTGGCGCCCAGCACTGCGGTGAAACTCAAGGCCACGATGTCGGCGCGGTGCACCTGGGCCGCCTGCACGATATCCGCCAGCGGCGTCTGGGGTCCCAAAGCCAGACAGTGACAACCCTCCAGCGCCAGCAACGCCTCGGCCATGAGCAGCCCCAGCCCGTGCGGCTCTCCCGCAATGGTGGTCAGGAGAATGCGGGGGCGGCTTGTCTCCTGCGGTGCGGGAACGTTCGCCATGGCGTTGCGCAGCACGCCGATTACGCATTCCGTGTACAGGTGCTCCTCGAATACCTGAAACGTGCCGCTGGCCCACGCATCGCCCACGGCCGTATTGAGCGGGGCCATCACGCCGGTGACGAATTCGACCAGCCCGAGGCGTGATGCGGACTGGCCCAGCTCGCGCCGCAGCTCCTGGATGTCGTGGCGGCCTATGAGGTCCATGTAGGCGTCGAGCCTGGATGCCCTCGTGGACTCCTGGTGAGCCGATGCTGTCACGGCTGCTGGCGCTGACAGGGCCTGCAGGGCCTGCAGGGCCAGCGCCACGATGCGCCCGGGGCGATGCCCTGCATCCAGCAGTCGCCGGATGGTGCGCAGCCGCTCGACCTGGTCGGGCGGATAGAGCCGATCCCCGGCGCTATCGCGCAAGGGACGGGGGAAACCATAGCGGCGCTCCCAAACGCGCAGGGTGTCCTTGGACAGGCCGGTGCTTCTCTCCACCGCCGCGATGGAAAGACTCTGCGCGGGCATGGGCTTGCCGTCATTCATGAAACAACTAATCCCTCACTGAAAAAGATCCGCATCCAAAAACCGCACGGCCGCGTAAACAACTCATGTCCGATTAAACCCTAGTTGGACAAATTATGCTTGAATACGATAATTGTCCTAGACAAAACGTATAAACGTCAAATACGAGAGACCCACCCATGAAAATCGCCATCGTCGGCTCTGGCATCTCCGGCCTGGCCGTGGCCCACAAGCTACAGGGCCAGGCCGACATCACCCTGTTCGAGGCGGGTGGCCATTTTGGCGGGCACACACACACCGTCGATGTGACGCTGCCCACGCCACAAGGCGAGGTTACGCACGGTGTCGACACCGGCTTTCTGGTGTTCAACGAACGCACCTATCCGAAGCTGATCGCGCTGCTGGCGGAACTCCAGGTTGCCACCGCGCCGTCGGAAATGTCGTTCTCGGTCAAGGTGCCGGGTGCGCAGCGCGGCCGCACGCTGGAGTGGAGCGGCTCCAGCCTGGCCGCCGTGTTCGCCCAGCGCAGCAACCTGGTGAACCCGCGGTTTCTGGGCATGCTCGCCGATCTGCTGCGCTTCAACAGGCTCGCCACGCGCATCGCGCAGGCCAACGAAGAAGCGGCGCTGGTGCAGCCACTGGGCGACTTCCTGAAGGCAAACCGCTTTGGCGAGGCTTTCCGCGACTGGTATTTCCTGCCCATGCTGGGTTGCATCTGGAGTTGCCCAACCGACCAGATGCTGCAGTTCCCGGTGGCCAGCATGATCCGCTTTTGCCACAACCACGGTCTGATTCAAGTGAGCCAGCGGCCCCAGTGGCACACGGTGGTGGGTGGCGCGAAACACTATGTGGACAAAATCATCAGCCGCATCGCCGACAAGCGCCTGTACACCCCTGTGCGCCGCATCGAGCGCGACGCCGCCGGGGTGCGTGTGGTGACGGACAGCGGCGCCGAGCGTTTTGACCGGCTGGTGCTGGCCACCCATTCGGACCAGGCGCTGGCGCTGCTCGCCGACGCCACGTGGGACGAGCGCGTCGTGCTGGGCGCCATCCGCTACCAGCCCAACCTTGCCGTACTGCACACCGACGCCTCGGTGCTGCCCCAGCGGCGCAGCGCCTGGGCGGCCTGGAATTACGAGCGCGCGCAGCACAGCGGGCCCGAGTCGGCGGGCGTCTGCCTGCACTACCTCATCAACCGCTTGCAGCCGCTGCCGTTCAGCCAGCCGGTGTTGGTGTCGCTGAACCCGATGCGCGAAATTGCCGCGCGGCACGTTATCGGCACTTATGAATGCGACCATCCTGTGTTCGACCTGCAAGCCATTCGCGCCCAGCACCGTGTAGGGGAACTGCAAGGCGTGCATCACACCTGGTATTGCGGCGCCTGGACAGGTTATGGCTTCCACGAAGACGGACTCAAGTCGGGCCTGGCGGTGGCCGAGCAGTTGCTCGCGCAGTTGCAGATTCCTTGGGCAGAGGCTGCATGAACACGAACGCCCCCGTGGTTCCACTCATCGGCTTCGGCCAGGTGCGCCATACCCGGCTGCGCCCGCGCAAGCACGAGTTCGCGTACCCGACTTTCTTCCTGATGCTGCCGCTGCGCGGCCTGCGTGAATACAGCGGCCCACTTGCCGTCAACCGCCGCGGCGCAGTGAGCTTTTACGACACCGACCACGGCGACGGCCGCGGCCCCGAGAAGGGCGGCGTGCTGGCGTGGCTCGATGAATTGCTGCACGCCGAGGGCGTTGACGATGCCACGGGAGAGGTCTGGCTGCACTGCTACCCGCGCGTGCTGGGCTACACCTTCAAGCCGGTCAGCTTCTGGTACTGCCACGGGGCCGACGGCGACCTGCGGGCCATCGTGGTCGAGGTCAACAACACCTTTGGCGAACGCCACTGCTACCTGCTCGATGCGCCGAGCTACGGCATGGAGCTGCACGCGCGCAAGGTATTCCATGTGTCGCCGTTCTGCGACGTAAGCGGCGACTACCGCTTCCGGTTCATGCGCACCCAGCATGGCGGAGAAGACCGCACCGTGGTGCGCATCGATCACGACGATGCCGGTGGCACGTTGCTTCAAACCAGCGTTAGCGGCACGCTGCTGCCCGTCAGCACCGCCACCCTGCACCGCGCCCTGTGGCGCTACCCGGCGATGACTTTTTTGTTGATAGCCCGCATCCACTGGCAGGCGCTCAGGCTCTGGCTCAAGCGTGTGCGCTTTCACCGAAAGCCCGACGCTCCCACTGACGCGGTGACCCGTTGACCTACCGACCCCAACCAACTCTACCGCCATGAACAGCACAACCGCTCCCAGTACCGCCACCTTTGTTTTGCCGCAGGGCATACCAGCCGCCGCACGCACGGCACTGCGCTTGCTGCAGCGCCTTCAGCACGGCTCGCTCACGCTACAGCTGCCCGACGGCACGCTGCAGCACTTTGGCCACGGTGGTGGCCCGGCGGCGGCCATGACGCTGCACAACTGGAAGGTGTTCCCGGCGTCGCTGCGCTCGGGCGACATCGGCTTTGCCGAGAGCTATATCGCTGGCGACTGGACCACGCCGCACCTGACGGAGCTGCTCCAGCTGTTCATCGCCAACCGCCAGCACATCGAGGATGTGGTCTACGGGAGTTGGGCCGGGCGCCTGCTCTACCGGATCAAGCACCTGCTCAATCGCAACACGCGCGCCAACAGCCAGAAAAACATCCACGCCCACTACGACCTGGGCAACGCCTTCTACCAACTGTGGCTGGATGACACGATGAACTATTCGTCGGCCTGGTTCGAGGGCAATGCCAAGGGCGACCTGCGCACGGCGCAGCATGCCAAGGTGCGCCGTGCGCTGCGCATGGCCGGCGTGCAGCCGGGTGACCGGGTGCTGGAAATCGGCTGTGGATGGGGCGCCCTGGCCGAGATGGCGACCACTGAATTTGATGCCTCCGTCACCGGCGTCACCCTTTCCACTGAACAACTGGACTTTGCGCGCCAGCGCATGCAGCGGATGGGCGTGGCCGACCGCACCGATTTGCGCCTGCAAGACTATCGGGACATCGGCGACGAGCCATTCGACGCGATCTGCTCCATCGAGATGGTCGAGGCCGTGGGGCGCGAATACTGGCCGACCTACTTCCAGGCCGTGCACCGCCTGCTCAAGCCGGGCGGTCGCGCCTGCATCCAGAGCATCGTGATCGATGACAGCCTGTTCAAGCGCTACATCAGCTCCACCGACTTTATCCAGCAGTACATCTTTCCCGGCGGCTGCCTGCCCTGCCCGGGCGAGTTCCGCCGCGAGGCCGAGGCGGCTGGTCTGCGGGTGGAAGACGAATTCGCCTTCGGGCAGGACTACGCCGAGACGCTGCGGCGCTGGCGCGAACACTTCGTCGCCCAACGTGGACAGATTTTGCGACTGGGCTTTGACGAACGCTTCATGCACATCTGGGAGTTCTACCTGGCGTACTGCGAAGCCGCGTTCGCCATGGGCAGTACCAACCTGGTTCAGTACACGCTGGTCAGGCCGATACTATGAAGTTGATAGTTGTTTGTGCATTACTGGTATGGGCTACAGCCACTTTTGGCTTGCGTCTCGCGGTTGCACAATCCGCCCCGCCCACCGTTCTGCTACCCGGTGCGCAACTAGCCGGTGAGGGCACGCTGCGCTTTCTGGGTTTTGTGATTTACCAGGCGCGCTTGTGGGTCCGCCCCGGCTTCGAGCCCGAAGACTACGCTGCCCATCCGTTGGCGCTGGAGCTGATCTACCACCGGGGCTTCACGGCCCAGGAGATCGCCCAGCGCTCCATAACGGAGATGCGCCGGGTCGGCACGTTCACCCCACAGCAGGCCATGCGCTGGCAGCAGGCGCTGCAGGCGGCGCTGCCCGACGTCAAACCCGGCGACCGGCTTGTTGGCTTGTATCGACCCGGTGAAGGTGTCGTGTTCGAGCGGGATGGTCGACCGACCGGCGAAGTGAAAGATCCTAATTTTTCGCGTTTGTTCTTTGGGATATGGCTTTCGCCGCAAACTTCAGAGCCCGGGCTGCGCCAAGCCTTGATGGCGGGTCGCAAGGCAGGGCAGCCATGAGTACCCTGGCTGACCTGTCGCCGCGCCAGGGCATCGCCTACGGGCTGCTCGGCCTGCCGCTGGCGTTTGTGGCGTTGCCTTTGTATGTGCTGCTGCCCAATTACTATGCGCGTGAATTTGGCATGCCGCTGGCCACCCTGGGCGCTGTCTTGCTCGGGGCCCGGCTACTCGACGCCATCATCGACCCGGTGCTGGGCCGGCTGAGCGATGCGCTGTTTGCCCGGTCCATCCGCGCGGTGCTGGCCACCGGCGCCGCAGCCGCGCTGGTGCTGGCGCTGGGCGTCACCGGGTTGTTCTTTCCGGCGGTGCGGGGCCAGGGCCCGCTCATCGTCTGCGTCACGGCCTTTTTGCTCGTCACGTACACCGCCTACAGCCAACTCGGCATTGCCCACCAGTCATGGGGCGCCCGGCTGGGCGGCACCGAATTGCAGCGCGGACGCATCGTGGCCTGGCGCGAGGGCAGTGCTTTGGTGGGCGTGCTGCTGGCGTCGGTGCTGCCCTTGTTGCTGGGGCTGCCGGTGATGCTGGTCGTGTTCGCCGCCACGCTGGTGCTGGGATGGTCGGCCTGGACGAAAGCGCCTCGCCCGCTGGTGGAGGCGCCCGGCACTGGCCACCACGCCAGTTCCCTCGCCGCCCTGTGGCGCCCGTGGCGCAGTGCGCCCTTCCGGCGTCTGCTGGCGGTATTCATGCTCAACGGTATCGCCAGCGCGGTGCCAGCCACGCTGGTGCTTTTCTACATTCAGGACCGGCTGCAGGCGCCGACGGCGCAGGAGCCACTGTTTCTGGGTGCCTACTTTGTCTGTGCGGCGCTGTCGATTCCGCTGTGGCTGCAAGCAGTGGCGCGCTGGGGGCTGGCCCATACCTGGCTGGCCGGCATGCTGCTGGCGATTGTGGTGTTCGCGGGCGTCGCGGGCCTGGGCAAGGGCGATACGACGGCCTTCCTGCTTGTGTGCGTGCTGTCCGGTGCGGCGCTGGGCACCGACCTGGCCTTGCCCAGCGCGCTGCTGACCGGCGTGATCGCGCAGCAGGGTGACGACGGCCGATACGAGGGCGCGTATTTTGGCTGGTGGAACTTCGCCACCAAGCTCAACCTGGCGCTGGCGGCCGGGTTGGCGTTGCCGCTGCTGGGCTGGCTGGGTTATATGCCGGGCACGCGCGACCCGCAGGCCTTGCAGACACTTGGCCTGGCCTACGCCGTGCTGCCCTGCGCCCTCAAGCTGCTGGCGGCGGCGACGCTTTATTTTCTTGTCATCCAGCACCCGCGCAACGGGTCCACCCTTGTCCCGAAAGGCATCTCATGAAACAGCCCTGCTGGTTACTTACTGCCGTCATTGCCATCGCCGCCAGCCTCGCGTTGGCGGGCTGTGCAAGCCAGAATCTGACAACCTATGCCAACGAAAAACCAGTGCTGGACCTCGCGCAGTATTTCAATGGCCGCCTCGATGCCCACGGCATGTTCCAGGATCGCGCCGGCCAGGTCGTCAAGCGCTTCAGTGTTGTGATGGATTGCACGTGGAACGGTGACCAGGGCGTGCTTGATGAAGCCTTTACGTATTCAGACGGCACCACGCAGCGCCGGGTCTGGCAGCTCACGAAACATGCCGACGGGCACTACACCGGCACCGCCGGCGATATCGTGGGGCAAGCGGTTGGAAAGACCTCGGGCAATGTCTTTCACTGGTACTACACACTGAATTTGCCGGTGGACGGCAAGACCTATGAGGTGCAGATGGACGACTGGATGTACCTGATGGACGGCAAGGTCATGCTGAACAGGACGGCGATGAGCAAGTTCGGCATCCACCTGGGCAATATCACGCTGGCCTTTTCAAAACGTTGAAACATGAGTCTGAACCCCCGCATCGCTAGCTGGCAGGGGCGCCGCGCCTGGCTGGTCGGCGCCTCCAGCGGCATTGGGCGCGCCACCGCATCGGCTTTGCACGCGAGTGGCGCGCAAGTTGTGGTGTCGGCGCGCAGTGCCAAGTCGCTGCAGGACTTTGTCGAGGCGCACCCCGGCAGTCAGGCACTGGCGCTCGACAGCACGCAGCGCGAAGCGGTGCAGACTGCCGCCGCCCAACTGCTCGCGCAGGGCCCGCTCGATCTTGTTTTTTACTGCGCCGGCCACTACCGCGACATGCGCGCCACCGACTTTGATCTGGATGAGATGCTGCGTCACCAGCTAGTCAACGTCGCCGGCGCCTTGCATGTGCTGGGCGCCGTGTTGCCGGCCATGGTAGAGGCCGCGAGGGGCGGACACGGCGGCCACCTCAGCCTGATCAGCAGCGTGGCGGGCTTTCGCGGCCTGCCCAAGAGCCTGGCCTACGGGCCGACCAAGGCCGCGCTGATCAACCTGGCCGAGACGCTCTACCTGGACCTGCACGACCTGGGGCTGGGGGTGAGCGTGATCAACCCCGGTTTCGTGGCGACACCGCTCACGGCCGGCAACCAGTTTGCGATGCCGGCGCTGATCTCGCCCGAAACCGCCGCCACCGCCATCATGCAGGGCTGGGCGCGGGGCGATTTCGACATCCACTTCCCCAAGCGGTTTACCCGGGTGATGAAGCTGCTGCGAGTGCTACCGTATCGGCTCTATTTCCCGGCCGTGCGCCGCTTCACTGGCCTGTGATTCATGTCCTCACCTTCTTCCCCGAGTGTTGAGGATGCCGTGTCCGGCATCGTGACTTTTTTCGAGCAGCTGACGGCAGCCGGGGTGGCTGACGTAGGCTGCTTTTATGACCCGAACGCGCGCTTTAAAGATCCGTTCAACGAGGTTCAGGGTATCGACGCCATTCATCAAATCTTTGATCACATGTTCGTGGCGCTGCGCGAGCCGCGCTTTGTGGTGACCGGCCGCGTGGTGCAGGGCGCGCAGTGCTTCCTGACCTGGGACTTCCTGTTTTACTTCAGGAGCTTGCGCCAGGGCAGGGAGCAGACCATTCGCGGCGCGTCGCACCTGGTGCTGGACGAACAGGGTCTCATCACCTTGCACCGCGACTACTGGGATGCCGCCGAGGAGCTGTACGAAAAACTCCCCGTAGTGGGCGGCGCGATGCGCTGGCTCAAAAAGCGCGCCAACAGCTGACCATGACGAGCGCCCTGGTCTGGTTTCGTCGCGACCTGCGCTGCGTCGACCATGCGGCGCTTTATAACGCCTTGCGTTTCGCCCGCCGCGTTTATTGTGTCTTCGTGTTCGACTCGGACATTCTGGACGCGCTGCCCGACCGACAGGACAGGCGCGTGGAGTTCATCCAGGCCAGCGTGACCGAACTCGATGCCGCGCTCCACGCCATGTCGCTGGCTGCGGAGGGTGATGGCGCCGGCGTCATCGTGCGCCATGGGCGCGCGGTTGATTGCGTGGTGCAACTGGCGACTGAGCTCGGCGTCAGCAAGGTTTTTGCCAACCGTGACTACGAACCGGCAGCCATACGGCGCGACAGCCAGGTCGCAGCGCGACTGGTGGCCAACGGCATCGCGTTCGAGGACTTCAAGGACCAGGTCATTTTCGAGCGCGACGAGGTTCTGACCCAGGCCCGCCAGCCTTTCAGCGTATTCACCCCGTATCGCAATGCATGGCTGCGGCAGCTCGATGATTTTCAGCTCCAGCCCTACCCGGTGGACAAGTACGCGGCACGCCTGGCGCCCAAGCCGACGCGCGAGATGCTGCCGACACTGGCCGACATCGGCTTCGAGGCCACCAATCTGCAGACGCTGGACTTGCCGACAGGGATGAGTGGTGGCCGGCGATTGTGCGAAGAATTCCGGGCGCGCATCGACCGGTACAAGCAGCAACGAGACTTCCCGGCGCACAAAGGCGTGTCCTACCTCTCGGTTCACTTGCGCTTTGGCACGGTGTCGGTCCGGGAGCTCGCCGGTTATGCCCATCGCCATGGCGGCGAGGGCGCGGACACCTGGCTGGCCGAACTGATCTGGCGCGACTTCTATCACATGATTCTGTGGCACCACCCGCATGTGGTCGAGCACGCATTTCGACCCGGCTGCGAGCACATCGCGTGGGATGACGCCCCCGAACTGTTCGCCGCCTGGTGTGAGGGCCGCACCGGCTACCCGATCGTGGATGCCGCCATGCGCCAGCTCAACCTGGCAGGCTACATGCACAACCGCCTGCGCATGGTGGCGGCGTCGTTCCTCACCAAGGATTTGGGCATCGACTGGCGTCTGGGCGAGCGTTACTTTGCGCGGCACTTGAATGACTACGACCTTGCCGCCAACAACGGTGGCTGGCAGTGGGCCGCGTCGACCGGTTGCGACGCCCAGCCCTATTTCCGCATTTTCAACCCGGTGACGCAGTCACGGAAGTTCGATCCGCAAGGGCGCTTTATCCGCCGCTACCTGCCCGAACTGGCGCGTGTGCCGGACAAGTACATCCACGTGCCGGGCGCCATGACCCTGCTCGCTCAGACCGCTGCTGGAGTACGAATCGGTGTGGACTATCCCGCCCCGCTGGTTGATCATGCGCGGGCACGGCAACGCACACTCATGCGGTTTTCTTCGCTGGCGACGGGCGGCGCCGCGGGCCCTGCGCCGCGCTGAGCCAGCTAGGGTGGCGCGGTTTGGCCCGCTCCAGCCGCGCTCACGAGAACCAGCGCAGGAAGGCCGCCGCCGTCAATGCGATCATGCCCAACGCGGCCAGTGCAAGCCAGATCAGCGCGGCCCGCCGGTCACCGCGCGCCGCGCGCAGGCGCAGCGACACGACGACCAATAAAGCCGCCGTGATGGCACACAGCACCTTGACCGAGACCGCCGCCACGGCGATGCCGTGAATGTCGGGCAACTGGCCGTAGAAATGCAGGCTGACCAGACCGAACAGCGCGCCGCTGGCGAATTGGACGGCCCAACCCGACAGCACCAGCCACAGGACACGCCGCTCGCGCACGGGGCGTCCGGCGCCCACAACGTACAGCGGCGCTGCGACCACGGTCACGGCACCAAAGTTGTGGGCGACCTGGGTCAGCGCGTAAGCGAGGTTCTGCAGGTCCAAGCCGGCTACTCGACGCTGACGCTGACGCAGCGCTGCAAGCCGATCGGCGTGTGCGCCTTGTTGACCACCTTGACGCAAAGGGTGTGCTTGCCGGCGGACAGGGCCTCAAAGGTATAGCTGCCCTTGAGCTGGCGCAGGATGCCGACCTCCTTGTCATCCACATAGACGTGCACATGGTCGCCTTTGGGGCCGGGCACCACGTCGTATACGATCTTGTTCTGGTTCATCACGTCGAGTTTTGCGCCGTCCTGCGGCGACGTGATCGTGACCGAGCCTTCGGCGGCCATGGCGGCGGGTGCCAGCAGGAAAGACCCCGACATCAGGGCGACAGACAAGGTGAAAGCAGGCAGGCGAATCATGACATCTCCAGGGCAATAAATACGGTTGAACGCTGTTGAACAGACCGGTTGAGAGCCTGAGCATAGCCTCACTGGCCTCGTTGAGGAGGCGGCGTCAACTTTGCCATGCGGGTGTCTCGATGGCCTCGTGATCGGGCATTTCCAGTTGGTTTATGCTGACGGCCTTCGCAGACAGGTGGGCCCGGTGCCCCGGTCTGTCCCTTTAACCAGGAAATCTCATGCCCTTGTGGTTGCGGCGCACTTTGTTGAGCGCCATTTTGCTCATCGCCGCGCAGGCCGCCCTGGCGCAGGCACCGACGACTGTGTTCCTTGAGGACGTGACCTGGACCGAATTGCGTGACCTGCTGGCGGCGGGCAAGACGACCGCGATCATCCCCATCGGCGGGACCGAACAAAGCGGCCCCTACGTCGCGCTGGGCAAGCACAATGCGCGCGTGCGCGCGCTTTCGCAGCGTATTGCGCAGGGGCTGGGCAACGCGCTGGTCGCGCCCGTTATCGCCTATGTGCCGGAGGGTGGCTATGCGCCACCGACCTCGCACATGCGCTTTCCCGGCACCTTGACCGTATCCGACGACGTGTTCGAGAAGACGCTGGAGTCGGTGGCCAACAGCCTGAAGGTGCATGGCTTCAAGAACGTCGTGTTCCTGGGCGACCATGGTGGCTATCAAAATGACGTCCGGCGCGTGGTGGCGCGCCTGAACAAGGCCTGGACCGGTTCACCGGCACGCGCCTTTGTGCCGCCCGAGTATTACGCCACCAGCTCCGACGGCTATGCGCAGATCCTGCGCCAGCACGGCGTGCGCGACGATGAGATCGGCACGCATGCGGCGCTGGCCGACACCTCGCTGCAGCTGGCGGTCGCGCCTGGGATGGTGCGGCTGCAGCAGCTGCGCAGTGCGCCCAGGCCCGGTGCTGCCGACGGCGTCTATGGCGGAGACCCACGCCGCGCATCGGCCGAACTCGGTCAGCTCGGCGTGGATGCGATCGTGTCGCGCACGGTGGCCGCACTGAAAAAAGATACCGCGGCGCGCTGAAGCGCCGTCTCGCCTGATTCCCTTTTAGCCAACCCTTTCATTTTCAAACGGAACCCATCATGACTTTCACCCTTTCTTCCCGCTCCCGCCTGGCCGCGCTGGCCCTGGCGGGTTTGTGCGCCGCCGGCGTCACCGCTGCGGCCACGCCGGTCGTCACCGTTCCCGGCATGCCGCCGGTGGTGAATCCGGACAACCTGTATAGCGAGGCGGGCGCCGGGCATCTGAGCGCTGCGGTGGCGGGCGCGCTGCCCCGCGTCTATGTTCCCAACGTACGCTCGGACGACGTCTATGTGATCGATCCGGCGACGTTCAAGGTGGTGGACAAGTTCAAGGTCGGTCACAGCCCGCAGCACGTCGTCCCGTCCTGGGACCTGCAGACCTTGTGGGTCGCCAACAATGCCGAAGGCCGGCCGGACGGCAGCCTGACACCGATCGACCCGAAGACGGGCAAGCCTGGCACCGCGGTCCAGGTGGACGATCCCTACAACATGTATTTCACGCCCGATGGCAAGGAAGCCATCGTGGTGGCGGAAGCGCATGCGCGGCTGGACTTTCGCGATGCGCACACGATGGCTCTCAAGTCGAGCCTCGTGGTGCCGCAGTGCAAGGGCATCAACCACGCTGATTTCTCGATCGACGGCAAGTACGCGATCTTCACCTGTGAGTTCGGTGGCAAGCTGGCGAAGATCGACATGGCCAATCACAAGGTGCTGGGCTACCTCGACCTGAACAAGATGGGCATGCCGCAGGACATCCGGATCTCGCCGGATGGCAAGGTGTTTTATGTGGCGGACATGATGGCCGACGGCGTTTACGTGATTGATGGCGACAGCTTCACCAAGGTGGGTTTTGTCAAGACCGGCGTCGGCACCCACGGGTTGTACCCGAGCCGGGACGGAACGAAACTGTACGTCTCCAATCGCGGCACGAACCGCATTCATGGCGCGCGCCGTGGCAAGGGCAGCGTCTCGGTGATCGACTTTGCCACGCGTGCGGTGGTGGCAACCTGGCCCATTCCAGGCGGCGGCAGCCCGGACATGGGCAATGTCAGCGCGGACGGCAAGATGCTGTGGCTGTCGGGACGCTTCGATGATGTGGTGTATGCCATCGACACCGCGACGGGCGCGGTCAAGTCGATCAAGGTCGGCATGGAGCCGCACGGCCTGACCGTCTGGCCGCAACCCGGGCGCTATTCGCTGGGCCACACCGGCAACATGCGCTGAGCGTGCGCCTTGCCTAGACCTTGACCTGACCCGCGGCCCGGCGCAGCTCGCGTGCCATGGCAGTGGCCATCGCCAGGCGCCGTAACAGCCACGGCGTGAGGTCCGCCGCCACGAGCGGGTCGGGCCGCGGCTGAAACGGCTGGCCCGCCACTGCGGGGCCGGGCTCTGCGGCACCGTCCGTCTCGCTGTCGCTGTCCATCAATTCCGCCTGGATGCGTTGCGACGCCTGCTGCAGTGCCGGCGTGGCGACGGCGAGGTCGAGCTGGGCATGACGCAACAACAGTGATTTGATGGCTGTGAGCTGTGCCAGCAACTGGTAGCTACGGGCCTGTAGCGCCTCGAGCGCATCAAGCGGTGGGCGAACCTGGCGCGGCTCGGCCATGGAGCGCTGGATTGCCAGCGTCACGGCCGACAGGCTGTCGTAGGCCTCGCGGCGTGACAGGCGCCACGGCAGGTCGTTGGTCTGCTCCTTGTTCAGCAGCGCCAGCGCGAGCAGCGCATGCTGGCCCTGGGCCTTCACGCTGCGCCGCACCAGGGCCGGAATCTGGTGGCGCTCCCAGGCCGGCAGCACGTAGCTGAACAGCCAGGCGATGGAGGCGCCAATCACGGTGTCAGCCAACCGCTGACCCATCGCCATGTCGGGCTGCAGGCCGGTCACCAGCAGGTGCACCATCAGGAGCGAGCCGACCGTCGCCGAGGCTGTGGTGTAGAGGTAGCGACGCAGTGCAAAGGCATGTGCCAACCCCTGGCTCAGCGCCACCACCAGCAAGATCGTGAAGCCGCTGGGGTGGGTCACCAACAGCGCCATCACCAGCAGGCAGCCGATCACCGTACCAGCCACGCGTGCGTTGCGCCGTTGCACGGTCTGCGCCAGGTTGCCGCGCATCACCACCACGATGGAGAAGAGCACCCAGTACCCGTGCCCCGCCCACGGCAGGTTCATGGCGACCAGATAGCCCACACCCACCGCCAGCGTGGCGCGCAGGGCATAGCGCAGCATGGGCGCGCGCCACGCCAGTTGTCCCAACAGGGGTTTCCAAGACCACGCGGTGGGGCTTACAAACAGTTGCCACTGCGTGCGCACTGCAGCCAATTCGGGCGCCACGTCGCCGCGCGCCAGCGCCACCATGCGGGCCGCTTCATCGTGCAGATGGCCGATGCGGTTCGCCATGCTGTGCAGCAGGGCGTCGGCGTCGGGTTCGCCCGTGTTCAGCGGTGCGGGCTCGTTGTCTGCGTGGAGCGGCACCGGCAGTGCGCCGTGCAGCCGCTCGCGCAGGTCTGGCACCGGCACGATCGCGCTGCGCGCGCGGCCCAGCAGCAGGTCCAGTGCCAGCTGCTCCAGTTCCGCGGCGACGGTGTTGAGGGCGTCCTGCAGCAGCGGCAGCGTGGGGGCACTGGCACTGGCGTGCTGGCTCAGCAAAACGTCCAGGTCCAGGTTGCAGGCCAGCTGCTGGTCGCGTGCTTCCAGCAGCGCCAGCAGCATGGCCGCCAGTCGCTGGCGCCTGGGCGTGGTGGGCGACTCCAGCACCACGTCGCGGGTGTTCTGCAGGTAGTCCGCCAATATGATCTGTTGCTCCAGCATGGCCGCCAGCAGGGCCTGGTGATCGGGCTGGGGCACCAAGCGCTGCGCCTGGGTGCGCAGGATCCTGGCGAACGTCGTGATGCATTCGGCCAGCAACTGGGCACGAAAGAGCTGGTTCAGCACATGGGTGGTGAGCACAGCCCAGACCAGGTACAACACCGCGCCGACCAGGTACCAGCCCGTGTTCATTGCGATTTGTTCGAGCGATGACGGGGCCGGCGCCGCCACGGCGAACAGCATCGAGAACAACATTGAAAAAGTGATGGGGCCGCCGCGTTTGCCCCAGGACATCAGCATGACCGACAGGAACGTGCCGGCCACCAGCACCAGCCCGAGCTGCACGGCGTCATGCTGCACCAATTGCACCAGCACGAACAGGGGCGCACCCAGCAGCGGCGCGGGCAGCATCTGTGTCAGCTTGCGCCGGCGCGGCGCGGGCACGTCGGGCAGGCTGGTGATCAGGATGCCGACCGCTGCGCTGGAAACGGCGACCACGCCGGCGAATGCGAACACGGCCAGCAGAATCAGGTACAGGCCCACCGCCACCGCGATGCCGTTGGCCATGTATTGGCTCAGCACGACGCGCAGCACGCGCTGCGTGGCTGCGCGCAGGCGGGTGGCCAGCGTCAGGGGAAGGGTTGGTTCAGGCGGGTTCCGGTTCATGATGCGCGCAGCACACTTTACCGGTGTCTGGAGCGTCAGGACGCGGTGGTGCCGGCGCCCTCGGACTGGACCGGCGCCGCTTCGGCAGGCAAGGTGATTCCCGGCGCCGTCAGCGTCTGGCGCAGTGTGGCTTTCTCGCCGGCGCTGGCGAACTTGCTGTATTTGCCAAGCAGCGGCACGAGCTGGCCATAGATCTTCGGGCTCGCCGCGAGGCATTCCTTTTGGTCGATGAAGTCGGCCTCGCCCGTGAGGTTACCGACCAGGCCGCCGGACTCGGTCACCAGGAGCGAGCCTGCCGCCACATCCCAGGGCTGCAGGCCGGTTTCGAAAAATCCGTCGGTGAATCCGGCCGCCACGTAGGCCAGGTCGAGCGCGGCCGCACCGGGGCGGCGCAGACCGGCGGTGCGCGGCATCAGCTCGGCCATCATGGCCAGGTAGTTTTTGAAGTTGTCACCCGGGCGGAACGGAAAGCCGGTGGAGAGCAGGCACTCCTGCAGCCGGGTGCGCTTGGACACGCGCAGGCGGCGGTCGTTCATGTAGGCACCGCGGCCCTTGGTGGCGGTGAACAGGTCGTTGCGGCTGGGGTCGTACACCACCGCCTGCTCGACCTTGCCGCGCGCCGTCAGTGCAATGCTGACGCAGTACACCGGAAAACCGTGTATGAAGTTGGTGGTGCCGTCCAATGGGTCGATGATCCAGACGAACTCTGAATCTTTCGCACCATGCTCGCTGCCCGACTCTTCGGCCAGGATGCCGTGGCCCGGATACGCCGTGAGCAGGGTTTCGATGATGGCCTGCTCACTCGCATGATCGACTTCGGTGACGAAGTCATTCACCTGCTTTTGCGAAATGCGGATGGCTTCGACATCGAGCGCGGCGCGGTTGATGATGGCGCCGGCGGCGCGGGCGGCCTTGATGGCCACGTTGAGCATGGGGTGCAGATTGGGCGACATGAATTGTGAACCTTTGCGGGACCGACCTTTAGCTCTGTCCCCAACTGTTTTAAGAGCAAAAAAATCTGCCCGGCGATGCGGGCAGCGGCAATGGCGCGATTTTACCAAAGACCTGAAAACCGGCATCACCGGATTGCCACCCCAACGCGCGGCGACAATGGCGCTCTGTGCTTTGTCTCTCCGGCTTGCCTCTCTTCTTTTCGCCATGAAAACCCGTTTTATCCTGATCAACACCAGCCACGCCGGCAATGTGGGCGCTTGCGCGCGCGCCATGAAGGTCATGGGTTTCGACGAACTGGTACTGGTTGCGCCGCGCTGGGCCAACGTGTTGCGCCGTGAGGAAACCATCCAGCGTGCCAGCGGCGCATTGGACGTATTGAAGAACGCGCGCATCGTGGCCACGCTTGACGATGCGCTGGACGGCATGACATACCTGTGTGCCACCGCGATGACGCCGCGCGACTTCGGGCCGCCCACGATGGCGCCGCGCGAGTATTTCGAGATGCTCCTGAAAAAAGATCAAACTTTCGATGTTGCACAAGGGCTAGAGGCCGATAACACCCTCAACTCCGAGCCAGGCATGGCATTTGTCTTTGGCTCGGAGCGCTTTGGCATGCGCAACGAAGACGTGTACCGCTGCCACGTCTGCCTGAGTATTCCGACCAATCCGTCATTCGGCTCGCTCAACCTGGGGGCGGCGATTCAGGTCATTGCCTACGAATGGCGGCTTGCGCTGGGCGGCTTTGGGGTGGAGTCTGCGACCAGTGCGCCGGTGTATGCGGATGCACAGCAAGTGAGCGGCATGCTGGAGCACTGGCAGCAGGTTCTCGTGTCCATTGATTTTCTGGACCCCGAGGCGCCCAAAAAACTCATGCCGCGGCTCAACCAGCTGGCTAATCGCGCACAGATCACGGGGGAAGAAATCCACATCCTGCGCGGCATCGCCAAAGCGGTGGCGCAGGTGGCGGCGCGTGCCAAAGCCGCCGCTGGCGTCGATGCCGACGCGCCAGCCGGGGCGCCGCAGCCAGCAAAGACGCTGCTCAGGCGATAGACTCGCCGGATGTTTTCCCGCCTTCGCTCCGACATTCAATGCATTCTCGAGCGCGACCCGGCTGCGCGCAGCACCTGGGAGGTGCTGACCTGCTATCCGGGGCTGCACGCGCTGGTGTTTCACCGACGCGCCCACTGGTGCTGGGAACATGACTACAAATGGCTGGGGCGCTTTCTGTCGAACATCTCGCGCGGCGTGACCGGGATCGAGATTCACCCCGGCGCGAAGATCGGCGAGCGCGTGTTCTTCGACCATGCCATGGGCGTCGTGATAGGCGAGACCGCCGAGGTCGGCGACGGCTGCACCATCTACCAGGGCGTCACGCTCGGAGGCACCTCGCTATACAAGGGCGCCAAGCGCCACCCCACGCTGGGGCGCGATGTGGTCGTGAGCGCGGGCGCCAAAGTACTGGGCGGTTTTGTGGTGGGCGACGGCGCCAAGATCGGCAGCAACGCGGTGGTGATCAAGCCGGTGCCGGCGGGTGCCACGGCGGTCGGTATTCCGGCGCGCATCATCCCGTCCAAGACCGGCGAGAGCGCCGATGTGACCACGCAAGAACACAAGTTCTCGGCCTACGGCATCACCCAGGAGGACGATCCGCTGAGCCAGGCCATGAAAGGCCTGATCGACAACGCCTCCTCGCACGAGCACCAGATCGCGCTGCTGTGGCAGGCGATCGAGACCTTATCGAGCACCCCGCAAACGACGAAGAGTTGCGTGCCGGGCGATGCCGCGCGCCGCGAGGCTTTCGAGGCCGACAAGCTGAACCAGTTGATGGGCAAGTAGGGCGCTCCGCGCTGTTGTCCGGAATCGGGCTACGGCCGCGCCGGCCGCATCGCGCTCTTGGGCCGGAAGGCCTTGCAGATCTCATCAATCGTTTCCAGGTATGGGCCGCCGATCAGGTCGATGCAGTACGGCACGGCCGAAAAAATTCCGGGCACGATGGAGGCGCCGGTGTCGCTTTTCAAACCTCCCAGTGTTTCCTGAATGGACTTGGGCTGGCCCGGCAGGTTGATGATCAGGCTTTTGTCGCGAACTACGGCGCATTGGCGCGACAAGATGGCGGTCGGCACGAAGTGCAGGCTGATCTGGCGCATCTGCTCTCCAAAGCCCGGCATCTCCTTATGCGCCACCGCCAGCGTGGCCTCGGGCGTGACGTCGCGCAGCGCCGGGCCCGTGCCGCCGGTGGTCAGCACCAGCGCGCAGCCGGCAGCGACCAGTTCGATCAGCGCCGCGCTGATCGCGGCCTGCTCGTCGGGGATCAGCCGTGCTTCGAACTGCAGAGGGTTCTTCAGCGCGCGCGTGAGCCAGTCCTTCAAGGCGGGCAGGCCCTTGTCTTCATAGACGCCACTGGAGGCGCGGTCGCTGACCGAGACGATGCCAATCTTGACGGCCTCCAGGCCGGTTGAATCTGCGGTGTTCATGAGCTGTGCGCGGCCGGGATCGGGTCGGCCTCCTGATTGGCCAGTTGGTCCCGAACCAGCTGGAAAATGTCGCGATACGCGCGGGCATGGCGCGGGGCTTCGCCCGGTTTGCCGGGCTTGGCATCCTTGCGCGCCTGGCGGATCAGCGCGCGCAGTTGCTGGGTGTCGGTTTGCGCAAAGTCGCCGAGCCAGCGGCCCAGTGCATCTTCATCGGCAATCAGCGCGTCGCGCCATTGCTCGGCCAGGTGCAGATTCAGCGTCTCCTGCGCCGATCCGCTGTGCTGCTCGTCGAGCGCCGTGCGGATCGCGACCGGCGTCTCGGGTGGCAACAGGCGCATCAGCTTGCCGATGAACTGCATCTGGCGGCGCTTGCCCTCGAAATTGGTGATGCGTTTGGCTTCCTGCACCGCGTCAACCAGCTTCTCCGGCAGGGCCAGCCGCTCGATCAGGTCGGCGCGCAGCAGCAGCAGGTCTTCGCCGAGTTTTTGCAACTCCGTGCTCTCGCGCTTGAGATCGGTTCTGCTCATCTCGTCGGTGCCTTTGAGCTCGCGCTTGAGCTCCAGGTCGAGCTCGCTGCCTTCGGCCACGAACTTGCCGTGGACGAAGTAGCCTTTGGTGGGTTTGCGTGACATGGTCAGGGTGATCAGGAGGGGCAGCGGCCAACAGGCCACTGCGACAAGTATCATAGCCGTCGATATGAAAAAACCATCCCAAGCTGCCCCCGCCAGCCTCGCGCGCGCCGACAGCGGCTTCAGTTACAGCCGCCCCTTTTTTGAAGATCTCGTGGACAGCGCCCTGGCGCACGCCAAAAAACTCGGTGCCACCGATGCCGGCGCCGAGGCTTCCGAAGGCTGTGGCCTGAGTGTTTCAGTGCGCAAGGGCGAGCTGGAAAACGTGGAGCGCAACCGTGACAAATCGCTGGGTGTGACGGTTTATGTTGGCCACCGGCGAGGCAATGCCAGCACGTCCGATTTTTCGCAGGCGGCCATCGAACAGACCGTGCAGGCGGCGTACGACATCGCGCGCTTCACGGCCGAAGACCCGGTCGCCGGGCTGCCGGATGTGGACGACATTGCCACGCAGCAGCTGGAACTTGATCTGTTTTTCCCGTGGGCCGTGACCAGCGAGCAGGCCGCGGCACTGGCCCTGCGTTGTGAGGCCGCCGCGCTGCAGACGGACCGGCGCATCACCAACAGCGAAGGCGCGGGCGTGTCGGCCCAGCAGTCGCATTTTTTCAGCGCGCACACGCACGGCTTTCGCGGCGGCTATGCCAGCTCGCGCCACAGCCTGTCGGTGGCACCGATCGCCTCCAGCCCCGGCAAAAAGCAGGACATGCAGCGCGATGCCTGGTACAGCTCGATGCGCGATGCCACCGAGCTGGCATCGCCCGAGGCCGTCGGCCGCTATGCCGCCGAGCGTGCGCTGAGCCGCTTGAAGTCACGCAAGATTGCCACCACCGAGTGCCCGGTGCTTTTCGAATCGCCGCTCGCGGCGGGGCTGCTGGGCGCACTGGTGCAGGCCGTGAGCGGCGGCGCGCTGTACCGCAAGAGTACGTTTCTGCTCGATTCGCTGGGCAAGCCGGTGCTGCCCCGGCACATCGACATCGCAGAGGACCCGTTCGTCAAACGCGGCAAGGGCAGCTCGCCGTTCGACGACGAAGGCGTCAAGGTTCGCGCACGCAAGGTGGTTGATGCCGGTCGCCTGGAAGGCTATTTCTTGAGCACCTATTCGGCGCGCAAGCTGGGCATGAAAACCACCGGCAACGCGGGCGGCTCGCACAACCTGACCCTGACATCGCGTCTGACGCGAGCCGGCGACGATCTGGACGCGATGCTGCAAAAGCTCGGCACCGGCCTGTTCGTGATCGAGCTGATGGGGCAGGGCGTGAACTACGTGACTGGCGATTACTCGCGCGGCGCCAGCGGCTTCTGGGTGGAGAAAGGGCGCATCGCCTACCCGGTGGAAGAGATCACCATTGCCGGCAATCTGAAGGACATGCTGATGGGCATCACTGCGGTCGGGGCCGACGCGTACAACCACGGCGCCAAGACCGTGGGATCGGTCCTGGTGAACCGCATGAAGGTGGCCGGCAGCTGAGAGCTGCCGCCGGGCTCAGCCCCCCGCCAGCGCGGCCTTCACCGCGGCGCTGACTTGCCCCATGTCGGCCTTGCCGGCCAGTTTGGCCTTGACTGCGCCCATCACCTTGCCCATGTCGCCGGGACCCTTGGCGCCCAGTTCGGCCACGATCGCGCGGACCTGCACTGCCACCTCGTCCGCACTCAGGCGCGCCGGCAGGTAGGCCTGCAGCACGGTCGTCTCTGACGCTTCCTTGTCGGCCAGATCCATGCGGTTGGCCTGGGTGTAGGCGGCAATCGAATCCTTGCGCTGCTTGATGAGTTTGTCCACGATGGCGATCACGGCCACGTCGTCGACCACGACGCGCTCATCCACCTCTTTTTGCTTGATGGCCGCGAGCAGCAGGCGGATGGTGCCCAGGCGCTCGCTGTCCCTGGCGCGCATGGCGTTCTTCATGTCTTCGGTAATCTGGTCTTTGAGTGACATCGTGTTCTCCGGGAAAAGGTGTGGACGCAGCCAAAATGCAAAAAGCCCGCCAGAGCGTCCCCAGGCGAGCCTTCTTGGTACCGGTCCGTTGCCGCGCGGGGCAACTGGACGGGAAATCCAGAATCAGTACAGCTTCTTGGGCAACTGCATCGAGCGGATGCGCTTGTAGTTGCGCTTGACCGCGGCGGCCTTCTTGCGCTTGCGCTCGGCGGTGGGCTTTTCATAGAACTCGCGCGCGCGCAGTTCGGTCAGCAGGCCGAGTTTTTCAATGGTGCGCTTGAAGCGGCGCAGGGCCACGTCGAACGGCTCGTTTTCTTTCAGACGGATGGCGGTCATTACGTAATGGTTTCCAAAAATTTGCTGAAACGTCACTCAGGGAAGATCAGGCCCTGCCGTGTGTATCCAGCGATGTTCCCCGTCTCAAAGTGGATCAGGCCGACGGGGGTTTGCCAGCAAAGTCTTGGATTATAGCGTTATCCGTTTGCACTGGAGTGCATGGTCAACCCCCTCAAGAAGCGGTCGCCAGCGCCTGGGCGCAGGCAAACGCGCTGGCCCACGCCCACTGGAAGTTGTAACCACCGAGCCAGCCCGTGACATCGACGGCCTCGCCAATGAAATACAGGCCCGGCCGCCTTGATTCCATCGTCTGCGATGACAGGTCGCGCGTGTCCACGCCGCCCGCCGTGACCTCGGCCTTCTTAAACCCTTCCGTGCCGGTGGGCGTGAGTTCCCAGCGTGCGAGCTGCTGCGCCAGCGCGCTCAAGGCCTTGTCGGAGGCCTCAAAGATCGGGCGCTGCCAGCTGACGTCCTGCTGCACCCAGGCGTCCGCCAGCCGCGCCGGCACCAGGGTGGCCAGTTCATTGGCAACGAGCTTGCGCGAACTCGCCTTGGCCTTCGCCAGGGCTTGGGGCAGATCGTGGTCGGGCGCCAGATTGAGCCGGATCGGGGTCTGCTCCACCCAGTAGGTGGAGATTTGCAGCACCGCCGGGCCGGACAAACCGCGGTGCGTGAACAGCAAGTCTTCGGCGAACGTGGTCTGCATCCTCTTAGTGCCGGTTGCGATCTGCACCGGTAGCGACAAGCCGGCCAACTGCGCATAAGGCGCCCACAGCGCACCGTCAAAGGTCAGTGGCACCAAAGCGGGGCGGGGCGTCACCACGCGCAGGCCGAACTGCCGGGCCACGCGGTAGCCGAAATCCGTTGCGCCAATTTTTGGGATCGACAGGCCGCCCGTGGCGATCACGACAGAGCGCGCCGCAATGGCGCCTTGGTCACTATCGATTTCATAGCTTATGGTGCTTTCTCTGTCAAGGCTGCGGATGCTTTTGATGCTGCAAGGCTGCCAGCGCTGCACGCCCCCGACCGCGCATTCGGCCAGCAGCATCTGGATCAGGCCCTCGGCCGAGCGGTCGCAAAACAGCTGGCCCTTGTGCTTCTCGTGGAATGGGATGTGGTGGCGCTCCAGCAGCGCCATGAAGTCGCGAGGTGTGTAGCGCGCTAGGGCGGAGCGGCAAAAATGCGGATTCCCACCGGAGAAATTGGCGGCCGTGACATCACGATTCGTGAAGTTGGCGCGCCCACCACCCGAGATGCGGATCTTTTCCGCCACCTTCTCGCCGTGGTCGAGCAGCAGCACTCGCAGCCCAAGCTGCCCCGCGACCCCGGCGCAGAACAGGCCGGCGGCGCCCGCGCCGATGATGACGGTATCAAACGAGTGAGTCAAAAAGCCCTTTAACTTTTGCCAACGCAGGGCAAAAGCGGAGAAATATAGCGCAATCAGTGGTTCTGATGCGTGGTCGGCTGCTTTGACTCTGGCCTGACCCCGGCTTGTGGGGTCTTGTGTTTCCCCGTCGCAAGGTTGGTCAACGGCACGATGGGCGCATAGGAGGCGGCCCAATTCGGATTGGCGTCCGGCGTGGCGCTGCCGATCAATTCGGCCGGCATGAGCCCGCCGATTTCGTCGTTAATTGCCGGCGCCAGCGCGACCAGGGCGAACGCTAACGCGACTACCGCCAGCCACTGCAGCGGCCGCCAGCGCAGAGGCACGATGGGTTTGCCCATGGGCACGGAGTGGTTGCCGTGCCGATGCTTATGCCGGGTGTGCATGCGGCTCCTCCTTGAGGGTCGCGTTGACAGCCCTGATTCGGAATCAACCTGTTCACGGCGGCGACCGTGCTTGGTGGATGACAACGCAGTAACTCCTGTGGGCCCGCCTCGCAACGCGCATTGTGTTTGTGTTGCGAGCCCTTGGTGAGTTCTAGTTCGCCTTTTTCTAAATTCAAGGCAACGCCCGCTCGTGCGCGCGGGTTAGGTAATAGTTCACAAAGATAGATTCCGCAACGCCCGCAGCGCCCGCAAGCGCGCGGTGGTCAGGCCGTGCGTGGCCGCTGTGTGGCGCGTCTCGCCCGGTCGCCGGTTTGCGCGCCCGCCATGGCGGCAATTGCGCGGGTCACCTCGCCCACTACGATGACCGAGGGGCTGGCCAGTTGTTCGCGCTCTATGGTGGCGTGCAGTTCGCCCAGCGTTGTCACCGCGTGGCGTTGGGTCGGCAGGCTGGCGTTCTGGATTACGGCCACCGGTGTGGCGGCTGGCAGCCCGGCCAGTAATTCCTGCTGGATGCGCTGCGCGCTGCGCACACCCATGTAGATCACCAGCGTCAACTTCGCGCTGTGCGCGGCGGCGGCCAGGGCGCGCCAGTCGTCGCCGTCGCCCGCGCCGTCCGCCGGGGCGTGGCCGGTGATGAACACCACGCCGTGCGCGTGCTCGCGGTGCGTGAGCGGCACGCCGAGCGAGGTGACGGCGGCCAGTCCGGCGGTGATGCCGTTGATGACGGTCACCTTGATGCCAGCGGCCTGCAGGTGTTCGACTTCCTCGCCGCCGCGGCCAAAGATGAATGGGTCGCCGCCCTTGAGCCGGACCACGGATTCGCCCTCGCGCGCGGCCATGATCATGAGCTTTTCAATGAAGGCCTGCGGCGTCGACTTGCAGCCGCCGCGTTTGCCTACAAACACCTTGCGCGCGCCGGGCGACGCGTAGGCCACAACGCCATCGCTCACCAGGTCGTCGACCAGTAGCACGGTGGCGGCCGCGATGGCTTTCACAGCCTTGAGCGTCAGCAGTTCCGGGTCGCCGGGGCCGGCGCCCACCAGCGTGACGTGCCCGGTGCCGCAGAGGGTGGTCTTGGGGGGATTCATAGTTGCGACACCAGATGCAAGATGTGTTCCACCTGCCGCGCGATGGGGGCTGGAACAGGCCGTTGCCCGGCCATCACTTCCTGAATATAGGCGGTGGTGCTGGCGGTGTCCGTGGTTTTGGGCAACTCGGGCAGCGTCGTCAGGGGTCCGCTCTGGGCCTCTTGCAGCACGCTGCGCCGGCCAACCACGAAGCCCAGCATCTGCGGCATGCGGCGCGGGTCCGCGACTGCCTCGCCCTCGGTGCCGCGCAGCAGCAAGGCGTTGGCCTGCATCAACTCGAACACGGCTGCCATGGCGGTGGCGTATTCGGGGTGGGTGTAGCTGCCCACGATCAGGCTGGGTCCCATGCAGGGGTTCATCAGCTTGACCAGGCTGTGGGCCGGATTGCGCAGACCGACCGAGCGGCGCACGTCGAGCAGGCGCTGCAGGCCGGCGCACAAGAGCCGTGTTGGAACAAACGCCACTTCGCCAGGTACTATTGGTTTGATAGCTTCCTGTGAAGGTACATCAAGGGCTGCAAGAACTTCTGACGTATAGACGCGGGTGCTTTCGGTGGCCGTGCCATGCACCAGCACTGGCAGCCCCTCGCGCGCCAGCAGCAGCGCCAGCAGCGGAGTCAGCACCGGGAGCTTGCGTGCGCCGTTGTAGCTGGGCAGCACCACCATGGGCTTGGCGGTCGGCGGCAGCTTGTGCAATCGCGCGTGGGCGGCATCCAGAAAGCCGGCCATCTCGGCAGGCGTCTCGCCCTTGATGCGCATGGCCAGGCAAAAGCCGCCCACTTCGAGGTCGGTCACCGTGCCGTCGAGCACTTGCCCGAACAGGTCAAAGGCCTGCTCGCGGCTGAGCGCGCGCGCGCCGTCCTTGCCGCGGCCGATTACCTTGAGGTACTGACTGATTGCCATGGCCTCGATTGTCTTTGATGGCTGATGACTTTTGGTTATGAGCTGATACGGGTTCGGCACATATTCCGGCGCCTTTTTCTACGCGCCCGTCATGCGGCCTGCCTGAGCGGCAAGGCGGCCTTGATCATTTTCCTGAGTTCCGGAACGCAGGAGCCGCATTGGGTGCCGCATTTCAGCGCGGCCTGCAAGGCGACCAGACGCGCCTCATCGGTGCCATGCGAGGCCGCCAGATGGGCGCTGATGGCAGTGTCCGTCACGTTCAGGCAGGTGCAAACCTGTTTGCCGCGCGCGCGCACCGCGACCGGCGCCTTGGCACCGGGCACCAGCAGCAGGCGGCCGTAGGTTTGGGCCGGCAATTGATCCTGCAACAAGGGCTTGATCCAGCACTCCGCGCTGGTGTCGCCGGCGAGCATGAAGCCGGTGAGCTCCGCATGGTCGCCCACGCGCGTGAGCCGGGCAGAGCGGCGCTGGCCTTTCTTCTTATCGGCATAGCGCAGCACATCGGCCCCGCCCAGGCCGAGCAGGCGCTCGATATTCGCCATTACTTCGTCGAGGGCCGCTTCGTAGCTGGCCGCGCGAAACAGCAGGCCGATGCGCTCTCGGCCAAAGGGGACGCAACAGGCAAACGGAAACAGCGCCATCAGGCGTTTGAGTTCTTCGCGCGCCGCCAGTGCGTGTTCTTCTGGCAGCCAGGCCACGCCGAGCAGCGACCACGGCAACTCGGCTTTCAGGATTTTCACCGCCGCGTGCTTCAGTTCGGGCTGCTTCGAGTCCGGACAAAAAGCCGAGGTTGTGAGCGCGTTCACGCCGGCCAGCCGCACCCCCATGCTGCTGACACCGCCGAGGAATTCATCGCCCCAGTGCATGGCGATGAAGGCCTGGTTCAGTCCCAACTCGCTGTCGCCCTGTACCGGCAGCACGATCGAGCCGCGCTTGCTGGTGACGTGGACCAGGTCGCCCTCCGTGAGGTTGCGACGCACCATGTCCTGCGGGTGCAACTGGACGGCGGGCTCGGCGACGTGCCCGAACAGGCGACCCAGCGTGCCGGTGCGGCTCATGCCGTGCCACTGGTCGCGCAGGCGGCCGGTGGTCAGTGAGAACGGATAGCGCGCCTCGCGCGGTTCGGCTACAGGCCGGTAAACCGTGTTGACGAAACGAGCGCGGCCATCTGGTGTGGGAAACACGCCGTCTTCGTACAGACGAACCTTGCCAAGCTGGCGCCCCAGGGACGGCAACGCGGCGGCGTTGTCGTCGTCATTGCCGCCGCCGGCCGTGTCCGCAGGACATGGCCATTGCTGCGGGCCTTGTTCGTCGAGCATGGTATAGCTCAGGCCCGTGATGTCGAGATCGCGGCCGCGCGTAGATTCGCGGTGCTCGTTCCAGATCGATTCGGGAGTGGGATACGCGAACAGGCTTTTTTCAGTGCGAGCAGGCAGCAGCGTCTCCAGCCGCTGAGCAAACTCCACAGCAATGGACCAGTCGTGGCGCGCCTCGCCCGGCGCCGGCACGGCGGCGCGCACGCGGCTGATGCGCCGCTCGCTGTTGGTGACCGTGCCTTCCTTCTCGCCCCAGGTGGTGGCGGGTAGCAGCAGGTCGGCGTAGTCGCAGGTGGCGGTGGTGGCAAAGGCTTCCTGCACCACCACGAACTCGGCCCGCTCGAGCGCGCGGCGCACCAATGCCTGGTCGGGCATGGACTGCGCGGGGTTGGTGCAGGCGATCCAGAGTCCCTTAATTTCTCCGTCGGCCGCGGCCTGGAACATCTCGATCGCGGTCTTGCCGGGTTTCTCAGGCACGGAGGGCACGCCCCACAACGCCGCCACTTCGGCGCGGTGCTGCGGATTGGCCAGGTCGCGGTGCGCGCTCAGCAGGTTGGACATGCCACCGACCTCGCGCCCGCCCATGGCGTTGGGCTGGCCGGTCAGCGAGAACGGCCCCGCGCCGGGTTTGCCGATCTGACCGGTGGCCAGGTGCAGGTTGATCAGCGCGGCGTTCTTCGCCGTGCCGCTGCTCGACTGGTTCAGGCCCTGGCAGTACAGGCTGAGCGTGGCGCCGCGGCCTGGCGCGCCACCCGCTTCGAGGCCGGCGAACATCTGCGCAGCGGCATACAAGTCTTGCTTGGTGATACCGCAGACTTGCGCCACTGATTCAGGCGTGCAATCGCGCACCGTGGTCTTGAGCGCGTCGAAGCCGCTGGTGTGCTCGGCGATGTAACGCGCATCGGTCCAGCCTTCCCACAGCATGATGTGCAGCATGCCGTTGAACAGCATCACATCGGTACCGGGCTGGATCGGCAGATACAGGTCGGCGATTTCGGCGGTATCGGTGCGGCGCGGGTCGGCGACGATAACTTTGAGCGCGGGGTTGGCGGCCTTGGCGTCCTCGATGCGCCGGAACAGGATCGGGTGCGCGTACGCCGTGTTGCTGCCGACGATGAAGATGCATTGCGCATGCTTCACATCGTCGTAGCAGGCGGGCGGCGCGTCGGCGCCCAGCGTCTGCTTGTAGCCGGCCACCGCGCTGCTCATGCACAGGCGCGAGTTGGTGTCGACGTTGTTGGTGCCGATCAGGCCTTTGGTCAGCTTGTTGAAGACATAATAGTCCTCGGTCAGCAGCTGGCCCGACAGGTAGAAGCCCACCGCATCGGGGCCGTGCTCGCGGATGATGCGCGCGAAGGTCTGGCTGGCCAGGTCCAGCGCGGCGTCCCACGTCAAGGGCGCGGGTGCCTCATGCCGGTGCAGACGCTGCATCGGCTGCAGCAGCCGGGTCTGTTGTGTGACTGCCGCGCTGGCCGTCAGGTGCAGCGTGGAGCCCTTGCTGCAGAGACGTCCGAAGTTGGCCGGATGGTCCGGGTCGCCACGCACGCCGGTGATCTGCGCGCCGTCCGACTCGATGACCACACCGCAACCGACGCCGCAATAAGGACAGGTGGATCGCGTTTCAAGCATGTCTTACGCGCAAGGCAGCTGCGGCCTCACGACCCATGCGGTGCCTGCACGTCGAAGGTCTCGTCGCCCAGTTTGCCGGCCGTTGCAAAGCCCGGGCCCGCGTGCGGCGCAGCGAGGTCGAGCGCCAGCGTCGCCAGCTCGTGCGCGTCCAGCATGACCTGGCCGGCCTCGACCTTGACGGCGAAGCGCGGCGTGCAGCCTTCGTCGGGGGCCTTGGCACAACCGTCGTCCAGGCCGATCACGCGGTTGTGCAGCGGGCAGGCCACGCTGGTGCCGAACACGATGCCCTGGCTCAGCGGGCCGCCCTTGTGCGGACAGCGATCGAGCAGC
This sequence comes from Rhodoferax sp., assembly GCA_039923645.1. Classification (GTDB taxonomy): domain Bacteria; phylum Pseudomonadota; class Gammaproteobacteria; order Burkholderiales; family Burkholderiaceae_C; genus Rhodoferax_A. The sequence continues at coordinate 28,475 of JBDTCK010000109.1, forward strand.
GCAAACACCTGGTCCTGGTCGTTGCGGAACACGGCGACGGCCACGCCCGTGGGACGTGCGATGCGGCGCGCGCCCAGCACGGGGATGTCCTGCACCCGGCAAATTACTTTCCAGTCACTCATTTGCTATTCCGTTTGTAGCTATCTGTGCTTTGCTGATATGGGCTGGCAACGGTTTTCATCTAAAACTCTCAGATCGTGATGGGTTCGAACTGCCGCGCGTCCACGCCCGCCTTGTCGGACTCAAACCACGGATCGGGCTCGCCGTCCACGCTGAACTGCAGGCGCTCCCACAGCGCCTTGCGGCCCGCGGCGTCGTCCAGGATGCGCTTCTTGACCTGGTCGAGCCCGACGCGCTGGATGTAGTGCACGGTGCGCTCAAGGTACCAGCCTTCCTCGCGGTACAACTGCAGGAAGGCCCCCGCGTATTCGAGTACCTCGGGCCCGGTCTTGACCTTGACCAGGAACTGCGCTACCTCGGTCTTGATGCCGCCGTTGCCGCCCACATGGATTTCCCAGCCCGAGTCGACGCCGATGATGCCCACGTCCTTGATGCCCGATTCGGCGCAGTTGCGCGGGCAGCCGCTCACCGCCAGCTTGACCTTGTGCGGCGCATACATGCGCCACAGCGCGCGCTCCAGGTCCTTGCCCATCTGCGTGCTGTCCTGCGTGCCGAAGCGGCACCATTCGCTGCCGACGCAGGTCTTGACCGTACGCAGCGCCTTGGCGTAGGCGTGGCCCGAGGGCATGCCGATGTCCTTCCAGACGTTTTGCAAGTCTTCCTTCTTCACGCCCAGAAGGTCGATGCGCTGGCCACCCGTGACCTTGACGGTCGGGATCTTGTATTTGTCCACCGCATCGGCGATGCGGCGCAGTTCGGCCGCCGTGGTCTCGCCGCCCCACATGCGCGGGATCACGCTGTAGGTGCCGTCCTTCTGGATGTTGGCGTGGCTGCGCTCGTTGATGTAGCGGCTTTGCGGATCGTCCTTCGCCTCTTTCGGCCAGGTAGAGAGCAGGTAGTAGTTGACCGCGGGGCGGCAACTGCTGCAACCGTTCGGCGTGCGCCACTCCATGAAGTGAAAGACGTCGGCTATGGCCAGCAGCTTGTGTACCTTGATGGCCTCGCGCACCTCCTGGTGGCTGTGCTCGGTGCAGCCGCACAGCGCTTTTTTCTTCGGAGTGGCCGAATAATCGCCGCCGGCCGTGAACATCAAAATCTGCTCGACCAGCCCGGTACACGAGCCGCATGACGCGCTGGCCTTGGTGTGCTTGCGCACTTCATCGAGCGTGAACAGGCCCTTGTCCTTGATCGCCTTGCAGATGGTGCCCTTGGTGACGCCGTTGCAGCCACAGACTTCGGCGTCGTCGGGCATGCTGGCGGCCTTGCTGTGGCCCTCGTGGCCGCTGTCGCCGATGTTGGATTCGCCAAATATCAGCTTGTCGCGGATGTCGTTCACACTGCGCCCGTCGCGCAACAACTTGAAGTACCAGCTGCCATCCACCGTGTCGCCATACAAGCAGGCGCCGACCAGCTTGTCGTCCTTGATCACGAGCTTCTTGTAGACGCCACCGAACGGGTCGCTCATCACCAGCTCTTCGGTGCCTTCGCCGCCCATGAATTCGCCGGCCGAGAACAGATCGATGCCCGTGACCTTGAGCTTGGTCGAGGTCAGCGAGCCGGTGTAGCGGCCGATGCCGAACTGCGCGAGGTGGTTCGCGGCCACCTTGGCCTGCTCGAACAGCGGCGCGACAAGGCCGTAAGCGATGCCGCGGTGCGCCGCGCATTCGCCCACGGCGTAAATGCGCGCGTCGGTCACGGTCTGTAGGGTGTCGTTCACCACGATGCCGCGGTTGCAGTGCAGGTGCATCTTCTCGGCCAGTTCGGTGTTGGGGCGGATGCCCACGGCCATCACCACCAGGTCGGTCGGCAGCTCGGTGCCGCCCTTGAACTGGATCGCCCCGACCCGGCGGCGAGCAGGGACGTCGTCATCCGTGCGTCCATCCCGCTCGGGGATCAGGGCCTGTGTCTGCACACCGATCAAGAACTTCAGTCCGCGCGCCTCCAGCGATTTCTGCAGCAGCTTGCCCGCCACGTCGTCAAGCTGGCGCTCCATCAGCCAGGGCATCACATGCACCACGGTCACGTCCATGCCGCGCAGCATCAGGCCGTTGGCCGCTTCCAGTCCCAGCAGGCCGCCGCCGATGACCACCGCGCGCTTGTATTTCTGGGTGGCATCGATCATCGCGTTGGTGTCGGCAATGTCGCGGTAGGCGATCACGCCTTCCAGCTGATGGCCCGGTACCGGCAGGATGAACGGATTGGAGCCGGTACACATCAGCAGCCGGTCGTACGGCTCCTCGGTGCCGTCAAGAGCGCGCACGATGCGGTGCACGCGGTCGACTTCCACCACCTTCTTGCCGGCGTGCAGCGTGATGTGGTTGTCCTGGTACCAGTCCCAGGAGTTCAACACGATCTCGTCCAGCGTCTGCTCGCCTGCGAGCACCGGCGACAGCAGGATGCGGTTGTAGTTGGGGTGTGGCTCGGCGCCGAACACCATGATGTCGTACAGCTCGGGCGCGATTTTGAGTAATTCCTCAAGGGTGCGCACCCCGGCCATGCCGTTGCCCACCATCACCAGCCGGGACTTTTTCATACGGAGCCTTTGCAATGAGTCAATGGCATTGAGCAAGTCCCATGCCATGTGATAGCGCTCCAGCGGACGCGTGCGGGGCGGCCCGGCATGCACTCATGTGTTGCATTGCACCAATCTGGAAGCCGAATGCGCTTGCCCTTGGTGCATGGACGGCAATCTCGCGCCGTTATTACGCCGGGCGCGTTCGAGAGTGGCTGGCGTACATCTTGCTCGGAACCTGAGTATTCGCGGCGTTGGTGGGTGCTGTCGCTGGCCCTGTGTGCAGGTCTTTTATTTTTGCAAAGGAAACTCGATGAAGAACATCATGGCTTCGCTCAAGAGCGGTGACTGGAAGTCGCTACTGGCCTGCTTCCTCTACTTTGACTCGGGATTCACCATCTGGGTCATGCTTGGCCCGCTGGCGCCATTCATCAGCAAGGACATCGTGATGTCCCCAGCAGAGCAGGGCTTTCTGGTGGCGGTGCCAGTGCTGGCGGCGGCGATCCTTCGCGTCACGCTGGGCAACCTGCTGCAATCGGTGGACGGGCGCAAGATTGCCCAGATGGGCGTGCTGTTGTCTGCGGTGCCGTCCATTGTGCTGCTGTTGATGCCTGGTGTGCCCTCATACCTGACGCTGCTGATCCTCGGGGTGTTTCTGGGGATGGGCGGCGCGAGTTTTGCCGTGGCGCTGCCGATGGCCGGCAGCAACTACCCGCCCAAGGTGCAGGGTCTCGTGCTGGGGCTGGCAGCCGCGGGCAACATCGGCGCGGTGCTGGATGGTTTCATGTTTCCGGGGCTCGCCCATGCCTACGGCTGGCAGCGCGCCACGGCCGCCGCTCTGCCGTTGCTGGCGATCACGGCACTCGCGCTGTTTTTCTGGGCCAAAGACCGCGGACCCAAAAGTGGCAGCAGTGTGCCGGCGTTTGCCGGCTTCGTGGTGAACCTGCTGGGACTGATAGTCATGGTGCTCCTGGTGCATGCGGGTCTGCTCGGTCACGGCAAGACCGGACTGCTGTTGCTGCCGTTCCTCGGTGCCCTGCTGGCGGTGGCGGTGCTGCCGCACAAATATCGCGCCGTGCTGGCCGAGCGCGACACCTGGGTGATCATGCTGGTCTACAGCATTACCTTTGGCGGCTTTGTCGGCATGGCGTCCTATGTGTCGCTGCTGCTCATCAACCTCTACCAAATGAGCAAGATCGACGCTGGCTTGATGATGGCAGCGCTGGCCTTCACCGGCGCGATTCTGCGACCGCTGGGCGGGCTGATAGCCGACCGCGTCTCGGGCGTGCGCGCGCTGCTGTTCCTGCTGGCGGGCATTTCCGCGCTGGATTTCACCTTTGCGGCGGTGACGCCGGCCATGGGCGCAGGCATATTGCTGTTGTTCGGGCTGTATGTCTGCTTTGGGTTGGGCAACGGCGCCACGTTCCAGCTGGTGCCGCACCGCTGGCAGGGACGAACCGGTGTGATGACGGGCATCATTGGCGCGGCTGGCGGCATTGGCGGCTTTTATCTGCCGGTCGTGATGGGGATTGCCAAGGAAAGTACCGGTAGCTACCAGATGGGCTTTGCCACCTTTGGAGGCATCGCGGCGCTGGCCTTCGTGCTGGTGGTCGTGCTGCGCCAACAATGGCTCATGTGGGCCATGCCCGGGAATGCAGAACTTGACCTGCCGGCCCGCATGGCGCTGTCACCGTCGATGGGGGCATCCCGGTAGGCAAACCTGCCAGGACGAAACTGCGGGCTCGTTCTGTGCAGCGCCCGTGCCCGTGCGAAATGACCCAGTCTCAGTGCCCGTTGCTGCCCTGGCGGCTGGCCTCGAACAGGAACCAGGTCCGGCGCTCGGTTTCGTCGATCCAGACTTCGATCAGGCTTGCGGTGGCGATATCGCTGTGCTCCTCGCACACGCCGTGGGCTTCGCGCAGGCTCGCGGCCAGCGTCTTGTTGTCCTCGCGCAGTTCGGCCAGCATGTCCTGCGGCTCGACGTAGTCGGCATCGTTGTCGAGTACGCGCTGGGTGCGGGCAATATGTCCGATCGAGCGCAGTGTGGTGCCGCCCACCTTGCGCACGCGCTCGGCAATGGGGTCGGCCATGGCGAAAAGCTGGTCGCCCTGCTCGTCCAACATCAGGTGGTAGTCACGGAAGTGTGGCCCGCTCATGTGCCAGTGGAAATTCTTGGTCTTGAGATAGATGGCGTAGACGTCCGCCAGGATGGCGTTCATGGCGCCAGAGATGTCGCGGGTCGCCGTTGCCTTGAGGTCGGTGGGCGTGGCCAGCGGCGCTTTCTGGCGGACCTTAAGGGACTGGAGCTTGGTTGCTGCATTCTTCTTCATGGGTAGGTTCCTTTTCGATGGCTTACCCTCGCCTGGAGCGGTGGGGCACCTTCAACATAGCACAAAGCCACGCCTTCGGCGGGCGGCGAACCGGTGATTTCCCCGACGTGGCTTCGTCCTCTAAACTCGGTTCATGGCGGCAACTGTGTTGGTGTTGGGTATCGAGTCCTCGTGCGACGAAACCGGCGTGGCCCTGGTCGAGGTGCTTGGCCCTGGCGTGCCGCGCCTGCGCGCCCACGCACTGCACAGCCAGATCGAAATGCACCGGGCCTATGGCGGCGTGGTGCCCGAACTGGCCAGCCGCGACCACATCCGCCGCGTACTGCCGCTCACGCGCCAGGTGCTTATGGAGGCCGGCGCCGCACTGACCGAGGTTGACGTGGTGGCCTACACGCGCGGCCCGGGACTGGCGGGCGCACTGCTGGTGGGTGCCGGTGTCGCGTGCGCATTGGGCGCCGCGCTCGGCAAGCCGGTACTGGGCGTGCACCATCTCGAAGGACATTTGCTGTCGCCGTTTTTGAGTGCCGACCCGCCGCAGTTTCCGTTTGTGGCGCTGCTGGTGTCGGGCGGGCACACGCAGCTGATGCGGGTCGACGGCGTCGGGCGCTACGAGTTGCTGGGCGAGTCGATCGACGATGCCGCCGGCGAGGCCTTCGACAAGTCCGCCAAGCTGCTGGGTCTGAGCTATCCGGGAGGGCCCGCGCTGTCCAGGCTGGCCGAGCACGGCCACGCGGGGGCATTCAAGTTGCCGCGCCCGCTATTGCACAGCGGCAATCTCGATTTTTCTTTTGCGGGACTCAAGACGGCGGTGATGGTGCAGGCAAAAAAGCTGAGTGACCAACTCGAGGCGCGCAAGGCCGATCTGGCTGCGTCCACCCAGGCCGCGATCGTGGAGGTGCTGGTAAAGAAGTCGCTGTCGGCCCTGCGCCAGACGGGCCTCGGAAGACTGGTAGTGGCCGGTGGCGTCGGGGCCAACCGCAGCTTGCGGCTGCAGCTCGATGCGGCCTGCAACGCAGTCGGCGTGCGAGTGCACTACCCGGAGCTCAATTTGTGCACCGACAACGGCGCCATGATCGCGCTGGCCGGCGCGATGCGCCTGCAGGCCGGCGTGCAGGCTGCAAGCTGGGTCTACGCGTTTGACGTGAAACCGCGCTGGCCGCTGGACTCTCTCCAGCAATCCACATAAAAATAGCCACCAGCCCTGATGCACAGGGCGCTGGCGGCTATTCAAGTTGTAGCGACTCAGTTGATCACGAGCTGCGTCACATTGCTCACTGGCACTTTTTTGGTCAGCTTGAGCGTCAACACGCCATTTTCCAGCTTGGCGTCGCTGGCACCCACATCGATGTCTTGCGGCAGCTCGTAGGCGGCCTTGTAGCGGCGCGGCGCGCCCTCCAGGCTCTCGATGCGCACGACGTTGCCTTCGATGCCGATGGACAACTGCTCCTTGGCAACACCGGGCACGTCGAAGCGCATGGTGACGGTCTTGTCGTCCTGCTCGACCGCATCGCCCTTTTGGCGCGCGGCGGACTGCGTGTCGTCCAGAAAGCGCTCGAGCGAGGGGGCATAAACGCTGCGGCGCAGGACTGCGGGGGCGACAGGGGTAAAGAACATGGTGGAACTCCTTGTAAACTGCGCGGCTTTCAACATCGATCGCCGCATGCAACGAATCTGTGTGCATCGCGTCTGTTTTCAAGGCAAGTTTCTCAATGAATATTTCGCGTCGTCGACTCTTGAATTCCCTCACGGCGGCGCTATGTGCACCAGCCGCTTCGTTCGCCCAGACGCCGCAGGGCGGCCCCATCAAGCTGGCCTTGATCGAAGGCCTGAGCGGCCCGTTCGCCAACGCGGGCGAGGCCGTGTACCGCAACCTGCTGTGGGCGGTGGAGCGCGTCAATGCACACGGTGGTGTGAAGCTGCCTGAAGCAAGGGGCGGTAACCGCTTGCTGCAACTCGATCGCTACGACAGCAAGGGGCAGAACGAAGAGGCCCTGTCGGCCTTGCGCTCGGCCATCGACGACGGCGCACGGCTTGTGCTGCAGGGCAACTCGTCGGCCGTCGCCGCGGCACTGATCGATGCGATCAACAAGAACAACGAACGCGATCCGCGCAAGCAGGTCATTTTTCTCAACTACTCCGCGGTCGATCCGATCCTGACCAACGAGAAGTGCAGCTTCTGGCACTTTCGCTTCGACGCCCATGCGGACATGCGCATGGCCGCGCTGATGCAGGTGATCAAGGATGACAAGGCCTTGCAACGCGTGTATCTCATTGGTCAGGACTACAGCTTTGGCCAGTCCGTGCTGCGCGAGGCGCGGCGCCAGCTCGGCGTGCAGCGCCCCGAGGTGCAGATCGTGGGCGACGAGCTGCATCCGATGGGCCGCATCAAGGACTTCCTGCCTTACGCGACCAAGATCAAGACCAGCGGCGCACAGGCCGTCATCACAGGCAATTGGGGCAACGACCTCACGCTGCTGATCAAGGCCGCCAGGGAAGTGGGCTATGACGGCAAGTTCTACAACTTCTACGGCAACGCCCTGGGCGCGCCGGCCGCCATCGGCGACGCCGGGGTGGGCAAGGTGATTGCCGTGGCCGAATGGCTGCCAAACGTGCCGGGCGCCGCCAGCGAGGCGTTCTACCATGCGTTCCGACAGCGCTTTCCGAAACCGGCGGACGACTATGTGCACATGCGCATGCAACTCATGATGCAGGCGCTGGCGCAGTCGATCGAGCGCGCGGGGACAACCGATTCGATTGCGGTTGCGAACCAGCTGGAGCGGGCCAGCATCAGTTTTGCCGGGCAGACCGGTACCATGCGCGCTCTCGATCACCAGTTCCAGCAACCACTGGTGGTGGGTGTCATGGAACGCCAGGGCAGCCCCGGCGTGAAGTTCGACGAGGAGGGCTCGGGCTACGGTTTTCGCGTGATCCGGCAAATCAGCGCCGCGCAGGCCGAGCAGCCCACGACTTGCCATATGGAGCGCCCCTCTTGATATAGCGCAAGTCCGGCGCCTCGCACCCGGCATAGACTCGCGATAAGCTGTCTTGATCCAATACGGATTTTTCGATACCGCTTGAACGCATTTTGACCGCCCTGCGCAGAGACATATGTATGGCTTTGGCTGCTGACCCCAAGCAAAACCATTTTCTCGCAGCACTCCCGGCGGCCGAATTGGATCGCTGGCTGCCGCATCTTGAACTCATCGACATGCCGCTAGGCACGGTGCTCTACGAGCCGGGTGAAACAATGTCTTTTGCGTACTTTCCGGTGACATCCATCGTGTCGCTGGTGTACCTGCTGGCAGACGGGGCCACCACCAAGGTCGCGGCGGTTGGCAACGAAAGCTTGATCGGCATTGAGCAGTTCCTGGGCGCTCAATCCGCGCCGTGGCGCGCGTTCGTGCAAAGCGCCGGCCAGGGGTTTCGAGTGAAGTGGAGCGTGTTGGCGCAAGACTTGGGCGAACCTTCCCGCCTGATGCACCTGCTGCTGCGCAATACCCAGGCGCTGATGACCCAAATCGCGCAGGTTGCAGTGTGCAACCGGCATCATTCGGTGGAACAGCAAGTGTGCCGCTGGCTGCTGCTCAGCCTGGACCGGCTGCAGTCCAACGAGGTCGTCGTGACGCAGGAGCTTATCGCCGAGATGCTCGGTGTGCGGCGTCAAGGGGTCGGCGCGGCAACCCGCGCGATGGTAGGTGCCGGCGTGATCAGCTACCGGAGAGGCAGCATCAAAGTGCTTGACCGCAAACGGCTTGAACAGCGCTGCTGCGAGTGTTACGCCGTGATCAAGAGGGAGTACAAACGCCTGCTCCCGGCAACGCCGGTAGCCTGAAACGTCTTAAGGCCGGCGCCACGAGCCGGCAACATCACACCGATAATCGTTGCTCTCGAGGTCGTAACAGTTTGTTTACTTGTGCGGTAGTAGACAGAAGCGATTTGGGCAAGTCGGTAAAGTGGTAGCGGTGATCCGGCCGTGGTACCGACTGCAAGCGGTGGTCGTGAAGCTTGAGCGGAGGCAGCGAGCACGGCGCGGCGGATTGCACCCCCGTCCAAATCAACTGAGAGGGATTCGTCATGAGCTTGAACTTGCCCAATCCGTTATTCGTTTCTTACTGCGCCCGACACAAGGCAGGCCTGGATTTGATCAATACCTGGCTACAGGGGGTGCAACGTGTGCGGCAGCATCAGCTTGATCGGATCGGCGCAGCAGCACCTGATGCAATGGCGAGTCGCGCGGCCTGGGGAGCAGCGTCATGAATGCACAGCTTAATGCCAACATCGAAGCTGCCATGCGGCGACAAAGCCTGGATGGGCTTGCCGAATTTTGTGGCGTGCAGCGTTTCTGTTTCGACGCCAGAGATTGGATACGCCGAAGTGCATCCGAAGGCAAGCGCGTGGCATTTGCCGCGCACTATCTTTCCATGATGGACTGGTACGGCCATGAGGAAGAGCTCGAGATGATTGCCGAAAAAATCTACCCCGGTATCGCCAACATTGCTACTTTCTGGCAGGAAATGCAGGCAATGGACGTTGCTCTGGCGCGGCTCTCCTCGGCCATACGATTCGGCTTAACACGAACCAGCTGCGCAAGCCTGCCGGCCAGCGCGGAGGGCAGCGCTGCAGCGTAGGTAACTTGCGTTGCAGGGCCAGCAGTTGCCGGCCTTGCGTACCCAGTGTCGCTACGAGCCGTAACCCAGGCAGGCGCCCGCGTTGGGCAGGCCCCTGCATTCGCGCTGCAGGCGCCGGTCGCGCTCGGCCCGCGTCTCTCCGGAACCTTTTTCAAACCTGATCCGCCCGGCCTTTTTGGCATTGGCGGCCTGCGTGGCATGCGGTTTGGCCTTTTTTGCCTTGGTCTCGGCGGCATCGGCGCCCATGCATACCAGTGCGGCGGCGCACAGGATAGCGATGCTGCTGCCCGAGCGATAAATCCGTGGAATCCTGAAGTACATGCAATCTCCCCTGCGGCATGGATGCTGCCGTCGAAACCATCATAGCGGCAGTGCCGCCGCCGCTGTGCAGCGGGCATGTCGGCGACAATAGGCATCCGTTTCAGCACTGCCGCCGATCACTCCACCATGCGCCAAGCCATCCAGAATCTCGAAGAATCCCGAATCCGCGAAGTCGCCAATGCCGGCATGGGACGCAGCGACGTGCTGGCCTTCTGGTTCGGCGAGAGCGACGAGGTCACGCCCGATTTCATCCGGCAGGCTGCGATCGATTCGCTGCAGCGCGGCGAGACTTTCTACTCGCACAACCTCGGCTTGCCCGAACTGCGCGACGCGGTTGCCGGCTATATGAGCGCGTTGCACGGCCAGGTGGCGGCAGACCGCATCGCCATCACCTCGGGCGGCGTGAATGCGCTGATGCTCGCCATGCAGGCGCTGGTAGACTCAGGCGACGAGGTGGTGGTGGTCACGCCGGTCTGGCCCAACCTCACCGCACAGCCCCGGATTTTGGGGGCGAAGCTGCGTTGCGTGGCATTGCAGCCCGTCGCCAGCGGTCCGGATCGCGGCGCCTGGGCGCTCGACCTGGGCGCGCTGCTGGCCGCCATCACGCCGGCCACCAAGCTGCTGATCGTCAACTCGCCAAACAACCCCACCGGATGGACGCTGACCCGCGCCGAGCAGCAGGCGATCGTGGCTCACTGCCGCAAGACGGGTACCTGGATCCTGGCCGACGAGGTGTACGAGCGGCTCTACTACGCGGGCGATACCGCGAACGGCAGCGCTCCGAGCTTTCTGGACGTGACCACGCCGGATGACCGACTGGTGGTGGTGCACAGCTTTTCCAAGAGTTTCCTCATGACCGGCTGGCGGCTCGGCTGGCTGGTGATGCCGCCCGCCATGACGCAGCAATTGGGCAAGCTGATCGAGTTCAACACCTCGTGCGCCAGCGTCTTCACCCAGCGCGCTGGCGTGGTGGCATTGGAGCGCACAGCCGACGTGACGCCGCGCGTGGTGGCCCACCTGAAGGCCTGCCGCGACGTCCTGGTACCGCTGCTGCAGGCCGTTCCCGGCGTGCGGGTGGCCGCTGCCCGCGGCGGAATGTACGCCTTCTTCAGCCTGGAAGGCCACGGCGACTCGCTGGATACCGCCAGGCGCCTGGTGACCCAGGCTGGGCTGGGGCTGGCGCCGGGCAATGCCTTTGCGCCCGAAGCACAGGGCTGGTTGCGCTGGTGCTTTGCCTCGAAGGACCCTGCCCGTCTGGTCCAGGGCGTGGGGCGGTTGCAAAACTGGCTCGGGTTATAATCGAGCGGCTTTGCACTGTGCAGGGCGCACGTTGGCTGCAGTTCCAGCTGCCAACGCAAGTAAAAAACATTGACAAGCAAAGCTTTTGCAAGTCAAACATTCACAGGAAATTGAAATGATCGCATCCAGTATCAAGGCCGAAGTCGTCAAGGCCAACGCGCGCGGCGCCACTGACACGGGCAGCCCCGAAGTGCAAGTCGCCCTTTTGACCGCCCGCATCAACGAGCTCATGCCGCACTTCAAGACCCACGCCAAGGACCACCATGGCCGGCGCGGTCTGCTGCGCATGGTGAGCCGTCGGCGCAAGCTGCTCGACTATCTGAATTCCAAAGACCACGACCGTTACGCCGCGCTGATCGCCAAACTCGGTCTGCGCAAATAAGCGGTCCATCGAATGCGAGCGCCTGAGTTAGTTCACTAGCTCAGGCGTTTTTTACTTCGGAGCCGGGCAACACGAATGCGCGCTGTGTCATTCCAGAAGAAATCAGGGGTTTCGCGTGATTTTTTCTGGAATGGCATCGTGTTCTGACCGCCAGACTCCGGGCTATTGGCGCAGCCTCATGCGCCGGTTCATTCAGGAGCTATCCACATGACCATCTTCAACAAAGTGACCAAAACGTTCCAATGGGGCGCCCATACCGTCACCATGGAAACCGGCGAAATTGCGCGCCAGGCCAGTGGCGCCGTACTGCTCAGCATTGAGGGCACTGTGGTGCTCGCTACCGTGGTGGGCAAGACCGTGGGCAAGGCGGGGCAGGACTTTTTTCCGCTGACCGTTGACTATCTCGAGAAGACCTATGCCGCGGGCAAGATTCCCGGCAGCTTTTTCAAGCGTGAAGGCCGTCCGAGCGAGTTCGAGACCCTCACCAGCCGCCTAATCGATCGCCCCATCCGGCCGCTGTTTCCTGAGGGCTATTTCAACGAAGTGCATGTGGTGATCCACACGTTGTCGCTGAACCCCGAAGTGGACGCCGACATTGCGGCCATGATCGCGACCAGCGCGGCCTTGTCCGTCAGCGGTATCCCCTTCAGCGGCCCGATCGGCGCCGCCCGCGTGGGCTACATCAACGGTGAATATGTGCTCAACCCCGGTCAGACCGCACGCAAGGACTCCAGCATGGACCTGGTGGTGGCGGGTACCGAGGCTGCGGTGCTGATGGTGGAGTCGGAGGCCAAGCAATTGTCCGAAGAGATCATGCTGGGTGCCGTGGTGTTCGGCCACGAGCAAAGCCGCGTGGCCATCAACGCGATCCACGAGTTGGTGCGCGATGCCGGCAAGCCGGTGTGGGACTGGAAAGCGCCCGCCAAAGACGAGGTGCTGATCGCCAAAGTGGGCGCCCTGGCCGAAGAAAAACTGGCCGCAGCCTACCAGATCCGCAACAAGCAGTCGCGTACCCACGCGACGCGTCAGACCTACGCCTGGGTCATGGCGGGGCTGAAGGCCGAGGGCGTTGAATTCGACCCCGTGGCCGTGGAAGGCCTGCTGTTCGACATCGAAGCGCGCATCGTGCGCAGCCAGATTCTGGCCGGCGAGCCGCGCATCGATGGCCGCGACACGCGCACCGTGCGCCCGATCGAGATCAGGAGCAGCGTGCTGCCGCGCACTCATGGCTCGGCCCTGTTCACGCGGGGCGAAACCCAGGCGCTGGTCGTCACGACCCTGGGCACCGAGCGCGATGCCCAGCGTATCGATGCGCTGTCGGGCGACTATGAAGATCGCTTCATGCTGCACTACAACATGCCTCCGTTCGCCACTGGCGAAACTGGCCGCGTCGGTAGTCCCAAGCGCCGCGAAATCGGCCATGGCCGGCTCGCCAAGCGTGCTCTCGTGGCGGTGCTGCCTTCGAAAGAAGATTTCCCTTACACCATGCGCGTGGTCAGCGAGGTGACCGAGTCCAACGGTTCCTCGTCGATGGCTTCTGTCTGCGGCGGTTGCCTGTCGCTGATGGACGCCGGCGTGCCCATGAAGGCGCACGTGGCTGGCATCGCCATGGGCCTGATCAAGGACGGCAGCCGCTTTGCGGTGCTGACCGATATTCTGGGTGACGAAGATCACCTGGGCGACATGGACTTCAAGGTGGCGGGCACGACCAACGGCATCACCGCGCTGCAGATGGACATCAAGATCCAGGGCATCACCAAGGAAATCATGCAGGTTGCGCTGGCGCAAGCCAAGGAAGCGCGCATGCACATCCTGGGCAAGATGCAGGAAGCCATGGGCGAGGCCAAGGCCGAAATCTCCAGCTTCGCTCCGCGCCTGACGACTTTGAAAATCAACCCCGAGAAGATCCGCGACGTGATCGGCAAGGGCGGGGCGGTCATTCGCGGCCTGCAGGAAGAAACGGGCACGCAGATCAACATCAACGAGGACGGCACCATCACCATCGCCTCGACAGACCCCGCCAAGGCCGAAGAGGCTAAACGCCGTATCGAACAGATCACGGCTGAAGTCGAAATTGGCAAGATCTATGAAGGCCCGATCACCAAGATCCTGGACTTCGGCGCGCTGGTCAATCTGTTGCCCGGCAAGGACGGTCTGCTGCACATCAGCCAGATTGCGCACGAACGCGTCGAGAAGGTGACCGACTACCTCAAGGAAGGTCAGATCGTCAAGGTCAAAGTGTTGGAGACCGACGAGAAGGGCCGCGTCAAGCTGTCGATGAAGGCGCTGCTGGACCGTCCGGCGCAGCCTGGCTATGGCACCGATCATTCGGGTTCCGCCAACCAGTCGTAATTTGCTATTTAATTTATAGCTAATCATGCCCTTTTATCAAGGGCTACGGGGTATAAATACCATGAAAGCGATTGAAATTACCTCGTTTGGCGCGCCCGACGTGCTGCGCGCGGGCGAGCGCGCCGCACCGGTGGCCGGCGCGGGCGAGTTGCTGATTCGCGTCGGCGCCAGCGGCGTGAACCGGCCCGATGTGCTGCAACGCACGGGCAACTATCCGGTGCCGCCCGGCGCCTCGGATATTCCGGGCCTGGAAGTGGCTGGCGTGATCGAGAGCGGCGATGCGGCCGCGATGGCGCAGGCGGGTTTCAAGATCGGGGATCGGGTCTGTGCGCTGGTGGCCGGTGGTGGTTACGCCGAACTGTGCGTGGCACCTGTGGGCCAGTGCTTGCCAGTACCCAAGGGGTTGAGCGATGTACAGGCGGCTTCGCTGCCTGAAACGTTCTTCACCGTGTGGAGCAACGTGTTCGATCGTGGCCACCTGCAAAAGGGCGAAACCCTGCTGATCCAGGGTGGCTCCAGCGGCATCGGCGTCACGGCCATCCAGATGGCCAAGGCCTTGGGCGCGACGGTTATCGTCACGGCCGGCAGCGACGACAAGTGTGCGGCGTGCCTGGCGCTGGGTGCCGACCACGCGATCAACTACAAAACCTCCGACTTTGCCGAGCAGGCCAAAAAACTCACGGCAGGCGTGGGCGTGAACGTGATCCTTGACATGGTCGCGGGCAGCTATGTCGCGCGCGAGATCGGGTGCATGGCCGAGGACGGCCGGCTCGTCATCATCGCGGTGCAGGGCGGCGTCAAGAGTGAGATCAACGCGGGACTGGTGCTGCGCCGCCGTCTCACGGTGACTGGCTCCACGCTGCGCGCTCGTCCGGTGGCGTTCAAGACGGCGATTGCACAGTCCTTGCGCAAGAACGTCTGGCCGCTGATCGAGAATGGCAGCATCAAGCCGGTGATTCACAGCACTTTCGTGGCAGCAGAAGCCGCCAGGGCCCATGCGCTGATGGAGTCGAATCAGCATGTGGGCAAGATCGTCCTGACATGGTGAAGAAGCAGCTGATTGCGGGCAACTGGAAGATGAATGGCAGCCTGGCTGCCAACCAGGCGCTGCTGGCCGCCGTGCGGGCGGGACTGGGTTTGCCCCGCTGTGCGGTTGCGGTTTGCGTTCCTGCGCCGTATCTGGCGCAAGCCTCTGAAATGCTCTCGGGTAGCGCCATCAGTTGGGGTGCGCAGGATGTTTCTGCCCATGATGCCGGCGCCTACACGGGCGAGGTGTCTGCTGCCATGTTGAAGGAATTCGGCGTGCACTACGCGATCGTCGGCCACTCGGAGCGGCGCCGCTATCACGACGAGACGGACGACCTGGTCGCGGCCAAGGCACAGTGTGCGCTCAGGCTCGGTATCACACCGATAGTGTGTGTCGGTGAAACCTTGGCCGAACACGATGCGGGTCAGACCGAAGCCGTCGTCACGCGTCAACTGGCCGCGGTGATCGCCGCGAACGGCCCGCGTATCGACGACATTGTGGTGGCTTATGAGCCGGTGTGGGCCATCGGCACCGGCAAGAACGCCACACCACAACAGGCGCAGCAGGTTCACGCCGTGCTGCGCACCCAGCTGTGCGCCGCCAGCGCTCGCGCCGCGCAGATCGCGATTCTGTATGGCGGCAGCATGAATGCAGGCAACGCGGCAGAACTGCTGGCCCAGCCCGACATTGACGGCGGCCTGATTGGGGGCGCCTCCTTGAGTGCCCCGGATTTTTTGAAAATAGTTGCTGCAGCCCTTTAGGGTAAAGCGATTGAGGCTATTTATTTAGGAGCATAAAAATGCATCTCGCACTCAACATTATTCTGGCGGTCCAGATACTGACCGCCATCGCTCTGATCGGCCTGATTCTGATCCAGCATGGCAAGGGCGCTGACATGGGTGCGGCTTTTGGCAGTGGCAGCTCGGGCAGCCTGTTTGGTGCCAGTGGCAGCGCCAACTTCCTGTCGCGTTCCACCGCCGTACTCGCCACGGTGTTTTTTGCCTCCACGCTGGCGCTGGCGTATTTCGGTAATTTGCGCCCGGTCAGCACCGATAGCGGTAGCGTGCTGGAGCATGCTGCAGTCGCCGCGCCCGCGCCTGCACGCGCGGCATCGGGTATTGCCACTCAAATCCCGGGCAGTGCCGCACCGGCTCCGCAATCAACTCCAGCTCCGGCAAGCGCCGTGCCTGCTGCGCCCGCTGCCTCGGGTGCGGGGCAGATTCCGACCCATTGATCGTCTCTGCAAATCGCCTGCGTCTGCGCCGAATGCGGGCAATTTCAGGGTAAACTCCAAGACTGTCCTGAGGGCCGAAGCCGCAATGCGCCTCGTGTCATCCGGACTACAAAAAGACCGCCGTCGTGGTGAAATTGGTAGACACGCTATCTTGAGGGGGTAGTGGCGAAAGCTGTGCGAGTTCGAGTCTCGCCGACGGCACCAAATAAAAAAGCTCGCTGGCACGGTGCTGGCGGGCAAAAGTAGCGATCAAAACCTCAAATGAACCTCGATCAATACCTTCCCGTTCTCTTGTTCATCCTGGTCGGCATTGGCGTTGGTATCGTGCCCCAGGTGCTCGGCTACATTCTTGGCCCGAATCGTCCGGACGCTGCCAAGAACTCCCCTTACGAGTGTGGCTTCGAGGCGTTTGAGGACGCCCGCATGAAGTTTGACGTACGGTACTACCTCGTGGCCATTCTGTTCATCCTGTTTGACCTCGAAATCGCGTTCCTGTTTCCCTGGGCCGTCTCGCTCAAGGAAATCGGTGCACTGGGCTTCTGGGCCATGATGATTTTCCTGGGCATCCTTGTCGTGGGTTTTATCTACGAGTGGAAAAAAGGCGCCCTGGATTGGGAATGAAGCGATTGACGGGAGAACTGTATGGCCATTGAAGGTGTTTTCAAGGAAGGCTTCGTCACCACCAGCTACGACTCGGTGATGAATTGGGCCAAGACCGGCTCGCTGTGGCCGATGACGTTCGGCCTCGCTTGCTGCGCCGTGGAGATGATGCACGCGGGCGCCGCGCGCTACGACATCGATCGCTTCGGCATGCTGTTTCGCCCCAGCCCGCGCCAGTCTGACCTGATGATCGTGGCCGGTACGCTGTGCAACAAGATGGCGCCAGCACTGCGCAAGGTCTACGACCAGATGAGCGAGCCGCGCTGGGTGCTGTCCATGGGCTCATGCGCCAACGGCGGCGGCTACTACCACTACAGCTATTCGGTGGTGCGCGGCTGCGACCGCATCGTGCCGGTGGATGTGTACGTTCCAGGCTGCCCGCCGACGGCGGAGGCCCTGCTGTACGGCATCATCCAGCTGCAGCAGAAGATCCGGCGCACCAATACCATCGCGCGCGTCTGAAGGGGTTCCAATGACCGCGTTTGCCGTTAATCCCGAAACCCTCAAGGACACCATCGCCGCCGCGTTGGGCGAGAGGGTGAAACACATCAGCCTGAAGCTGGGCGAGGTCACTGTGGTGGTTTCCGCCGCCCACTATCTGCAGGCGGCCACGACGCTACGTGATGCGCCGGGTTGCCAATTTGAGCAACTCATGGACGTGTGCGGGGTCGATTATTCGGACTACAAGGAGGGCATCTGGGATGGTGCCCGCTACTGCGTGGTGCTGCACCTGCTGTCGGTCAGTCTGAACCAGCGCGTGCGTGTCAAGGTGTTTGCGCCTGACGACGATCTGCCCGTCGTGGCGTCGGTGAGCAGCGTCTGGAATGCTGCCAACTGGTTCGAGCGTGAAGCGTTCGACCTGTTCGGAATCGTGTTCGAGGGGCACAGCGACCTGCGCCGCATCCTGACCGACTACGGCTTCATCGGTCACCCGTTCCGCAAGGATTTCCCGACCTCCGGTCACGTCGAAATGCGCTACGACCCGGAGCAAAAAAGAGTGATCTATCAGCCGGTCACTATCGAGCCACGCGAGATCACGCCGCGCATCGTCCGCGAAGACAACTACGGCGGGTTGCACTGACATGGCAGAGATCAAGAACTACACCCTCAACTTCGGGCCGCAGCACCCGGCAGCCCATGGCGTTTTGCGCCTGGTGCTCGAGCTCGACGGCGAGGTCGTGCAGCGCGCCGACCCGCATATAGGGTTGCTGCATCGCGCCACGGAAAAGCTTGCCGAGAGCAAGACCTACCTCCAGTCGCTGCCCTATATGGACCGCCTCGACTATGTGTCGATGATGGCAAACGAGCATGCGTATTGCCTGGCGATAGAGCGGCTGATGGGGATTTCGGTGCCTGAGCGGGCGCAATACATCCGGGTCATGTTTGACGAGATCACGCGTCTGCTCAATCACCTGATGTGGCTGGGCGCGCATGGGCTCGATTGCGGCGCGATGAACATGCTGATTTATTGCTTCCGTGAACGCGAGGATTTGTTCGACATGTATGAGGCGGTGTCGGGCGCGCGCATGCATGCGGCCTACTATCGCCCGGGAGGCGTGTACCGGGACCTGCCCGACACCATGCCGCAGTACAAGGTCAGCAAGATCAAGAACGCCAGGGTGATTGGGCAGCTCAATGAAAACCGGCAAGGCTCGCTGCTCGACTTCATCGAGGACTTCTGCAGGCGTTTTCCGGCTCTTGTCGATGAATACGAGACTCTGCTCACCGACAACCGTATCTGGAAACAGCGTACCGTGGGTGTCGGTGTGGTCTCGCCGGAGCGCGCCCTGAACCTTGGCTTTACCGGTGCCATGCTGCGCGGCTCAGGCGTCGCCTGGGATCTGCGCAAGAAGCAACCCTACGAGGTCTACGATCGCCTTGACTTCGACATCCCGGTGGGCAAGACGGGCGACTGCTATGACCGCTACCTGGTGCGTGTCGAAGAGATGCGCCAGTCCAATCGCATCATCAAGCAATGTGTGGACTGGCTGCGCGTGAATCCCGGCCGCGTGATCATCGACAACCACAAGGTGGCACCGCCAGCGCGTGAGGCGATGAAGACGAACATGGAAGACCTGATCCATCACTTCAAGCTGTTCACTGAAGGGTTCCACGTGCCCGAGGGCGAAGCTTATGCGGCGATCGAGCATCCCAAGGGCGAGTTTGGCATCTACATCGTGAGCGACGGGGCGAACAAGCCCTACCGGCTTAAAATCCGTCCGCCCGGATTCGCCCATCTCGCGGGGATGGACGAGATGGCGCGTGGCCACATGATCGCGGACGTCGTCGCCATCATTGGCACCCTGGACATTGTGTTTGGAGAGATTGACCGATGATCTCTGAAGTCATGAAGGCGGGATTCGCCAAGGAAGTCGCAAAGTATCCACCCGAGCATAAGCAATCTGCCGTATTGGCCTGCTTGAGCCTGGTCCAGCTGGAGCAGGGCTATGTCAGTCAGGAAAGCGAGGCGGAAGTTGCCGCCTACCTCGGCATGCCGCCCATAGCAGTGCACGAGGTGACTACTTTCTACAACATGCTGAATCAGCAACCTGTGGGCAAGTACAAGCTCAATGTCTGTACCAACCTGCCGTGCCAGTTGCGCCACGGCGATCGGGCATTGCAGCACCTGGCAAGCCGGCTTGGCATCAAGATGGGCGAGACCACGGCAGATGGCATGTTCACGCTGCAGCAAGCCGAGTGCCTTGGAGCCTGTGCCGATTCGCCCGTGATGCTGGTGAATGACCGCACCATGTGCAGCTTCATGACCAACGAGCGGCTGGACCAGATGATTGACGGTTTGCGGGCGGCTGATGGCGTTGCCGCGCCGGTCGCTGAGGTGAAGTGATGTCTCCAGAAAATATCCTGTCCCAGTTCGTCGCCACGGGCGCCGAGACCTGTTTTCATGGCCGTCATATCGAGCCGCAGATTTATGCGGGCCTGGACGGCAGCAACTGGCGCTTGAGAGACTACGTGGCGCGTGGCGGCTACCAGGCGCTGCGCAAGGTTCTGGGCAAGGATGGCGTCGCCGGCAATGAGGCCGGCCTGACGCAGGACCAGGTGATTGCCACGGTCAAGGAGTCAGCGTTGCGCGGGCGTGGCGGAGCGGGTTTTCCGACCGGCCTGAAATGGAGCTTCATGCCGCGAAAGTTGCCCGGGCAGAAATATCTGGTCTGCAATTCCGACGAGGGTGAACCGGGCACCTGCAAGGATCGAGACATCCTGCACTACAACCCGCACATCGTGATCGAGGGCATGGTGATTGCCGCTTATGCCATGGGCGTCACGGTTGGCTTCAATTACATTCATGGCGAGATTTTCGCCACCTATGAGCGGTTCGAGGAAGCGCTGGAAGAGGCGCGCGCCGAGGGTTTGCTGGGCGACCACATTCTGGGCAGCGATTTCAGCTTCCAGCTGCACGCATTCCATGGCTTTGGTGCCTACATCTGCGGCGAAGAGACGGGCATGCTGGAATCCCTGGAGGGCAAGAAGGGCCTGCCGCGTTTCAAGCCACCGTTTCCGGCCAGTTTTGGCGTGTACGGCAAGCCCACGACCATTAACAATACCGAGACTTTCGCGGCCGTGCCGTGGATCATCCGCAACGGGGGTGCGGCGTACCTGGCGTGCGGCAAGCCCAATAACGGTGGCACCAAGATCTACTCCATCAGCGGCGACGTCGAGCGCCCTGGCAACTACGAAATTCCCATGGGAACACCGTTTCCCACGCTGCTGGAACTCGCTGGAGGCGTGCGTGCGGGGCGTCAGCTCAAGGCCGTGATTCCGGGTGGCTCGTCCGCCCCGGTGCTGCCGGCGTCCATCATGATGAATTGCACCATGGATTACGACTCGATTGCCAAGGCCGGCTCCATGCTCGGCTCGGGCGCGGTGATTGTGATCGATGACTCACGCTGCATGGTGCGCTCGCTGCGCCGGCTGAGCTACTTCTACATGCATGAGTCCTGTGGCCAATGCACGCCCTGCCGCGAAGGCACGGGATGGCTCTGGCGCATGGTGAACCGTATCGAGAACGGGCAGGGACGCCAGGCCGACCTCGATGTGCTGGACTCGGTCGCCGATGGCATCATGGGGCGAACGATTTGCGCGCTGGGCGATGCGGCAGCCATGCCGGTGCGCGCCATGATCAAGCATTTCCGTCCCGAATTTGAATATCACATCGAGCACAAGACCTGCCCGGTCCCCGAGTACGTCTGAGCGAGCCGCCCCATGATTGAAATTGAACTCGACGGGAAAAAAGTAGAGGTGCTCGAAGGAAGCATGGTGATGCATGCCGCTGACAAGGCTGGCACCTACATTCCGCATTTTTGTTATCACAAGAAACTCAGCATTGCCGCCAATTGCCGCATGTGCCTTGTCGATGTGGAGAAGATGCCCAAGCCCATGCCAGCTTGCGCGACACCGGTCTCGCAGGGCATGATCGTGCGCACCAAGAGCGACAAGGCCATCAAGGCGCAGAAGTCGGTGATGGAGTTCTTGCTCATCAATCATCCGCTGGATTGCCCGATCTGTGACCAGGGCGGTGAATGCCTGCTGCAGGATCTTGCGGTGGGCTATGGCGCTTCGACCTCGCGCTACCAGGAAGAAAAACGCGTGGTGTTCCACAAGGAGGCGGGCCCGCTCATTTCGATGGAAGAGATGACGCGCTGCATTCATTGCACGCGCTGCGTGCGCTTTGGCCAGGAAGTGGCGGGCGTGATGGAGTTGGGCATGATCAATCGCGGCGAGCACGCCGAGATCACAACGGTGGCGGGCGACACCATTGACTCCGAGTTGTCGGGCAACATGATCGACATCTGTCCGGTCGGTGCGCTCACCAGCAAACCATTCCGCTATAGCGCCCGCACCTGGGAGCTGTCGCGCCGCAAGTCGGTCAGCCCGCACGACTCCACTGGTGCGAATCTGGTGGTCCAGGTCAAGAACAACAAGGTGATGCGCGTCGTGCCGTTGGAGAATGAAGACGTCAACGAATGCTGGATTGCGGACCGTGACCGATTCTCGTATGAAGCACTGAACAGCGACGAGCGGCTAACCAGCCCCATGGTCAAGCAGGGCGGCGCATGGAAAGTCGTGGACTGGCAGACGGCCCTCGAATACGTGGCCAATGGCCTCGGGCACATCAAGGCCGAGCATGGACCGCAAAGCATCGGCCTGCTGGCCAGCCCCCACAGCACACTTGAAGAGCTCTATCTGGCGGCGGAGCTGATGCGTGGTCTGGGCAGTGGCAACATCGACTCCCGTTTGCGCCATGCCGAGTTCCCTGAGTTCGAGGGCGTGCGGTATCTGGGCACATCGATTGGTTCGCTGTCACAGCTGCATCGTGTGCTGGTGGTGGGATCGAACCTGCGCAAGGACCACCCCCTGTTTGCGCAGAGAATCCGACAATCAGTGCGCTCCGGTTGTGAGGTGAACGTTGTAAATTCAATAGCAGAACTGGCGTCTCCCGATGCATGGGCGATGCCAGTCGCTCATTCGTTGCTGACTGTGTCGGGTGCCTGGGCCCAGGCACTGGCCGATGTGGCAACGGCGGTTGCTGCCGAAAAGGGTGTTGCGGCGCCAGCCGCCGGCACCGCGACCGATGCTGCCAAGGCCATTGCCCAATCGCTGCTTGGCGGCGAGCGCAAGGCGATCTTGCTGGGCAACGCAGCAGCGCATCACGCCAGAGCGTCCAGCTTGCTGGCGCTGGCCAACTGGATTGGCACGCAGACCGGTGCTAGCGTGGGCTACCTTACAGAAGCCGCCAACACCGTGGGTGCGCAGCTGGTAGGTGTATTTCCGGATGGCGGCGCCGGTGGTTTGAATGCGGGCCAGATGCTCGCGGGTGGCCTGAAGGCGGTGCTGTTGCTGAACAATGAACCGGAATTCGATTCGGCGGCTGGCGCATCGGCGAAGACCGCGCTGGGCCAGGCCGACATGGTCGTGACGCTGAGTCCATTCAAGGCCAACCTGGATTTCAGCGATGTGCTGCTGCCGATCGCACCATTCACCGAGACGCCGGGTACCTTTGTCAACGCCGAAGGCCGCGTGCAGGGTTTCCATGCCGTCGTCAAGCCGCTGGGCGAGACTCGCCCGGCCTGGAAAGTGCTGCGCGTGCTGGCGAATCTTCTGGGACTGCAAGGTTTTGAGTTTGAATCGGCGCAGGACGTGCTCGATCACATGCGAGGCGCGCAGCCGGCCGAAGCGACCCATGTACCCCCGGAGAAATTGAGCAACGCCACGAGTGGCTCTATCGATCTGGCCACGACCGGTCCAACGCCTCCCGCCGTAGCCAGTATTTACCAGCTCGATGGCCTGGTGCGCCGCGCGTCGTCACTGCAAATGACGGCAGACGCAAGAAGCGCAGCAATCCTGAAGGGGGTGCAAGCATGATCGATGCGTTTTATAGCGACGGCCTCGGCCTCGTCGGCGCCCCATGGTGGACTGTGGTGGTCTGGCCCGTGATCTGGGCCCTGATCAAGATCGTGGCCGTGCTGGTGCCACTGATGATTTGCGTGGCCTACCTTACGCTGTGGGAGCGCAAGGCGATCGGCTTCACCCAGATACGGCTTGGCCCAAACCGGGTCGGCCCGTCTGGCCTTTTGACGCCAATTGCCGATGCGCTCAAGTTGTTGACAAAGGAAATTATCATGCCGGCGGCGGCCAGCAAGGGCTTGTTCGTGCTGGGCCCCATCATGACCATCATGCCGGCACTGGCGGCCTGGGTGGTCATTCCGTTTGGCCCGGAGGTGGCCCTTGCCAATGTGAACGCCGGGCTCCTGTTCCTCATGGCGATCACCTCGCTGGAGGTGTACGGCGTGATCATCGCGGGCTGGGCGTCCAACTCCAAATATGCGTTTATAGGGGCCATGCGGGCCTCGGCCCAGATGGTCAGTTACGAGATTGCCATGGGCTTTTGCTTCGTGGTGGTGCTCATGGTGGCCGGTTCGATGAACATGACCGATATCGTCATGGGACAGGGCAAGGGGCATTTCGCCAACATGGGGTTGAATTTCCTGTCGTGGAACTGGTTGCCATTGCTCCCCGTGTTTGTGGTTTATTTTGTCGCGGGACTGGCAGAGACCAACCGGCACCCTTTCGACGTGGTGGAGGGCGAGTCTGAAATCGTGGCTGGTCACATGGTTGAGTACTCGGGCATGGCGTTTGCCATGTTCTTCCTGGCCGAATACGCCAACATGATCCTGATTGGCATACTGTGCTCGATTTTGTTCCTGGGAGGCTGGATTTCACCGATCGACAGCGCGGTGTTCAACTGGATTCCGGGCTGGATCTGGCTAGGGCTCAAGACCTTTGTCGTCAGCACCATGTTTCTGTGGGTGCGGGCCACTTTCCCGCGCTTTCGCTATGACCAGATCATGCGCTTGGGCTGGAAAATCTTCATTCCCGTTACCCTGATATGGCTGGTGGTTGTCGGGGTCTGGATGCAGACCCCCTGGAACATCTGGAAATAAGCTGGAGCTGATATGAATACAGTGATGTCCTCCCCTGATGAATCTGCGTTTTCCTTGCGCGACTTCCTGTCGAGCTTCATGCTGATTGAACTGTTCAAAGGTCTGGCAGTGACCGGCAAATACATGTTCAAGCGCAAGATCACGGTGCAATTTCCCGAAGAAAAGACGCCGGCCAGCCCGCGCTTTCGAGGGCTTCATGCGCTGCGCCGCTATGAAAACGGGGAGGAACGCTGCATTGCCTGCAAGCTTTGTGAAGCGGTATGCCCCGCCGTGGCCATCACCATCGAGTCGGAGCTGCGCGCTGATGGTTCGCGCCGTACGACCCGCTACGACATCGATCTGACCAAGTGTATTTTTTGCGGCTTCTGCGAGGAAAGCTGCCCCGTGGACTCGATTGTCGAGACCCATATTTTCGAATACCACGGTGAAAAGCGCGGTGACCTGTATTTCACCAAGGACATGCTGCTGGCTGTGGGCGACCGCTACGAGGCCGAAATTGCGGCCAACCGCGCGGCGGACGCCAAGTACCGCTGACCGATCGACCGAAAGAAGTCTCGATATGGATGTGAAAGCCGCTCTGTTTTATATTTTTTCGGCGGTGCTGCTGTTTGCCGCGTTCCGCGTGATCACTGCCCGCAACCCGGTCCATGCGGCGCTGTTTTTGGTGCTCGCCTTCTTCCAGGCGGCCATGGTCTGGATGCTGCTCAAGGCAGAGTTTCTCGCCATCGTCCTGGTGCTGGTGTATGTCGGCGCCGTCATGGTGTTGTTCCTGTTCGTGGTGATGATGCTCGACATCAACCTGGACGGCATTCGCCAGGGGTTCTGGCGGCACTTTCCGCTGGCCGCAACAGTCGGCGCGCTGATTGCGCTGGAGATGGCCGCTGTTTTAATGGGAGGCTTTGGTGGCGGCGAGCCACCCAGGGTGACCGTGGTGCTTGGGCAGGTGACAAGCCAGTTCTCCAATACCCGGGATCTGGGCGTGATGCTGTACACCCAGTACCTGTACCCACTGGAGATTGCCTCCGTCATCCTGCTTGTGGCCATCATCGCGGCGATTGCCCTGACCTTGCGCGAGCGCAAAGACAGCAAGGCCATTAGTGCGTCCGAGCAGGTACGCGTGCGGGCGCGTGATCGTGTGCAGGTGCTCAAGATGACCGCGACCCGACCCGCCGCTGTGGCCGCAGAAGGCGCCGATGTAGCCGCTCCCGCCAATCCGGAGAAAAAAGCATGACTTTGAGCCTCGGACATTTCCTTTCGCTGGGTGCGATGTTGTTTGCGCTGTCGGTCATCGGCATCTTCTTGAATCGCAAGAATCTGATCATTTTGTTGATGGCGATTGAATTGATGCTGCTTGCGGTCAACATGAACTTCGTGGCCTTTTCCTATTACCTGGGCGACATGGCGGGGCAGGTGTTCGTGTTCTTCATCCTGACCGTGGCGGCCGCCGAATCCGCCATTGGGTTGGCGATTCTCGTGCTGGTCTTCCGCAACAAGTCCAGTGTCCGGATCGATGAACTCAATCTGCTCAAGGGCTGAACCGCGAGGTTCATCAAATTCAAAAACGATATGAGTCAAACCCTCTCGGCCTCAACTCTGCTGGCGGTGCCGCTGGCACCTCTGGCCGGCTCCTTGCTGGCCGGCATTTTCGGCACCAAACTCGGTGGCAATGTGATCGGCCGCCGGCTCAGCCATAGCTTCACCATTCTGGGCGTGCTGATTGCCTTCATCATTTCGGCGATGACCCTGAACAGTGTGGTTGTCGATGGGGCACATTTCAACGAAACCATCTACACGTGGATGGTGGTCGGTGACCTGAAAATGGGAATCGGCTTTTTGGTCGATGGCCTGACCGCCATGATGATGTGCGTGGTGACCTTTGTGTCGCTGATGGTGCACATCTACACCATCGGCTACATGGATGAGGATGCGGGCTACAACCGGTTCTTCAGCTACATCGCGCTATTTACCTTCTCGATGTTGATGCTTGCAATGAGCAACAACATGCTGCAGCTGTTCTTCGGCTGGGAGGCCGTGGGTTTGGTGTCGTACCTGCTGATCGGCTTTTGGTATACCCGCCCAACCGCCATTTTCGCCAGCCTGAAGGCATTCATGGTGAACCGCGTGGGTGACTTCGGCTTTATCCTCGGGATTGGCCTGGTGTTGGCTTACACCGGATCGCTGGACTATTCCGAGGTTTTTGCCAAGGCCGATGCGCTGTCCAAGCTGACTTTCCCTGGAACGGGGTGGATGCTGATCACGGTGATCTGTATATGCCTGTTCATTGGCGCCATGGGCAAGAGTGCGCAGTTTCCCCTGCATGTATGGCTGCCCGATTCGATGGAAGGCCCGACCCCCATATCGGCGCTGATCCATGCCGCCACCATGGTGACGGCAGGCATATTCATGGTGGCGCGCATGTCGCCGCTGTTCGAGCTCAGCGATGCGGCCCTCAGCTTTGTCATGATCATCGGCGCGATCACTGCCTTGTTCATGGGTATCCTGGGCATGATCCAGAACGACATCAAGCGGGTCATCGCCTACTCGACGCTGTCACAGTTGGGCTACATGACTGTTGCGCTCGGCGCCTCCGCCTACTCGGTAGGCGTGTTTCACTTGATGACGCACGCCTTCTTCAAGGCGCTGTTGTTCCTTGGCGCCGGTTCGGTCATTCTTGCAGTACATCACAACCAGGACATCCGCTGGATGGGTGGCCTGCGCAAGTACATGCCCATCACTTGCGTCACCTTTCTGATCGGTTCGCTGTCCCTGATCGCCACGCCATTCTTCTCCGGGTTTTATTCGAAGGACAGCATCATCGAAGCCGTTCACGCGAGCCACCTGGCTGGCGCCGGCTTCGCCTCGTTTGCGCTGTTGGCATGCGTGTTCGTCACGGCTTTCTACTCATTTCGTTTGTACTTCCTGGTGTTTCACGGCGAGGAGCGGTATGACCAGAATCCCGATGCGCACCATGGCGATGACCATCATGACGATCATCAAAAGCCTCATGAATCGCCGTGGGTGATCACCGTGCCGTTGATCCTCCTGGCAATCCCCTCGGTGGTGATCGGTTTCATGACCATCGGGCCAATGTTGTACGGTCCGCTCTTCAAGGATTCCATTTTTGTCGACCTGGTCAGGCATCCGGCCATGCAGGAGTTGGCCCACGACTTCCGCGGCCCGCTGCAGATGGGCCTGGATGCTTTCGTTTCGGCCCCATTCTGGCTGGCACTGGCGGGGTTCGTCACGTCTTACTACATGTACATGGTCAACCTGGCGCTGCCCGCTGCCATCCAGCGCAAGTTTCAGGCCCTGTACACCTTGCTCGACAACAAGTACTACCTGGACTGGTTTAACGAAAACGTGCTGACGCGCGGGGTTCGCGCCATTGGCACCGGTTTGTGGAAAGGCGGCGATCGTGATTTGATCGACGGCCTCCTGGTCAACGGCTCATGGAAGCTCGTGGGCCGGGTTTCGGGCGTGGTGCGGTGGGTGCAGTCCGGCTTCCTCTACCACTACGCGTTGGCCATGATCATGGGCGTTTTCGTGCTGATGACCTATTTCGTATGGCTCAAATAAGGAAAAAAGAAAAATGGGATTGTTGAGCCTGGCCATCTGGACACCGATTTTTTTCGGCGTCGCCCTGCTGGCGTTTGGCCGGGACGAGTACGCCCGGGCTGTGCGCTGGGTCGCCCTGATTGGTGCCACGATCAGCCTGTTGATCACGTTGCCGTTGTACACCCGCTTCAAGCTCGGCACCGCTGCCATGCAGTTTGTCGAAAACCATAGCTGGATGTCGCGCTTCAATATCAACTACCACCTGGGGGTGGACGGCATCTCGCTCTGGTTTGTGCTGCTGACCGCGTTCATCACGCTGATCGTGATCATTGCCAGTTGGGAGTCGATCACCGAGCGGGTGAACCAGTACATGGCTGCCTTCCTGGTCCTCAGCGGCTTGATGATCGGTGTGTTCAGCGCACTGGACGGCATGCTGTTTTACGTGTTCTTCGAGGCCACGCTGATACCGATGTACCTGATCATCGGCGTCTGGGGCGGCCCGAACAAAATCTACGCAGCCTTCAAGTACTTTCTCTATATGTTGTTGGGCTCACTGATGATGCTCATCACCATGATCTATTTGTACGTCAAATCGGGTGGTAGTTTTGATCTCTCGGTCTGGTATGCAATGCCGTTGAGCGCTACTGCGCAGACCTTGCTGTTTTTCGGCTTCTTCGCAGCCTTCGCGGTCAAGATCCCGATGTGGCCCGTGCACACCTGGCTGCCTGATGTGCACGTCGAAGCCCCGACCGGTGGCTCTGCCATCCTGGCTGCCATCATGCTCAAGCTCGGGGCGTACGGGTTTGTGCGCTTTGCCATGCCGATTGCGCCCGATGCCGCGCATGAATGGGCGTGGCTGATGATCACGCTGTCGTTGATTGCTATCATTTATGTGGGAGTGGTGGCTCTGGTGCAGCCCGACATGAAAAGGCTTGTGGCCTATTCGTCTGTGGCTCACATGGGATTCGTGACGTTGGGATTCTTTATCTTCAACGAACTGGGTATGGCGGGCGGGATCGTCCAGATGATCGCTCACGGCTTCGTGTCGGCGGCGATGTTCCTGTGCATCGGCGTGCTGTATGACCGCGTGCATTCGCGCCAGATCGCCGATTATGGCGGCGTGATCAATGTCATGCCAAAATTTGCCGCGTTCGCTTTGCTCTTTGCGATGGCCAACAGCGGTCTGCCGGGCACCGTGGGTTTTGTCGGCGAGTGGATGGTGATCCTGGGCGGCGTCAAGTTCAACTTCTGGGTTGGACTGGCGGCGGCGTCGGCGCTGATCTGGGCCGCTGGCTACACCTTGTGGATGTACAAGCGGGTCTATCTCGGACCCGTCGCCAACGATCACGTCAAGTCCATGCCTGACATCAATAGCCGGGAGTTCTTGATGTTGGCGCTGCTGGCCATCGCCGTGCTCTACGTGGGTGTCTATCCGAAGCCCATGACCGATGTCATGAATGCCTCCGTGGTGGACCTGCTCAAACATCTGGCCGTGTCCAAGCTGAATTGACCCGTTGCATTGAGAACTAGAAGATGATTGACAAACTCAGTTGGATCTCGGTTTACCCCCAGGTCGTGCTTTTGATACTGGCCTGCGTGATCGCACTGGTGGATTTGACCGTGACCAGCACGCGTCGCACGGCGACCTACGTGCTGACCCTGCTGGCGCTGGGCGTGGTCGCGCTGCTGGAGGGGCTGTATGCCAGTGGTGGCAACACCATTTATGGTTTCGGCAATATGGTGGTTAGTGACCCGATGGGCAACTGGCTCAGCTGTTTTGTCACCGTCGCAATGATGGCGATACTGGTGTACGGGCGTCCGTACGGCGCTGATCGCGGCATGATGCGCGGGGGGGAGTTGTTTACCCTCAGCATGTTTTCGGTGCTGGGCATGTCGATCATGATTTCGGGCAACAACTTCCTGGTGATCTATCTGGGCCTGGAGTTGCTCATGTTGACCAGCTATGCGCTGGTGGCCTTGCGCCGTGAGCACGTGGTGTCCACCGAAGCGGCCATGAAGTATTTCGTCCTCAGCGCGCTTTCCAGTGGTTTTCTGCTGTATGGCATGTCCATGATTTACGGCGCCACGGGTTCACTGGAAATTGGCGAGGTGTTCAAGGCGGTCAATTCGGGTCATCTCAATCACCAGGTTCTGATCTTTGGTTTGGTCTTCATCGTGGCCGGTCTCGGGTTCGAGCTCGGGGCGGTGCCGTTTCACATGTGGCTGCCGGACGTCTATGAAGGTGCGCCAACCGTGGTGAGCGTGATCATTGCGAGCGCGCCCAAGCTGTCGGCGTTTGCCATCTGCATCCGGCTGCTGGTGGAGGGTCTGCTACCGCTGGCGATCGACTGGCAGCAGATGCTGGGGATTTTGGCGATCGGGTCACTGCTGATCGGCAACGTGGTGGCGATCTCGCAAACCAATTTCAAGCGCATGCTCGGCTACTCGACCATTTCGCAAATGGGCTTTGTGATCCTGGGCCTGATGTCGGGTGTGGCCAACGGCAACACGCTGTCCGCTGCGAACGCGTACAGCTCGGCGATGTTCTACGCATTGACCTATGTGCTGACCACGCTGTCGGCCTTCGGCGTCATCCTGTTACTGGCGCGCGAGGGATTTGAGAGCGAGGAGATTTCCGACCTGGCCGGCCTGAACCGCGTGAGCCCGCTCTATGCGGGCGTCATGGCGGTGGCGATGTTCTCGTTTGCCGGAATTCCGCCGCTCATGGGCTTTTACGCCAAGCTGTCGGTGTTGCAGGCGCTGATCTCGACAGGGCTGCCATCGTATATAGCGCTGGCGGTGTTTGCCGTGATCATGTCGCTGATCGGTGCATTCTTTTACCTGCGCGTGATCAAGGTCATGTATTTTGATCCACCCATCACGGCTGCCACGATCTCGGCGTCGGCCGATGTGCGCATTGTGCTGTCTCTCAACGGTGCTCTGGTGCTGATGCTCGGT
The DNA here is from genome assembly GCA_039923645.1 of Rhodoferax sp. Classification (GTDB taxonomy): domain Bacteria; phylum Pseudomonadota; class Gammaproteobacteria; order Burkholderiales; family Burkholderiaceae_C; genus Rhodoferax_A. Next base: position 59,313 of record JBDTCK010000109.1, read on the forward strand.
GTGCTGCCGGGCGGCCTGATGGCACTGTGCGCGCGGGCCATCGTGGCGACGCTGGGAACTTGATGGCTCATTGAATCGTCTATTTCAAGTGTCCCAATCCGTTTCAGTGTGGGTCGTGTTGCTGGTGGCTTTTTGCGCCGCCAATCTGCCCTTTGTGAACCAGCGCCTGCTGGTGGTGATCCCGCTGTCCGCGCCTAAGATCCTTGCGGTGAGGCTGGCCGAGTTGGTGATTTTCTACTTTATCACGGGGGGCATCGGGCTCGCCCTGGAAAACCACGCAGGTCAGATCGCACCCCAAGGCTGGGAGTTCTATGCCATTACCAGTGCGTTGTTCGTGACTTTTGCGTTTCCGGGTTTTGTCTATCGCTACCTCATCGCGCATCGGCATTGATGCGATGAGGTCTCACCGCAATGGATGACAGCCATCTGGTTGAACAAAAAACCTTCAGCCAGGAGTTGTTCAAGGGCCATTTCCTCCACGCCTTTCGTGACATGGTGCGCCTGCCTGATGGCACCCTGGCATCGCGCGAGTATGTCGTGCATCCCGGCGCCGTGATGATTATTGCCCTGTTGGAAGACCCGCCCGGCTCCTGGAGTGTGGTGCTGGAGCGCCAGTACCGTTATCCGGTGCAGCGGGTCATGGTCGAATTTCCCGCCGGCAAGCTGGACCCCGGCGAAGATGTGCTGGCCTGCGCAAGGCGCGAACTGCTTGAAGAGACCGGCTACTCGGCCCGGCAATGGGCGCGCGCCGGAGTGCTGCACCCTGCCATTTCCTATTCGACCGAATTTATTGACATCTGGTTTGCCAGGGATTTGAGCCCTGGACAGCGCCAGCTCGATGCAGGTGAATTCCTGGATGTATTCACGGCAACACCTGCCGAGCTGCTGCAGTGGTGCTGCGAGGGCGCTGTGACCGATGCCAAAACGCTAGCCGGAGCCTTGTGGCTGCAAAACGCGCTGTCGGGCGCATGGCCACTGCACTGGCAGGATGGGCCGGCGCCGCACGCCGGCTCATAATCCCGTCATGAAAGTCCTCAATCTTCAGTGTGCCGACCAGCAGCATTCGTTTGAAGGCTGGTTTGCGTCTGAAGACGATTTCCAGGATCAGGTCGCGCGTGGTTTGCTGGAATGCCCGCTGTGTGGCGCCAAAGACGTGCTGAAATTGCCCAGTGCGCCCCGCCTCAATCTGGGCGCCGCGCGCGAACGCGAGGCGGCGCGGGCCGATGCTGTCCCGTCTCAAACGCCGCCGTCGACGTCGGACATGTTCGCGCCCGCCGGCGCGGGGCATCAGGCAACGCTGCTCAGAGCATTGCGCGAGCTGGTGGCTCACACTGAAGACGTGGGCGAGCATTTCGCTCAGGAAGCCCGGCGCATTCATTATGGGGAAACGGAACATCGGAAAATCCGCGGCCGGGCCAGCGCGCGCGAGGCCCTGGAGCTGCTGGAGGAGGGCATCGAGGTGATGCCGCTGCCCGCTGCCGTGAAAGATACCTTGCAGTAAGGCCGGCTCCGCGGCGGCTTCGGCCGACCCCGATCAGGGGTAGAGCCCGCGCAATTCGCGCGTGTGCAATATCCTTTTGCATGCAACGATGAACGTGGCGGTGCGCAAGCTCACCTTGTTGTCCTGTGCGACTTGCCACACGCCCGCGAACGCCTCGCGCATGATGCGCACCAGGCGGGCGTTGATTTCAGCCTCGTCCCAGAAAAAACTGGAAAAGTCCTGCACCCATTCAAAGTAGCTGACCGTCACGCCGCCTGCGTTGGCGATCACGTCGGGCAGCACCAGCACATTTCGATCGTGCAGGATATCGTCGGCTTCGGGCGTGGTGGGACCATTCGCGCCTTCGATGATCATGCGCGCCTTGATGCGACCGGCATTGCCGGCGTTGATTTGCTGCTCCAGCGCCGCGGGAATCAGGATGTCGCACTCGACCTCCCAGAACAGGTCGTTGTCAATTGCCTCGGCTTGTGCAAAGCCGGCCACGGTGCCCGTAGTGGCCACATGCCGCAGCAGGGATGGCACATCCAGCCCCGCTTCCCGGAAGATCGTGCCGCCATGGTCTTGTACAGCGACGATGCGCGCGCCCGCCTCGGCAAACAGCTTGCCGGCCGTCCCGCCGACGTTGCCGAAACCCTGCACCGCCACGCGCGCGGTGGAGATGTCCATGCCGATATGCTTGGCGGCCTCGGCGCCGACGGTAAACACGCCGCGCCCGGTGGCTTCGCGCCGGCCCAGCGATCCGCCAAGATCCACCGGCTTGCCGGTGACGACGCCGGTCGCGGTGGAGCCCTGGTTCATGGAGTAGGTGTCCATCATCCACGCCATGATCTGCTCGTTGGTGTTCACATCAGGCGCCGGAATATCCTTGTTGGGGCCGATGATGATGCCGATCTCGCTCGTATAGCGGCGTGTCATGCGCTCCAGTTCGCCGCGCGACAGCGTTTTCGGGTCGACACGGATCCCGCCCTTGGCACCGCCGTAGGGCACGTTCACCGCTGCGTTCTTGATCGACATCCAGGCCGACAGCGCCATCACTTCCGACAGCGTCACATCCTGGTGAAAACGCACGCCGCCTTTGCCTGGGCCGCGCGAAACGTTGTGCTGCACGCGGTAGCCCTCGAAGTGGGCCACTGTGCCGTTGTCCAGGTGAATGGGAACGTCCACGATGAGGGCGCGCTTGGGGCGCTTGAGCGTCTCGACCCAGCGCGACAGGTTGCCCAGGTAAGGTGTCACGCGATCGACCTGTTGCAGGTAAACCCCCCAGGGTCCGAGGTTGTTGGCCTGCAGGTAGGATGGCAGGGGATGAGACGTCGGTGCTGCCGGTGTCGCGGTGCTGGGTGCTTGGGACATGAGAAAACTCCTGGTAGGAACGATCAAGTCCCAGAGCTTAAAAGCGTCTGGCCCAACTGTCCAAGACATTGTGCAAACTACTTCATGCTTTAGTTGCATAAACATACGGAACTACGTCGAGCACCTGAGATTCAAGTCAAAACCGCCTCAAGCCGTTATCTGTCATGCACGTTAAGCTATCTTTTCTGTAGTGAATTGGCGATTTTGGTTTAATTTGATATGACTTTATCCATTGTTCCGAGGCCGCATTACCCGCTGCCGCAGAGCGCAAGCAACCTTGAACCGTGCCCGCTTGGCCCGCTTGCCAGCGACAACGGCAAAGGTGTTGTGCTGTAATAAACCACGCGTTGGCGCGACCCACGTGTTGGTGTCCTGCGCAGGCTCACTCAGGCGGGGCTTTGCAGTCTCTGGAGGTTATCTGCATGTTCCCATCCCCGTTGATCGCTGATTCACAACTTGAAGTCAATGGTCCGCGTGAAACTCTGGCGCGGCGGTTTTCCGAAATCCGGGCGCACAGCCTGGTGCTGACCGCACCCCTGTCGGCAGAAGACCAGTGCATCCAGTCCATGCCTGATGCGAGCCCGGCCAAGTGGCATCTGGCGCACAGCAGCTGGTTTTTCGAGGCCATGGTGCTTCGCCCGCATGCACCGGACTACGTGCCGTTTGACGAGCGTTTTTTCTATCTCTTCAATTCCTACTATGAAGCCCTGGGCCCACGCCATCCGCGGCCACTGCGCGGCCTGCTGACCCGCCCATCGCTTGCGCAGGTGTTGGCCTATCGCGCGCATGTCGATGCCGGCGTGCAAGACTTCATGAACAGCAGCCATGAGACGGTGTGGCGGCGCGCGCTGCCCTTGCTCACGTTGGGGCTGCATCACGAGCAACAGCATCAGGAACTGATATTGACCGACATTTTGCATGCACTGTCGTGCAACCCGATGCTTCCCGCCTACCAGTGCGCTCCTGCTTCGCCGCACAAGCCGGCGCTGCGGATGGCTCCCGTCACTGCGCCGCTGCACTGGCTCACGGGGCCCACCGGCACCGTGATGATCGGGCATGACGGCAGCGGATTTGCGTTTGACAACGAAACGCCGCGACACGGCGCGCTGCTGGCACCGTACCGCGTGGCGGACCGCCTGGTGAATTGCGGTGAGTACCTGCAATTTATCGAGGACGGGGGTTACCAACGCCCCGAGTTGTGGCTGTCCGACGGGTGGGCCGCGGTGCAGGCAAATGGCTGGAGCTGTCCGCCCTACTGGCTTGCGCCGGATGATGCCAGAGCGCCTGCGGGCCACTGGCAGGTCTTCGGATTATCCGGCGTGCGTGCGCTGGATACCTCTGCACCGGTCAGCCAGGTCAGCTTTTACGAAGCCGCGGCCTATGCAGAATGGGCGGGTGCACGCCTGCCTACTGAATTCGAGTGGGAAGCAGCCCATGATGCGTCGGGGATCACGCAAATGACCGGATATGTGTGGCAGTGGACGCGCTCGTCCTATGACCCCTATCCTGGCTTTCGTCCCCTGGCTGGGGCGGCAGGTGAGTACAACGGTAAATTCATGGTGGGACAACGGGTGCTGCGCGGCGGCAGCAGCGCCACCCCGGTCGGACACACACGACCCAGCTACCGCAATTTTTTCCCGCCCGGGGCACGCTGGCAGTTTTCGGGCATTCGTCTGGCGAGGGATGCCTGATGCTGACGGATGCACCAACAAAAGCCCGGCCTTCATTGCCGGGCGAGGAGCAGCAAAGCGAGTTTGCCCGCGATCTGCTGGCAGGGCTGTCAATCACTGCGCGCAGCATTTCTCCCAAGTATTTCTACGATGCGCCGGGCTCTGTTCTGTTCGACCGCATCTGCGAGTTGCCGGAGTATTACCCCACACGTGTCGAGTTGGGCCTGCTATCTGAGCATGCGCGCGATATTGCTCGGCACATGGGACCGTGTGCCGAAGTGGTCGAGTTTGGGGCCGGCTCCCTGCGCAAGATCCGGTTGTTGCTCAATGCGATGGACCAGCCCGAGCGCTATGTCCCCATCGACATTTCGGGCGAACACCTGGGTGTGGCCGCTCAGGTGCTGCGACGTGACTACCCGGGTCTGAACGTGCAACCGCTGGTCGCGGACTACACCCGGCACATGCTGCTGCCGGCGCGGGGCGAGAGCGCCGGACAGCGCGTGGGTTTTTTCCCGGGCTCCACGATTGGCAACTTCACGCCTGGCGAAGCCCTGCATTTTCTGCAGATGGCGGGGCAACTCCTGCGCGGCGGCGCCCTGTTGCTGGGCGCCGACCTGGTAAAGGACCCCGCGGTGCTGCATGCCGCCTACAACGACGCACAGGGCGTAACGGCCGCGTTCAACCTCAACTTGCTGGCGCGCGCCAACCGCGAACTGGGCGGTGATTTCGATCTGGACCAGTTTGCGCACAGCGCCTTTTACAACGCGCCCCTGCAGCGCATCGAGATGCACCTGGTGAGCCGGCGCCGGCAACAGGTCCGCGTGTGCGGCAGGTGTTTCGAGTTCGCCGAGGGCGAGACCCTGCACACCGAGAACTCGTGTAAATTTACGGTCGAGAGCCTGCAGGCGCTCGCGCGGCAGGCGGGGTTCACACCGGGCCCCGTGTGGACCGATCCGCAAAAACTTTTCAGCCTGCACTGGCTGAACGCACCCACGTAAAAGGAATCCCCATGAAAGCAATCTGGAATGGCGCGGTCATAGCGCAAAGCGACGACACGGTTGTGGTGGAAGGCAACCATTACTTCCCTGCAGACTCGCTGAATCGTGACTATGTCACCTTCAGTAATCACAAGACCAGTTGCCCCTGGAAGGGCCAGGCGAGCTACTACTCGCTCATGGTCGATGGTGAAATGAACGCGGACGCCGCCTGGTACTACGCCGACCCCAAGCCCGAGGCCGAGATGGTACGCGGCATGGTCGCGTTCTGGAAGGGCGTGCAGGTTGCAGCGTGAGCCGACGCCAGCGGTAAGCTTGATCCCCTATGTCAATTACCACGCTAGCGCCTCCAGTGTCGACTCCCGATGAGCTCCTGACGGACCTGCACCGGCAAGGCTACGCCGTGCTCGATCCTGCCGGGGTGAGCGCGCTCGCCCGCTGCAGCCTCACGTCACTGGATGTGCTGGGTCCGAGCTGGAACAATCTGCCGCCTGATACCTACCTCAAGGATGGAGGGCGCTACCGGCGCCGGCGCCACTCCTGTTTTGTCGTCGCGGGGGATCGGGTCACTCAGGTACCGCATCGCGCGCACTGGCAGCCGCTTGAATACAACGCGCTGCACGGCGGCATGCGGCGCTGGTTCGAGCCGGTGGAGCCGCAGGTGGTCGCGCAGGCGTCGTGGGAACAGTTATTGATCTCGCTAACACGGGTTTTTTGCAATCTGGGCAAAAAATCACCCAACGATACGCAGTCCGGCGCGCTGCCCTGGTACGTGGAGGCGCACCAGTTCCGCATCGACACCACGGACGGCATCGGCCGCCCGACGCCTGAAGGGGCGCACCGCGACGGCGTGGATTTTGTAGCGGTGTTTCTGGTCAACCGCACTGGCGTCAAGGGCGGTGAAACGCGTGTATTCGAGGCCGCCGGCTCTCACGGCCAGCGCTTTACACTGACCGAGCCATGGTCGCTGTTGTTGCTCGATGACGCACGCGTGATCCATGAGTCCACCCCGATCCAGCCACTGGCCGTAGATGGGCACAGGGATACACTGGTCTTGACGTGGCGATCTGGCGGCTTTCAGGGTGACGGCGTATAACTTGATCGTCATCAACACATTGACGGCGCCGCGACCTTAAGCTCAGAAATCTGTCGTAGCCCAAGGAGTTCATCACATGTTCAAGCACATTCTGGTCCCGGTCGATGGATCGCCAACGGCAGCGCTGGCGATCGACAAGGCAATCGCGCTGGCAAAGGCGTTCGACAGCGCGGTCACGGCCATCTATGTCATTGACCCCTATCCATTTACGGGGGTGGGGACCGATTACGCGTATGGCCAGGCGCAGTACCTGACGGCGGCCACGGCCGAGGCCAACGAGGCGATCAAGGGCGCCAGGCAGGCTTTTGAAGCCGGTGGCGTCTCCGTCAAGACCACACTGGTCGAGGGGCACGCGGTCTACAAGGGCATTCTGGATACGGCCGAGTCGAGCGGCGCAGACCTGATCGTCATGGGTTCCCACGGCCGCCGTGGCATTGAAAAATGGGTGCTCGGCAGTGTCGCGCAGCGTGTCCTGTCACACGCGCACGTCCCGGTGCTTGTGGTGCGCAGCTAAGGCCGCGCCAGTCAAAAATTCAGTCGCGTACGTCGCCTACCGGGTTGACGCCAAACTGGGGCCGCGCAAGGTAGGCAAGCACGCGTGTCGCAGCCTCGGCCGGCGATGACAACTGGTCATTCGCTTTCAGCCTGGCGAAATTGCCTTGATCCGGAAAGGCCGAGGCATCGGCGCTGCGCAGTTGCACTTGCATGTCGGTGTCGATTACGCCGGGGGCCAGCGAGCTCACTGCCGCGCCATTGGGCTTGAGTGCCTCTTCCAGTGCCACACAGCGGGTGAAGTGGTCCATGCCTGCCTTGGCAGCGCAATAAGCGACCTGGGAGGCCATCGCACGGCGCCCCAGGCCCGATGAGATGTTGAGCACCTTGCGCGCGGCCGCCCAGTGCTGCGTTGCACCCAGGAAGGCCGCGGTGAGCTGCATGGGAGCTTCGAGCCCGACGCGCAAGGCCTGTGCCAGATCGGCGGCGTCTGCGTCGCTCAGTGGCCCGATCCGCGGAACGACGCCGGCATTGTTGATCAGGGTTGCGCTGGTGAAGGACGCGCCATCTTGCTGGTCCAGCCACTGCTTGAGCCGCGCGCTGGCTTGCAGGCCGAAGGCCAGGTCTTGCGGCCACTGCACCAGCGTTGCGCCCGCGGCGCCGGCGCGCGAGCCTAGTGCATCGTTGGGCGTGCGGGCGATGCACAGCAAGGTGTTACCGGGTTTGAGCAGCTGCCCGGCGATGGCCAGGCCCATGCCACGCGAGGCGCCGGTGACGATATAGAGGTGTTGATTCATGCCCCGCACTTTAGCGCTAGAACGGGGCCGGGCTTGTAAACGCCAGCATCTCACCGGTGACCGGATGCGCCAGCGTCAACGCACATGCGTGCAGTAGCAGGCGACTGGCTTTGGCTTGTACCGGGGCGCTGGCGTAGAGCGCATCGCCGACGATGGCGTGCCCCACTGCCTGCAGATGAACGCGAAGCTGATGCGAGCGACCCGTGAGGGGCGCCAGCGCCACGCGCGTGGTGTCGTTTGCGGGGTTCCAGGCCAGCACGCGCCAATGCGTGAGGCTGGGCTTGCCGAATTCGGCGTCGATAACGCGCAGGGGACGCCTGGGCCAGTCCAGGGCGATTGGCAGGTCGATCACGCCCCAGCCATCATGAGTATCGGCCGGCGCCAGCAAGCGCCCGTCGACCACCGCCACGTAACGCTTGTGAATCTCGCGGTCGGCGAAGGCCCGGCTCAGTGTGCGTTGCGCCAGGGGCCCGCGCGCCATCAGCATCAGGCCAGAGGTCGCCATGTCAAGCCGATGCACGATGAGCGCATCCGGATACAAGTGCTGAACCCGGGTGCTCAGCGCATCCTGCTTGTCGGCGCCGCGCCCCGGAACGGCGAGCAGGCCGCTGGGCTTGTCCAGCACCAGCAGAGCATCGTCAACGAACAGGGGCTCCATCAAGGGTCAATTGCAGGCCGACTTGCAGCGTGGGACGTTCAGGCCCGCTGCCGTTTGCTGTCGCGCACCATGAAGAGATACAAGCCTTCGACCTTGTCACGCGCCCATGGCGTTTTGCGCAAAAACTTCAGACTGGATGCCATGCTCGGCTCGCTAGTGAAACAGCGGATATTGATGCGCTCACCCAAACCGGCCCAGCCGTACTGCGCCACCAGCGCGCCCAGCAGCGTCTCCAGCGTGAGGCCATGCAGCGGGTTGCGCGGCTGCCCGACCATGGCAGTGGGTTATTTTTTGAGCTTGCCGCGCGCCGGTACCACAGTGGTGACGGTGGGACGCACGGCGTCGGGCGAGACGGGTTTGGGAGGAGACAAGTCCTTCTTGGGTTTTTTGACTTGCTTGTTGCTCTTTTGTTCGCCTTTGGGCATGGTGCTTCTCCGTTAGTGATGGGGCTATTGTGCCGCCGATCAAGACTGCTTTTTGGAGAGGATCCGATTTCCCGTCGACCCGCTCGGCTAATGCAGCTTGATGCGGGGCCGGTGGGCATGGTCGATCAGCTCCGACAGCGTGATCAGCAGCGTTTTTCGCAGGCCCCCGAGTGCAAACTGGTGCTGCTTGTGCAGGCCCCAGTACATGAGTTTCGCCAGTTGCCCTTCGATGAAAAAACTGCCCTTGGTGAGGCTGCCCATCAGGCTGCCCACAGATGAATACTCGGCCAGTGACACCAGCGAGCCCTGGTCCGTGTACACGAATGCAGGCGCTGGCTGGCCATTCATCAGCTGCGGTAGTTTGCGCGCCAGGTACATGGCCTGCTGATAGGCCGCTTGTGCGCGCGGCGGCACCCAGGTGCCATCGGGCTGCTGGTAGGCGGCGCAATCACCAAACGCGTAGATGCTGGTGTCCAGAGTGCTTTGCAAGTTGTGATTCACGAGCAGTTGATTGAGCTTGTTGGTTTCCAGCGGCTGCTCGCCACCGATGTTCTTGAGGAAGTCCGCTGCCTTGACGCCGGCGGCCCAGACCGTGATGGTGGACGCAATCACTTTGCCGCTGGCCATCCGCAGGCCATCCGCCATCACCTCGACCACTTTCTCGTCGGTGTACACCGCGACCGACAATTTGCGCAATTCGCGCTGTGCCGCTTCGCCCAGCCGCTGCGGCAATTGGGACAACAGGCGCGGCGCAGCTTCCACCAGCACCAACTGCAGATCTTTCTCGGGATTGATGTAGTCGAAGCCGAAATTAGCCAGCATGCGCGCCGCGGCATGCAGCTCCGCTGCCAGCTCGACGCCGGTGGCACCACCACCCACGATAGTCACCGTCAGTGGCTTGCCATCGACCCGCCGTGGAACGGTCTGGGCGCGGATGCAGGCATTGATGAGTCGGTCGTTGAAGCGCCTTGCGGCCTGCGGCGTGTCGAGTTTGATGGTGTACTGGGCCGCCCCCGTAGTGCCAAAGTCGTTGGTCTGGCTGCCGACCGCAATCACCAGGGTGTCGTAAGCGACCCGTTGCGCGGGTGTGATCTCGGCCCCGGTATCGTCGTGACTGGCCGCCAGTTGCACGGTCTTGCTGGCACGGTCCACCCCGACCAGGGTGCCGAGCCGGAACTTGAAGTGATTCCAGCGCGCCTGCGCCAGATATTCGATTTCTTCCGCATGCGTGTCATAGCTGCCGGCCGCCAGCTGATGCAGCAGCGGCTTCCAGACGTGGGTCCGGGCTGAATCGACCAAGGTGATTTCTGCCAGGCCCTTGCGCCCCAAACGCTTGCCCAGTTGTGTCGCGAGTGCCAATCCTCCTGCGCCTCCACCGACGATGACGATGCGTTGCATAGTTGGCTCTTTCTGGTTTGTCGTGCACAGCCTAAGGGCAATCTGGCCACCAGAGCAAGCCGGTTGTACGAGCGCTGCTACGCGGCCGACTGGCCGCGCATCACCGCAATGGTTGCGCCCAGGGGGTCGATCAGCACGCTGAAGCGGCCGATCCCTGGAATGTCGCGCGGCGGTATGGCGATGCGCGCACCCAGCGAATGTGCTTTTGCGGCCGAGCCGTCGCAGTCGGCCACGCGCACATAGGGCAGCCAGCTCGAGCCGTCTGCGGATTGCGGTGCCCGCCTCAGGCCGGCGCGCGGCCTGCCATCCTTCTTGAGCAGGTAATACGTGCCCATCGGTCCCATGTCCACGCTTTCGCTGGTGAAGCCGAAGGCGCTCTCGTAGAACGCCAGGGCCTTGCTTTCGTCGGTCGTCACCAGTTCGCTCCAGTACCAGTCGCCTATGGCGGTTTCGGCTGCGTCCGCAGGGTCGCCCCGGGTACTTTTCCAGATGACGAGTTCGGCCCCTGTCGGATCGGCCAGCACGGCGCCGCAACCGATCGTGCCGTACTCGATGGGGGGCATGATGGGTTTGCCACCGGCGGCTATCGCGTCCCTGAACGAGGCGTCTATATCCGGCACGGACAGGTAGGACATCCAGCGCACCGCGGTGTCCGCGGGCGCCTCCCGAAAACCACCAATTCCGCGGCCGGCGTTATAAATCGCGGGGTAAGGCACGCCGGCGGGGATATCGACCGTGTCGGTGCGCCAGTCAAACAGGGCGTCATAAAAGTCGCTTGCCTTGGAGACGTTGTGTGACAAGTGTTCAAACCAGACAAATTTGCCGTGATGGTAGTCCATGGTGTCTCCTCGATGGGCTTGGCCTGAACCTGTAGTCTATCCAACAACGGGCGCTAATCACAACGTCAAGCGGGCGATGGAGTTGCGACCAGTTGTGTCGCCAGGTGCCCGGCGGACTGCGGTATCCGGGTTCGATTCAAGGCGTTGCGCTGCTGCGCAATTGGTTGACCTGGACTTCCGTCACCTGGGCGGCCTGGTTGCCCCAGGCTGTGCGAATGTGGGTCAGCACGGCGGCGATCTCGCTGTCTTTCAGTACGAGTACGTAGGGCGGCATGCCGAAGGGGCGGGGGTTGCCCGCGGTGGCCGGTGCAAAGCCGCCATACAAAACCATTTGCACCAAGTTGGCCGGTGAGTCCATTGTCGCGGCGCGGTTGCCGGCAAGCGCCGGGTAGGCGTGCGGCACACCCTGGCCCGTAGCGCCGTGGCATTGCGCGCAATTGTCCTTGTACAGTCTGGCGCCCAGCAGCGCGACGGCGGGGTTGACGGGAGCATGCTGGCGCGGCGCCGACGCATCCCCCGAAGAATTCCCGCCCGGTAGCGCCTTCAAGTACGTGGCCATATCGACCAGATCTTCCTGCGACAAATACTGGGTGCCGCGCAGCACGGCCTCGGCCATCGGGCCGGTGACCCAGCCGTGGCGGGTAGTGCCGGTTTTGAACAGCTCGACGATGTGAGGTACGTCCCAATTCGCCACGCCTGCTTCAAGCGGGGACTCCAGAGACGGCGCGTACCAGTTTTGCAGCGGAATCAGGCCACCCGCCAGGTCCAGTGAGCTGGACGTGGCGCCCAACGCGTTGCGCGTGGCGTGGCAGGCACTGCAATGGCCTAACCCCTGAATCAGGTAGGCTCCCCGGTTCCATTCGGCCGTACGGGTGGTGTCGGAAACATAGGTGCCGGGTTTGAAAAATAGCGCGCGCCACACCGCCAGCGCGGCCTGCGTGCTGTACGGCCAGCGCAGCGCATTCGGGCGGTTGGGCTGGTGCACCGGCGCCAGCGTGCGCAGCCAGGCGTACAGCGCATCGGAGTCTTCGCGCGTGACCTTGGTGTAATTGGTGTAGGGGAACGCAGGGTATAGCAGACGGCCATCCTTGGCGCGGCCGTTGTGCAGGGCGCGCCAGAATTCCGCGGCGGACCAGGTGCCAATGCCGGTCTCCCTATCGGGCGTAAGGTTGGACGTGTACACCGTGCCGAACGGCGTGGCCAGTGCCAGCCCTCCGGCGAAAGTTGCGCCGCCGCGCGCAGTGTGGCAGGCCATGCAGTCGCCGGCCCGCGCCAGGTATTCGCCGCGCGCCACGGTGGCTGGCGTCGGCGCGCTGGCTGATCCCGCCGGAGCCGAGGCCGACACGTCGGGTTCATCTTGCACGTTCAGATGCCACACCAACGCCGCCATGCTGGCCAGCACGACCACGCCACCCAGCAGCGCGATGCCGCGTTTTTTCATTTGCGGGCCTCTTCAGGCGCAGGGGCGCTGCCGCACGGCAGTGGCAACGGAGCCGGCAGGGACGTTGCCGGGTGAGTGTCGGCCGGCAGCGCCTGTGTTGCCAGCCAGCTGGACGCTGCGTTCACTTCCGCCAGGGAGAGCCGCCCCGCCACGGTCGCCATGCAGTCAGGCGCATGGGCGCGTCGTTGACCGGTGCGAAAGGACCCCATCTGGGCATTGATGTAGTCGCGCGGCAGCCCCAGCAGACCCGGGATGTTGGGTGCCACGCCGGTGAGCGCCTGGCCGTGGCACTGCACGCAGGCCGGAATCTTGCGCGCCGGGTCACCGTGGGTGACCAGCATTTGCCCCTGGCGCAGTACCTCGGGTGTGGCAGCGAGTTGGGCCGCTGACGAGGGCGGTGGGTAGGACACGTCGACGGAGGAGAAGTACTGTGCAATTTCGAGCAGGTAGGCATCTGACAGCAGGTCCACCATGCCGGTCATCAAGCCGTAGTGGCGCCGCCCCTCACGAAAATTGATCAACTGGTTGTACAGATAGCCCGCAGGCTTGCCCGCGATGCGTGGGTAGTAGCCATCCGGGCCGGCCCGGCCCTGCTGGCCGTGGCAGGCCGTGCAGGCCTGCGTGCGCTGGGCAATGGTGTTCTCAAAAGGCGCCGCCAGGACGGTGCCGCTGCAGCCGAGCCACAGCAAGGCCAGTGCGGCCAGCCGGCGCGCCCGCACGGCGAAAAGTGAAACTCGGAAAAGACGGTGTTTGCAGATCACGATGAATGAAATCATGCCTCATGAAGGGCGGGTTTGGCTGTGCCTTGCCTGCTGACCGGCGGGAGAGGCCTGGGAGTGAGACTAGTTGATTTAAGGAAGAAATGGCCGCAGCCCATATGCTGTATTGGCGGTTAGCTATGGTAAGTATAGCTAGTTAGCGACGTGGCCACTCGATGACCACGCTCGATGCAGGATACGCCACACAAGGCAGGATGAAGCCTTCCTGCTTTTCCTCAAGACTCAACCCCGGCCACTCGATCTGGTACACAACACGGCCCTGGCGCAGCCGGCAGATGCAGGTACGGCAAGTGCCATTGCGGCAGGAGTTGGGCAGCTCGATGCCCGCGCGCAGTGCGGCTTGCAGCAGGGGCAACTCCGCCGGCGCGTCGAAGTACAGGCCCGCGGGTTCCAGGCGCACCTCAAAGACTTCGGGCAGCTTGTCTTCGTCCAGGCTCATGCCGGGCCACTGCGCGTCGCCCGACGGACCTGCCCCGCGTGTTCGAACACCAGCAGCAGGTTGTTGACCGGCATCGCGATCTGCTCGCGCAATCGCAGGCCGGCCGCGGCCGCCTCGTGCGCCACGTCGGCCAGCCGCCGGATTCCCCAGGCCGGGTTGCGCGCGCGCAGGCTCTCGTCAAAGATCAGGTTCCCGGGCGCTGTGGCCACGCCGTCCACCAGGTAGGGGCCGTAGGTCAACAGCAAACCGTTCGCAGCGAGATGTCGCGCGGCGCCATGCATCAGCGCCGCGCAGGTTGGCCACGGCGCAATGTGCAACATGTTGGCGCAGAAAATGGCATCCACTGGATCGGGGATGGGCCAGTCCGGCGTCATCACGTCCAGTTGAAGCGGCAGGCGCACGTTGGGCAACGCAGCACCAGGGTGCTCGTGCGCGCACCACGCCGCAATGGACGCGACTGCATCGGCTTGCGGGTCGCTCGGCTGCCAGGTCCAGCCCGGCAGGCCGGCTGCAAAGTGGGCCACATGCTGGCCTGTGCCGCTGGCAATCTCCAGCGCTCCTCCGCGTGCCGGCAACAGGCGCTGTAACACCTCGAGAATCGGCTGCCTGTTGCGCTCCGCGGCGGGGCTGTGTTGACGCGGGTCGGTCATATGAGCCCCTACGCTTGCCACTGCGTGTGCTGCGCTGCGCCCCGAGGGGGCGCAACTTGCTCGGGGAGGGCCTTCGCTGCGTTCATGGCGATGGGGCGCTGGACGCCAGTAGTTTGCCGAACTCGGCGGCGAAGCGGTGCGCATCGCCGGGCCAGCGCGCGCCGGACTTCACTCTCCACGCTCTCGCTGTAGGTGCGGTAGTAGCGCCCCAGCCATGTGCAGGTGGCCGCCCAGGCGCTCATTTCCTGCAACTGCAGCAGCGCGGTGGTGGTCTTGCCCCACAGCACAGAGCGGCAGGCGCCGCTTTGCGAGCGCGCGGCCAGCAGTACGCCGTGGCAGATGGCGCCCACCGGCTTGTTCTGCGCAAAAAATTCCGCGACCCGCGCCTGCAGCATGGCCGACTCGAGGTAAGGTCGCATGCCGCCCGCGTGCCCGCCGGCCGGTAGCAGGACGTCGAAATTGGCGCCGCGGATGTCCTGGTGGCGCTGCGGCTTGCGAAAGGCGTCACTGCGTTCCATCGCCTCGTAGGCACGGCGGCCATTCGCGTCGGCCCTGAGCATCGGTGCGAGCAGGCCCAGCCCCTGGCCGGTGAGCATGCGCGCGTCGGCCCGCCCCGGAGCGCCGTCCGGCGTGGCAAACACCAGGCGGTGGCCCAGGGCGGCGAGCACTTGCCATGGCACACCGGTCTCGGTCGGATCGAAATCGGTCGCGGGAATTGGAACCAGGATGGTGGCCATGAAATCCTTTATTTGTCAGGTGACCCCCAAGTCGCCCCCGAACTCAAGATAAAAGGCTGTAAAGCATTCCTGATAAAACGCCAATAACTATCGGATATGCAGCATACGGCAGCGGCCGCTGCTGCAGCCAGATCGCAGTGGCAGCGTTGCCGTTGGATTATCCCTCTTGCACGGCATCGATGTCAGCTGTGCGGGGTGTCGATGCCGCCCCTGGATGCGGTCGGTGACGAGAGTGATTGGAGCTCGCCATGGCGAGCTCGACAGGAATCCGGGATTCGCATCAGTGCCAGCCTCTGCCGTAAGTTTGCTGGTGTGAGGGTTAATTCAACGCGGGATTCGTCAACGTGGGATTCGGGACTAATCGGCCACTTGCGCCTAGTTGCGTTTGACTGTTGCGGCCTTCACAATATGTAACGTTTTTCGAGCAAATAATTTGCACCCGTCAGGGGAAGGTGGCCGCCATGGACAGATTCAACAGTCTCTTGTTGGAGATGTATCGCGCCGCGCGTGAAGTTCCGCTCGCGGACTTTCAGGATGTGGTGCTGAACCGGCTGAGTAGCGTTGTCCCCTTCGATAGCGCCAAATGGGGCTCTTCGGTCGCGCACGGTGGCGGCGTCGTCTTCCACGACCCGCACGTGCAGAACGAGTCGCCCGAAGCTCAGCAGCACTACGCCGAAGTCCATTCACAGGACGCCGCGGCCCGCTACGCAATCACTCATTTCGGTCAGACAGCCAACTACAGCCTGCCAGGCTACTATGCCGGCCAAGACAGCGCAGCCATCCGCGGCTACGTTCGCCGCTGGCGCCACGAGCAAGCCTTGATCACCGCGTTCAACTCGCCCGCCACAGGATTGATCCGGTCCCTTTCGCTGTACGGTGCCTACGCAAACCGGCCCTTCACCGAATGCCAGCGGCGCATCGTGCAGGCCGTCGTACCGCACCTCTTCGAGGCGCTGGCCGTGAATCGCTCGCAGCACCTGGATCGATGGAGTTCGGCCGATCCCCAGCGGCTGTGGTCGCTGTCGATTACCGATTCGGCAGGGTATTTCCTGGTCAAGGATGCACAGTTTGAGGCGTTGCTGGAGCGCGAATGGCCGCAGTCGGACCGTGCGGCAGCGCCGCCACCACTACTGCGAGCCATTGGGGGCAATCGTCAGGCGAAGTTCAAGGGGCACAGCATCCTCGTGGTCGGGTGCCGCAACAAGAACCTGCAGTTTCTGAAAGCGCGTGCGCTCCAGGCCGTCGATGACCTCACGCCCCAGCAGATCCAGGTCGCTCAGCGCGTGGCGCAAGGCCTGACGCACAAGGAGATCGCCAAGGCACTGGGCATCGCCCCGTCCACGACGCGCAACCACCTGCAGGCAATCCTGGCTCGTACCAGCCTGCACAACAATGCGGAACTGGCGGCGCAGCTCAAGTCGGCGGGTTACTGCTGATGGACGCCTAATCAGACACGACACTGATTCCACACCGGTTATTTGGCGGATTTTCGGCGAACGATGGGGCGCGTGCCTGTGACGAGGACACTGTTGCTAAAGTAGTATATGTGTAGTGCATTTGCATCATAGTGAGACGCGCTGCATGGGCCGATCATTGGCGCCATGCCTTCGCTGTATCGAAGTCAGAACAGGAGAATTGCCATGTCACGTGCCTACGGTATTTTCAGTTGCGCCCGGCTTTTATGTGTGGTTTCCTTGTGCGGGCTGACACTTTCCGCAGCCTTGGCGCAAGACTCCAATGCCTTCAATGGCAAATGGACGGCCAGCTATTTCAATAGTTATCGATCCGCCCAAGTTGTCATCGCAGACGGCGGCGGCTCGTGGGAGACAGTGAGGCGGGGAGGGGAAAAAGATCGTTTAGACCCGTGCCTTGGCAGGGAATTTCCGCTCACGGTCACGAGTCACACCGAAAATGAAATTGTGTTTGAAGTCGACACGTCAAAAGGACCGGGATGTAAAAATTTCGGCGCGACCCTGAAGGTCGTCGATGCGAACACGCTGGAAGGTACGTTTCCCAAGGGAACCCCGCTGAAGCTGGTTCGTCGATAGAACGAGTGGCAGATGCGTCATCACAAGCGACAAATGGAGCGTAGTCAGTCAGAGCGCTGACGCGTCGGCTTGCATCGCCGTGATCGCATACGGTACCTACCACATCGGGCGTGCCCGCACGTACGGGCGTGTGGCCTGAAGGACGGTGGTGCGTTTTGCGGCGACAATTTGGCTCCCGCGGGACTTTCAGTTCTCGCCCAGCCCGTTCAACCATTTGCACTCCATGCCCAGCACCCCCATTTACGAGGTTCGCCTCGCCACGCTGAACGAGGCCCAGGCCGTCGCCGATATTCACGCCAGCGCTGCGCAGGCGGCCTACAAGGGGCTGGTGCCCGACGAACATCTGGGAGGCCTGCCGGCCATCAAGCGCCTGGCCTTATGGCGCGAAGCCATTGAGTATGGCGACCCCCAGGTGACCGTAGCGCTCGAAGACGGCAAGGTCGTGGGTTTCGTCGGTTTCGACCGCTCCCGCGACAAAGGCACGCCCGCGACGATGGGAGAAATCTGGGCGATCTACGCGGCCCCCACGCATTGGGACCGGGGCGTCGGCCTGGCGCTGTGGGACGGCGCTCGCGAGGGGCTGATCGAAGAAGGCTGTACCCACGTGACAATCTGGATCCCGCTGCGCAACGAGCGCGCCTTGCGTTTTGCCGAACTGGCCGGCTTCAAGCGGGAACTGAATACCGCCAAGACGGTGGCCATGGGCAGCATCAAAGTGGAAGAGATTCGCCTCAAGCGCACGCTGGCCTGACGCCCACGCGGGGTTCAGGCGGCCTGCATGCGCAGCAGCCGGGCCGATTCTTCGGCGCGGGCGTCGCCGATCTCGCGCAGCACGCCGTCCAGATCCACCGCTTTGTGGCCCGGTTCGAAACGGCCGGTGAGCGGCACTTCGGGATGCAAGGCGCTGGCGGCGTACAGCGCCCAGATTTCCCGGCCGTAATCGGTGGCCAGCAATTCCGGCGCAAACTGGCCGAAATAGTTACGCAGGTTGGCCACGTCGCGCTCCAGCATGGCGGGGGCGTGGTTGTTGCCCGCCGCGTCGATGGCTTGCGGCAAGTCGATGATGACCGGGCATTCTTGGCCATCCTCGTCCACACCCAGCAGGATGTTGAATTCGCTCAAGTCGCCATGCACCATGCCGGCGCACAGCATGCGCACCACCTCCTTGATCAGCGTGGCATGGTGCTGGCGCGCCTGCTCGGGCGTGAAGGTGAGGTCATTGAGGCGCGGGGCGGCGTCGCCGGCGGCATTGGTGACCAGTTCCATCAGCAGCACGCCCTCGTGGAAGTGGTAGGGCCGGGGAACCCGTACGCCGGCCGCGGCCAGCCGGTACAGCGCATCGACCTCGGCATTTTGCCAGGCCTGCTCCTGTACTTCGCGGCCATAGCGTGTGCCCTTGGCCATGGCGCGGGCCTGCCGGCTGTTCTTGGTCTTGCGGTTTTCGGTGTAGTCCACCGCCTGGCGAAAGGCCCGCTTGTTGGCTTCCTTGTAGACTTTGGCGCAGCGCGTCTCGGTGCCACAGCGCACTACAAAAACCATCGCCTCCTTGCCGCTCATCAGCTGGCGAACCACACTGTCGATCAGGCCATCTTCCATCAGCGGTGCTAGTCTTTGCGGTATTTTCATGGGGCCATTTTGCCCTGTGCGGGTTTCAGCGAAGGTGCAGCAGGGTCGCCAGGTAGTCGAAAAACACGCAATACAGCGCGATGGGTAGCGGCAAGCCTAACAGCGTACCGGCCAGGTATTGGCGGAATTTGACGCCCGACAGGGCCAGCGCCGCGTTCAGCGCCGGCAGAGTCTGAAACAAGATCCGCAGCAGCGCGATGCTGCTGACCGGGTGCGCGTGCAGGCGGCCCAGGATCTTGTGCGCCCAGCGGCTCTTGAGTTGCAGCAGGGCGTCGCCGCCGACCAGCCGGATGATCAAAAACGTGACCGCGCACGACACGACGGCCGCGATATAGGTCACCACGCCTCCCCACATCTGCCCCAATGCGAGCACGGCCGCCGCCAGGAAAATCCAGCCCGGGATCTGGATCAGGTTGCCGAGAGAAAACATCGCGACAAAGATCAGCGCGCCGCCCAGCTTGTGCGCCAGGAATGCGTCATGCAAAAACGTCAGACTGAAGTTACTGCGCAGGCCGGTGAACTGGAAAACGGCAAGCAGCACGCAGAAAAATACCACAACGCCGAGCAGCCGCTTGTAGGGATTCATGTGCGATGTTTAAAGGAAAATTGGCCTCTAGCCCTTTCCGAGTATAGACGGCTAGCTATCAGAAGTATAGTTATCCGACCAGCGTGGCATAAGTCTGCCGCAGCTCGCGCTTGAGCAGTTTGCCGCTCGGATTTTTTGGCAGGCTCTGCGCGAACACCACGTGTTTGGGGCTCTTGAAGCTGGCCATAGCGGCGCTGCAATGTGCCATCACCTCGTCTGCGCTCAAGGTCTGTCCCGCCTTGACCACAACCACGGCGGTGACCGCCTCGACCCAGCGCGGATGCGGGAGCCCGATCACTGCGACCTCGGACACTTGGGGCAGGCGGTAGATCATTTCTTCCACCTCGCGGCTTGCGACGTTTTCGCCGCCGGTCTTGATCATGTCCTTCTTGCGGTCCACCACGGTGATGAAGCCCTCATCGTCGATCGTGGCCAGGTCACCCGAGTGGAACCATCCGCCCTCGAACCCGGCCTTGGTGCGCTCATCGTCATGAAAGTAGCCCAGCATCAGGTGCGGCGAGCGATGCACGATCTCGCCCACCATGCCGGTGCCAACGTCGCGCATCTGGTCGTCCACCACGCGGGTTTCCACATTCAGCACCGCGCGCCCACACGACCCCGGTTTGCGCAACTGATCATCCGGTCCAAGCATGGTGGCCAGCGGTGCGATCTCGGTCTGACCGTACAGGTTCCACAGTCTCACCTTGGGCAAGCGCGTGGCCAATTCGCGTAGCACCTCCACGGGCATGATGGAGGCGCCGTAGTAGCCCTTGGACAGGCTCGACAGGTCGGTGCTGTCCAGCAGCGGAGAGCGCAGCAGCGAGATCCAGACCGTGGGTGGCGCAAAGAAACTCGTGATGTGGTGTTTTTCGATGAGGGGCAGCACGTTGTCGGGCACGGGCTTGCTGGTGATGACGTTGGTCCCGCCCACATAGATGGCGGGGCCGAAGAACACGTCGAGCTGGGCGCAGTGGTACAGCGGCAGTGCGTGCAGCGTCAGGTCGTCGGTGGCGATGCTCGCGTCCACCACGCAGCTCACGTACTGCGACAGCACGGCGTCGTGCGTGAGCATCGCGCCCTTGGGCGTGGACTCGGTGCCGCTGGTGTAGACGATCTGCGCCAGGTCGGTGCCGTCCAGCGCCACCTCGGGCGCCTGGCCGGTGCTGGCGGCCAGATCGTCAAAGGTGATCATGCCGAGCGCCGGCTCGCTCGGCTCTTCCGACGGTAACCAGACGAGTTCGCGCACTTGAGTGTCCAGCGCTGCGGCCGCGCGGGCCAGTTCAGCCAGGGCGCTGTCGGTGGCCAGCATTTTCGCTCCCGCATGGCGCAGGATGTAGGCTACCTCATCGGCTTTCAGCATGAAGTTGATCGGTACCAGCACCGCACCGAGCTGCGCCAGCGCAAAACGCAGCGCGGCAAAGGCGTGCGAGTTGCGCGCGAGGATCGCGACCCGGTCGCCCTTGCCGACACCGCGCCCGGCCAGCCCGGCGGCCACGCGGTCGCTGATGTGTTCGAACTCGGTGTAGCTCCAGGTCGTGCCGCCGCAGATGAGGGCGGTCTTGCCCGGGGTGCGGCGCGCGCTGCGGCGCAGGATATCGGCCAGCGTCTGGCGCCGAATCATTGGGTTCATGTTGTCTCCTTTATCGGACCTGGCTGCTTGCGTGCGCCTCAAGCGCCGTCTGCGCTTGCGATCCTTTGCACCCGGGGCAGCGAGATAACGCCTTCGGCGCTGCGCTTGACTGCATCGACCGCCTGGGTGGGTTCACCCGACGGCGCCGGCGATGCATAGGGCATCAGCGAGTCGGCGATTTGCTGTTGCAACCGCGCAATTCGCTGCGCGTACATCGATGCCAGCGCGGCATGATGCTCGGCCGCCACCTCATGCTCGATGCGGGCGAGGCAGGCTTCTTCCAGGTATTCCTGGGCTTTGCGAATGTGAGCTTCAGGGCGCGAATGGAAAAGATCGAGTCGCATATCAACCTCCGACAATTAATATCGATTGAAACGTATTGAACGAAACCAAACCTATTGAAGCAGAAATAGCGTTTTGCGCAAGCCTGTACAAACATCAGGATGTTGCCGGCGGCTGACATATCCTGGCGAGGTGATGATGCCCATTGACACGCTCCAGCGTTCGGGCACAACATGACAGATTGCTTGAGCGCGGCAAGCGTTCGATGTCAGGCCTTCACCGTTGGAGATTCGCCATGTCTGCACACACCTACAAGATCTTGGAGTTGGTCGGCTCTTCCACCGAGGGGACCGATCACGCGGTACGCGATGCGATCGCCAAGGCTGCGCTGACGGTCAAGAATATGGAGTGGTATGAGGTGACCGAGTCGCGCGGTCATATCTCGGGCGGCAAGGTTTCGCACTACCAGGTCACGATCAAGGTGGGCTTCCGGCTGGAGTGACGCCGTATGCCAGCCGGTTGGCGGAAGAGGTG
>JBDTCK010000110.1:0-6070 GCA_039923645.1 Rhodoferax sp.
CTTCGCCGGTACCGGCATTGGCGTTGCCTGTATTGATCAACAAGGCGCGAATCGCGTGGCCCCCGGCGAGATGCTCGCGGCACACCTGCACCGGCGCCGCGCAAAAGCGGTTCTGCGTGAATACGCCAGCAACGCAGGCGCCCGCGTCGACCAGCACGACGGCGAGATCCTTGCGCTGCGCCTTGCGGATGCCGGCCTCGGTGACGCCAAGGCGTATGCCACCAACCGGATGCAGGTCGGCGGGGTTCGGTGCGGTCAGATTGACGGACATGGAGGGCTCCCCGGAATCAGGCCAGCTTGCCGTGGCAGTGCTTGTATTTCTTGCCACTGCCGCAAGGGCACGGGTCGTTGCGACCCACGCGTGACAGCGCTGCGCCGGCCACGGCAGCTGCGGCCGCCGCAGCGGTCGGGCGCCGGTGCTGTCCCTTGACGGTTCCCTCGTCCACCACGGTCTCGACCTCGCCCGTCTCTGTGGGCGCACTGTAGGTCACATTGACGATGTTTTCCGCGCGATTGCCGAGTTCCTCGGTTGCCTCCCCGATCTGCTCGCTGGATTGAACCTGAACCGTCATGAGCACTCTGGTGACCTCGTTCTTGACGGCATCGAGCAATTGCCCAAACAGCTCGAACGCCTCTCGCTTGTATTCCTGCTTGGGCTGCTGCTGCGCATAACTGCGCAAATGGATGCCCTGGCGCAGGTAGTCCAGCGAACTCAGGTGCTCGCGCCAGTGAGAATCGATGCTCTGCAACAGCACGATGCGCTGGAACTGGGTGAAATTTTCACTTCCTATCAACTCTGCCTTGGCCGCGAAGGCCGCATTGGCGGCTTCCAGCACCGAATGCACGATGTCTTCGTCGGTGATGGCACTGGCGGACTGCACATGCTCACCCAGTGGGAGGTCGATCTTCCACTCCTCGCGCAGGACCTTTTCCAGGCCAGTGATATCCCATTGCTCCTCAACCGATTCGACCGGCACATATTGACGCACCAGGTCGGTCAGGCAGCCTTCGCGCAGGGCGTCGATCTGTGCGGTGAGGTCACTCGCATCCAGAATGTCGTTGCGTTCCTTGTAGATCACCTTGCGCTGTTCGTTCGAGACGTCGTCGTATTCAAGCAATTGCTTGCGGATGTCGAAGTTGCGCGCCTCCACCTTGCGCTGGGCGGATTCGATGCTGCGCGTCACGATGCCCGCCTCGATCGCCTCGCCGTCGGGCATCTTCAGCCGCTCCATGATTGACTTGACACGATCGCCCGCGAAAATGCGCATCAGCGAATCGTCCAGCCCGAGGTAAAAGCGCGACGATCCGGGGTCGCCCTGGCGACCCGAGCGGCCGCGCAACTGGTTGTCGATGCGGCGCGACTCGTGGCGCTCGGTGGCAATGATGCGCAAGCCCCCCAGCTGGGTCACCTGCTCATGTTCGCGCGTCCATTCGGCGCGCAATTGCACGATACGGGCCTGTTTGGCGTCTTCCGCCAGTGTTTCGTCGGATTCGACCGCCTCGATCGCCTTGTCCACGTTGCCGCCAAGCACAATGTCCGTACCCCGGCCTGCCATGTTGGTGGCAATCGTGATCATCTTCGAGCGCCCCGCTTGCGCCACGATGTCTGCCTCGCGCGCGTGCTGCTTGGCATTGAGTACCTGGTGCGGGAGCTTTTCCTTTTGCAGCAGCTGGTCGATGATTTCGGAGTTCTCGATCGAGGAGGTTCCGACCAGCACGGGCTGGCCCCGCTCGTAGCATTCGCGGATGTCCTTGATAGCCGCTTCGTATTTTTCCCGCGTCGTCTTGTACACGCGATCCAACTGGTCATCGCGCCGGCTTCGCACGTTTGGCGGAATCACGATCGTCTCCAGGCTGTAGATTTCCTTGAACTCATACGCTTCGGTGTCGGCCGTTCCCGTCATGCCAGCCAGCTTGTTATAGAGCCGGAAGTAGTTCTGGAACGTGATCGAGGCGAGCGTCTGGTTTTCGGCCTGGATATTGACGCCCTCCTTGGCTTCCACGGCCTGATGCAGGCCCTCGCCCCAACGCCGTCCCGACATCAGGCGTCCGGTGAACTCATCGACGATCACGACCTCACCGTCTTGCACCACGTAATGCTGGTCGCGGTGGTACAGGTGATTGGCGCGCAGCGCGGCATACAGGTGATGCACCAGCGCGATGTTGGCCGGGTCATACAGCGTTGCGCCTTCCGGGATCAAGTTCAAGTTGGACAGGATGCGCTCCGCGTTCTCGTGACCCCGTTCGGTCAGGACGATCTGGTGGGCCTTCTCGTCGACCGTGAAATCTCCGGGCTTCGTAATGCCTAGTCCGGTGCGAATATCTTCTTCACCCTCCTGTTTGGTCAGCATCGGCACCACCTTGTTGATGGTGATGTACATCTCCGTGTGGTCTTCGGCCTGGCCGCTGATGATGAGCGGCGTGCGGGCTTCGTCGATCAGGATGGAGTCCACCTCATCGACGATGGCATAGTTCAAGCCACGCTGCACGCGGTCTTGCGCCTCGTAAACCATGTTGTCGCGCAGGTAGTCGAAGCCAAATTCGTTGTTGGTGCCATAGGTGATGTCGGCCTGGTAGGCAGCCTGTTTTCCCTCGCGCGTCAGTTGCGGCAGATTGATGCCAACGGTCAGTCCGAGGAAGTTGTACAGGCGCCCCATCCACAGCGCGTCGCGATTGGCCAGGTAGTCGTTCACGGTCACCAAATGCACGCCCTTTCCAGTGAGCGCGTTCAAGTACACGGGCAGCGTGGCCGTCAGCGTCTTGCCCTCACCCGTACCCATCTCGGAAATCTTGCCATCGTGCAATGACATTCCTCCGATCAACTGCACATCGAAATGACGCATCTTCATGACGCGCTTGGAGCCCTCGCGCACCACGGCGAAAGCGTCCGGCATGACCGCATCGAGCGTCTCGCCGTTGGCGATACGTTCCTTGAATTCCTGTGTTTTCCCGCGAAGCTCGTCGTCACTCAGCTTTTCGTAGACAGGCTCCAGTGCGTTGATGCTATCGGCAACTTTGCGGTATTGTTTGAGGAGTCGATCATTGCGACTGCCGAATATTTTGGTGAGAATGTTGTTGGTGGCCATGAATGCAAGACCGCCCTGCCGGCCGGTCATGGCCCACAAAGCGACCGAAATCCCTAAAGTATTGGTGGATTCAGGTGGGGGTCGCGACTGCAAAATGCAACGATGGCTGGACAGCTACAGCGTTGACCGAACCTTGGATTTTACCTTTGTACGGGTCTGCACCGACCGTGCCGGCGCGCTCTGCCATGGCGACATCGGGCTTTCTCTCTGCCGGCAGATTCCACAAGTCTTCAAAAGCGGCGGGGGCGCGATAATCGGGAGCTCATGAGCCTCTTCAAAAATCCGTGGCCACGCCACCGGTGAACCGCCGTCGTCACGCCGTGTCGCTGCACCAGGCTGCACAGGAGTCGCCGACACTAGCCCGCCTGACCGAACTCGCGCGCGATTCGGGTGAGCGACTCAAGGCAGTTGAGTCGCTGATTCCCGAAGCATTGCGGGGTGCCATCAAACCAGGCCCCATTGACGCGACCACGTGGTGTCTGCTGGTTCAGAGCAACGCTGCCGCGGCAAAGCTGCGGCAATTGCTGCCCTCGCTTGCAGCCCACTTGCGCAGCCGGGGCTGGGAGGTGAGTGCCATTCGACTCAAGGTCCAGATCAACCGTGAGTCGTAGTGCCTTGCGCGTTCAAGAAATGGTGCCGATTGTCGGATTCGAACTGACGACCTACCGCTTACAAGGCGGTTGCTCTACCAACTGAGCTAAATCGGCCACGTGCTATCGGCCACGCTCGTATTTTACCGGGGACTGCCATCGCGCAAACCTCGAAGCTGCCTACTTCACGCGCTTGAGAGACGGGCGTCCACCCCCTGGGGGGCGCGGCGGCTCTGTATCGTCGTTTTTCGGTGTGCTATCGGCTGGCGCAATCTGCACGACCTTGGGGTCTGCCTGCGCAGGATGCGGTGTGTCAGGCACGCTGCTCAGTCCTGGAGGCCGGGACGCATCGTCACCGGCACTGGCAGGCACCGACACCGGGAAGGCCATTCCTTGCCCGTTCTCCCGCGCATAGATCGCAATGACGTGGCTAACGGGCACCATGATCTCGCGCGCGGTCCCGGCGAAACGCGCCTTGAACTCGATAAAGTCGTTGCCCAGCTTGAGCGAACTGGTCGCGTCAAAGCTGATGTTGAGCACGATTTCACCATTTTTCACGTACTCGCGCGGCACCTGGACCGACGCATCGACCAGCACCGCCACGTAAGGCGTCAATGCATTGTCGGTGCACCACTCATACAGCGCCCGTATCAGATAGGGGCGGGTCGAGGAGGAATCCGGGGCGTTCATCACCATGCCAAATGGCCGGGGAAAACGTTCAAACCATGAACCATCAGCTTATTTACGCATCACTTTCTCCGACGGCGTCAGCGCTTCAATATAGGCCGGGCGGGAAAAAATGCGCTCGGCGTACTTCAGTAGCGGCGCCGCATTCTTGCTGAGGTCGATACCGTAATAATCCAGCCGCCAAAGCAGCGGTGCAATGGCCACGTCAAGCATCGAGAAATTCTCACCCAGCATGTACTTGTTCTTGAGGAACACCGGCGCGAGTTGCGTGAGGCGGTCGCGGATGTGCGAGCGGGCTTTCTCCAGCGCCTTCTCGTTGCCCTTGGACGCCCGGTTCTCGAGCGTGGAGACGTGCACGAACAACTCTTTCTCGAAATTGAGCAAAAACAGGCGCACGCGTGCCCGATCTACCGGGTCGCCGGGCATCAGTTGCGGATGGGGGAAGCGCTCGTCGATGTATTCGTTGATGATGTTCGACTCGTACAAGATCAGGTCGCGCTCTACCAGAATAGGTACCTGGCCATAGGGATTCATGACGGCGATGTCTTCCGGCTTGTTATACAGATCCACGTCGCGGATTTCAAAATCCATTCCCTTTTCGAACAGCACGAAGCGGCAGCGGTGGGAGAACGGGCAGGTGGTTCCTGAATAAAGCACCATCATGGTGAAGGCTCCTGAAAATCAAAAAGAGTGGGATGCCGGGAGCATTCCCACTCTGGAAGGCCCAAGCGACGCCATGAAAGCGGCGCCTGAGTCGCGTGCGGTTACTTGACGTCTTTCCAGAACGCTGCGTTAAGGCGCCAGGCAATGATGGTAAACAGGCCCAGAAACAGGATGACCCAGACCCCGACACGCACCCGCGTGTTGTGCGATGGCTCACTCATCCACTGCAGATAACTGACCAGATCACCCACCGATTGTTCATATTGCAGGGGTGTCATGGTGCCCGGCGTGACCTGTTGCCAGCCGCGGAAGGCCTCCACTTCCTGTCCCGTTTCCGCATCTTTGATCTTGTCGAAAATCGGCTTGCGCTCGCCTTGCAGCTCCCACAGGACATTGGGCATCGCCACATTGGGAAACGCGAGGTTGTTCCAGCCCGTCGCCTTGGAGTCGTCGCGGTAGAAGGTGCGCAAGTAGGTGTACAGGTAGTCCGCCCCGCTGCCGCCATGACCCGCTCGAGAACGGGCGACCAGGGTCAGGTCGGGCGGATTGGTCCCGAACCACTCCTTGGCTTGTGCTGGACTGATGGCCGCAACCATGGTATCAGCCATCGTGTCATCGGTAAGCAGCAGGTTGTCCTTGATCTGCTGCGTGGTCAGGCCAAGGTCCTGCAAGCGGGTGTAGCGCATGAAGGCGGCGGAATGGCAGTTCAGGCAGTAATTGACAAAGAGTTTGGCACCCGTCTGAAGCGCGGCCAGGTTGTTGGTCTGGTTGGGCGCCTTGTCCCAGGCAATGCCCTCCTCCGCAGCTTGCGCGCCCGCCACGAACGCCATGGCGACCATCAGGCTCAGAGCCAGTTGTTTCAGTTTGCTCATTGTTGAAATCTCCTGCTCAGTGCGCGGCGAAAGTGATGCGATCCGGCACCGGCTTGAACGTACCCAGGCGGCTCCACCAAGGCATCAGCAGGAAGAAGCCGAAGTAATAAAACGTCCCCGTCTGCGAAACAAGATTGAGCGTGGGTGAAGGCGGTATCGTACCAATGTAGGC
>JBDTCK010000111.1:0-36325 GCA_039923645.1 Rhodoferax sp.
GGCAACCGCGCCAGCACGGATTCATCGCCTTTTGCTATCACGTTCATAGAGTCCGCGTCACCGGCCATTTTGCTTGCTTTCTGTCACAATGCCCTGACTTTAGCGGTACACCCCATCCAACAAGGAAACGCCATGGCGAGCGAATTGATCAAACACACCTCCGATGCCACTTTTGAAGCCGACGTGCTGAAATCCGACAAGCCCGTGCTGGTGGACTACTGGGCCGAATGGTGCGGCCCGTGCAAGATGATCGCGCCGATCCTGGACGAAGTGTCCACCGCGTACGAGGGCAAGCTTCAGATCACCAAGATGAACGTGGATGAAAACCGCGACATTCCAGCCAAGTTCGGCATCCGCGGCATCCCCACGCTGATGGTGTTCAAGGGCGGCGAGCTGGCTGCCACCAAGGTCGGCGCCATGAGCAAGGCGCAATTGACTGCCTTTATCGACCAGCAGCTCGCCTGAGCGACATTGCCGCGCAGCCGGAGCGCCACGCTTCGGCTGTTATTTTTTTCCTGTCATAATCTCCCCAGTTCACCGATTCGCAAACCAGCGCGAAGCGGTTCGAGTTCCCGATTAGCGAGGCACACCCTGCCTCCTTTCAAATTCCCCATTTTTGTCAAAAACTCCACCGCGGAGTCCCCCCAATGCACTTAAACGAACTCAAGGCACTGCACGTGTCTGAAGTACTCAAGCAGGCCGAAGAGCTGGAAATCGAGAACACCGGCCGCATGCGCAAGCAGGAGCTGATGTTTGCCATCATCAAGAAGCGCGCTCGCGCCGGCGAACAGGTGATTGCAGATGGCGTGCTGGAAATCCTGCCCGACGGCTTCGGCTTTTTGCGCAGCCCCGACACCAGCTACACCGCCAGCACCGACGACATCTACATCAGCCCGAGCCAGGTGCGCCGCTTCAACCTGCATACCGGCGACATGATCGAAGGCGAAGTGCGCACCCCGAAAGACGGCGAGCGCTACTTTGCACTGAACAAGCTCGACAAGGTCAATGGCGGCGGCCCGGAAGATAACAAGCACAAGGTCATGTTCGAAGCCCTGACGCCGCTGTTCCCGAAGGAGCAGATGAAGCTGGAGCGCGACATCAAGGGCGAAGAAAACATCACCGGGCGCATCATCGACATCATTGCGCCGATCGGGCGCGGCCAGCGCGCGCTGATCGTCGCGCCGCCCAAAAGCGGCAAGACTGTGATGATGCAGCACATCGCCCACGCCATCGCCGCCAACTATCCGGATGTGCACATGATGGTGCTGCTGGTCGATGAGCGGCCCGAAGAAGTGACCGAAATGCAACGCTCGGTGAAGGGCGAGGTGATCGCCTCGACCTTTGACGAACCGGCAGCGCGCCACGTGCACGTGGCGGAAATGGTGATCGAGCGCGCCAAGCGCCTGGTCGAACTCAAAAAGGACGTGGTGATCCTGCTGGACTCGATCACCCGCTTGGCCCGCGCCTACAACAACGTGGTGCCCTCCAGCGGCAAGGTGCTGAGCGGCGGTGTCGACTCCAACGCACTGCAACGGCCCAAGCGCTTTTTCGGTGCGGCCCGCAACGTGGAAGAAGGCGGCTCGCTGACCATCATCGCCACGGCCCTGATCGATACCGGCAGCCGCATGGATGAAGTGATTTTTGAAGAATTCAAAGGTACCGGTAACTCCGAGCTGCACCTGGACCGCCGCCTTTACGAAAAGCGCGTATTCCCCGCCATTCAGCTCAACCGCAGCGGCACGCGCCGCGAAGAACTGCTGCTAGCCCCCGAAATCCTGCAAAAAACCCGAATTCTTCGCCAATTCATGTTCAACATGGACGAAATCGAGTCGATGGAGTTGATGCTCAAGAACATGAAGGCGACCAAGTCCAACGTCGAGTTCTTCGACATGATGCGGCGCGGCGGCTGATGCAGCGCGGCTCGCCCGGGCTGCAGACTCCGGATTTCGTGCGATAATCTAAGGCTAACGCGAAAAGTACCCGGTTTTTTGATTGCGCAAATGGCTTGCGCGAGGCACCGGGCGGCTGTCGCAACTGAAAAGGAAAGTTCATGAAAGACGGCATTCACCCCACCTACCGCGAGATCTGCTTCGTGGACCTGTCCAACGGTTTCAAGTTCGTGACGCGCTCTTGCGCCAACACGAAGGAAACCATCAAAATGGAAGATGGTCGCGAACTGCCGCTGTACAAGCTTGACAC
The DNA here is from genome assembly GCA_039923645.1 of Rhodoferax sp. GTDB lineage: Bacteria > Pseudomonadota > Gammaproteobacteria > Burkholderiales > Burkholderiaceae_C > Rhodoferax_A. The sequence goes on from JBDTCK010000111.1 coordinate 2,200, forward strand.
CTCCAGCGAGACACACCCTTTCTATACCGGCACGCAAAAGTCGGTGGACAACATGGGTGGCCGCGTCGAGCGCTTCCGCAACCGCTTCGGAAAGACTGCTGCCAAGTAACCCGTCCACGGGTTTCTGCTGTATGTCCTCCAACAGGGCAGCCCGGGTGACCGCGCTGCCCTTTGTTTTGAAGTACCGCGAACCGGCTCATTGCAGAGCGACCTTCACCGCGTGAACCAGCCGACTCCAGCCATCGTTGCCCAGGGCGCCGTGCGTCGCCTGCCGCGCATCGCGTTGCTGCTGTTCTGCGCCGCTTACGTGTTGCCAGGCTTCATCGGCCGTGCGCCATGGAAAAGCGCGGACATGACCTCGTTTGGCTACATGCTGGAGCTGGCCCGCGGGGCCAGCGGCTGGCTGCATCCCCAACTGCTCGGACTGCCGCCGGAAAGCGACGGCCCGTTGCCCTATTGGCTTGGCGCCTGGGCACTGCAAGTGGCCCCCGGCTGGATCACACCGGCCTTTGCGGCACGCATCCCATTCATATTTTTGCTGGCGCTGACACTGGTGGCAACCTGGTATGGCGTGTACTACCTGGCGCGCAGCCCACAGGCCCAACCCGTGGCCTTTGCCTTCGGCGGCGAGGCCAAGCCGACCGACTATGCCCGGGCGATGGCCGATGGCGGCCTGCTGGCGCTAATAGCCTGCCTGGGCCTGGCCCAGCTGTCGCACGAAATCACGCCCGCCTTGACGCAGGTGTGTTTTACCGCACTGACCTTTTACGCGGTCGCCGCGGCCCCCTACCGCACGGTCGGGCCCGCGATCGGCCTGGTGACCGGCATGGCCGGCCTGGTCGCCAGCGGAGCCCCCGCAATGGCCACACTGTTTGCCGCTGGCAGTGCCCTGCTGTGCCTGGCCGAGCCGGATCAAAGCCCCGCGGAGCGCCGGCGCAGTATTTGCTGGGCCGGCGCCATAGCGGTGGTGGCGCTGCTGACCGCCTGGCTCGCGGCGTGGCTGGACCTGTGGCACTGGCGCGCCACCCTGCCCGAGGCGCGCTGGGTGGAGTGGCGCAACCTGGCTCGGCTGCTGTTGTGGTTTACCTGGCCCGCGTGGCCACTCGCCCTGTGGACGCTGTGGCGCTGGCGCCGGCACCTGGCCAGCCGTCAATTGAACCGGCACCTCGCGTTGCCACTCTGGTTCGTCGTCATCTCGTTGGGCGCCATGGTCGTCATGCAGCCTGCCGACCGCGCGCTGATGCTGGGGATGCCGGCGCTGGCCACCTTGGCAGCGTTCGCGTTGCCCACGCTCAAGCGCAGCGTGACGGCACTGATCGACTGGTTCACCCTGCTCTTTTTTACCGGCTCGGCCATCATCATCTGGGTGATCTGGATTTCGATGCAGACCGGTTTTCCACCTCAGCCTGCCGCCAACGTGGCGCGGCTGGCGCCTGGGTTCGAGCCCAGCTTTTCCATGCCAGCATTCCTGGCCGCACTGGTCGCCACCCTGACCTGGGGCTGGCTGGTGAAATGGCGCGTGGGCCGAAACCGTGCCGCCATCTGGAAAAGCCTGGTGCTGCCCGCTGGCGGCACCGCACTGAGCTGGTTGCTCTTGATGACGCTGTGGCTACCCGTGCTGGACTTCGCGCGAAGTTACGCGCCGTTGGTGGACCGCGTGGTGAGCGTGATCAACCGGCCACAATGTGTCGAGGTCTATGGAATGAGCCGCGGCCAGATCACCGCCTTCCAGTTTCACGGCGAACTGAACCTCAAAAATGCCACGATGCAGGCGCAGTGCCCCTGGCTGATCGTCGACGCCGACGCACGCGACACCTTGTACAAGTCCGTCAATCTCAGGCAATGGGTGCCGCAGGGGATCTTCCGCCGGCCCTCGGACGACAACGAGAATGTGCTGCTCTACAAGCGCGTGGCACGCCAGAACCTTGACGCCCGGCCCTGACATGCCTTCGCTGCGCCTGTGTCCGAACTGAAAGTCATCACCCGGCACGCCGTCACCGTGTTGGTGGGCCAGATGGCCGTCATGGCTTTTGGCGTGACCGACACCATCGTGGCGGGTCGCTATTCCGAGACTTCTCTGGCAGCGCTGTCGGTAGGCTCGGCCGTCTATATCAGCGTGTATGTGGCGCTGATGGGCGTCATGCAGGCCCTGCTGCCGATCTGGGCCGAACAGCACGGCGCGCGCCGTCTGCTTGACGTCGGGCGCTCGCTACGCCAATCACTGTACCTGTGTGCCATCACCATCGTGGTGGGGATGGCCGCCCTGTTGTCTCCGGGTGCGGTGCTGCGCTGGACCGAGGTACCGGCCTCACTGCAGGGCGAAGTGCAGCGCTACCTGGGCGTGCTTGCCCTTGCACTGGCCCCCTCGCTGCTGTTTCGCATTTACAGCACGCTGAACCAGAGCCTGGGCAAACCGCAGCTGGTGACGTGGCTGCAGATCGGCTCGCTGTTCGTCAAGGTTCCGCTGTCGATCTGGTTTGCATTTGGCGGCCTGGGTCTGGCACCACAAGGCGTGGTGGGCTGCGCCTGGGCCACGCTGGTCGTGAACTACGCCATGCTGGGGCTGGCGCTGTGGCTGCTGCGCACACAGGACTTCTACACACCCTACCGTATCTGGCAGCGGCTGGAGCGCCCCGACTGGCGGCAAATCGGCGAGTTCGCACGGCTCGGCATTCCCGGCGGGCTGGCCATTTTGGTGGAGATCACCTCTTTCACGCTGATGGCGCTGTTCATTGCGCGCCAGGGCACGGCGGCCGCAGCCAGCCACCAGATCGCCGCCAACCTGGCAGCCGTGCTGTACATGATGCCGCTTTCGATTGCGATTGCCGCCAGCGCGCGCGTGAGCTATTGGTTAGGGGCCGGCGATCCGCATCGCGCACGTGCCGTTATTTCTATGAGTTTCAAGCTCGTAGCCCTTATGGCTGTTTCACTGTCCACTATTCTTTTTGTAGTACGCGGAGAGATCGCGCAGATCTACGCCCGCGATCATGCGGTGATTGCGCTGGCCAGCGCCCTGCTTGCCTGGGTCGCCGCCTACCATCTGGCCGACGCCGTGCAGACCCTGTGCGTGTTTGTGCTGCGCTGCTATCGCGTGACCGTGGTGCCGCTACTGGTGTATTGCGTGCTGTTGTGGGGCCTGGGGCTGACGGGTGGCTATCTGCTGGCGTATCACGGGGTTGGCTCCGTCAGCGCCATCGCATCGCCCATCACGTTCTGGGCCACCAGCGCGGTGGCACTGGCCCTGACCGCCGCTATTTTTGCAGCGATTCTGTGGACCGTGCAGCGGCCGGCGTCGCCAGCGGTCCAGGCGCCACAGCGCGCGGGCTCCTGATCCGACTGGCCGGAAAGACAATCGAAAAGGTGGAACCGTGCCCTGGCGCGCTGTCGATGTGCAACTCGGCTCCGTGCCGCTGCGCGACATGCTTGACGATCGCCAGTCCCAGGCCGGTGCCACCGGTCTCGCGTGAGCGGCTGCGATCGATCCGGTAGAAGCGCTCGGTCAGGCGCGGGATATGTTCGGGCGCGATGCCCGGCCCCGAATCCTTCACCGAAAATTCGGCTCGCCCGTCGGGCAGCATTCGCCACCTGACCTCGATGAGGCCGCCCGCAGGGGTGTAGCGCACGGCATTGTTCAGCAGATTCGACAGGGCGCTGTGCAGCTCGTTCGGTGCCCCCGCAATCTCGCCTGCGCTGCGCGGATCGGGCGCATAGGCAAGGTGCAGATCATGCCCCGCACATTCGCCGTGGGTTGTCAGCGCCGACAGCGTTCGCGCCTCTTGCAGACACTGCTCCAGCAGCAAAGGCACGGGCGTCCACCCGTCAGCGCCAGGCGGCAGACTACCCTCCAGCCGCGACAGGGTCAGCAAATCATCGACCAGCGTCTGCATCCGCTGCGACTGCTGCGCCATCAGCTCCAGATAGCGCGCGCGCTCGTGCTCGTCCAGCGCCAGCGTGCGCAGGGTTTCGACAAAGCCGGACAGCACGGTCAGCGGAGTGCGGATCTCGTGCGACACATTGGCCACAAAGTCCCGCCGCATGGCGTCGGCCTGCTCCAGCGCCGTCACGTCCTGCGACAACAGCAGTTTTCGGCCTTCGCCGTAGGGGTGCAGCTGCACCGAAATCCTGACCGGCCAGGAGGCCGTGCTGGCGCGCCCCGCAATGGTGATCTCGCGCGAGTATTCGCCAGCGGCATAGTAAGCGGCAAAGGCCGGGTCACGAACCAGGTTCCCGATCTGCTGCAACTCGTCGCGCTGGGTGTCGAAGCCGAAATGTTCGGCGGCGATCTGGTTGCACCACTCGATGCGGCCCTGCCTGTCCAGCAATACGACGCCATTGGGCGAGGCCTGGATGGCAGCCAGAAACTCTTGCAGACGCGTTTCGCTGCCTCGGGTTTGCTGCTCGCGCTGGCGCAGCAGGCGCCGCGTCCGGTCGGAAACCTCACCCCACAGGCCGCGCAGGGACGGCGCCTCGCTCGTGTTGCCCCGTTTGAGCCATTGCAGCACACGCACGCTGCGCGCCATGTCCACGGTCAACCACAGCAGCCCCGCGAGCACCACACCGGCCAGCGCGCCCCATTCACGGCCCAGCCACCAACCCGACAGGCCACCGGCGAGCTGGAAAGCCAGGAAACTGAAAAGACGAAATGGCATACCGAGATTGTGGTGCCTGCCAGAGCATTTGCTGCGGCAGGATGTTCGCCCCGGGGCTCAGTCCTGGGTCGCCACCTGCGGTTGTGCGGTCAGGCGGTAGCCGGCACCGCGCACCGTTTCCACCATGGCGCCGGCAGCACCCAGCGCCTCGCGCAGACGCTTGACATGCACATCAACGGTCCGCTCCTCGATGAAAACATGGTCGCCCCAGACCTTGTCCAGCAACTGGCCGCGGCTATGCACGCGTTCGCAATGCGTCATCAGGTAGTTCAGCAGCTTGAATTCGGTCGGTCCTATCTTGAGCGGCTGCCCTTGATACGACACCTTGTGCGCTGGCGGGTCGAGCACCAGAGCGCCGATGGTCACGCGGACTCCGACCTGCTCGGGCGCCCGGCGCCGCAGCACGGCGCGGATACGGGCCAGCAACTCCTGGGTCGAAAACGGCTTGGTGATGTAGTCATCCGCACCGGCATCGAGTCCCGCCACCTTGTCGGGCTCGTCCCCCCGGGCGGTCAGCATCAGGATCGGAATGCCTTTGGTGCGGGCATCGGCGCGCCACTTGCGCGCCAGCGCCACGCCGCTCTGGCCTGGCAGCATCCAGTCCAGCAAGATCACATCAGGCAGCACGGCGTCGAGTTCACGCTGGGCAGCGACACCCTCCTCGGCCCAAATGGGCTGGAAACCGTTGTGCCGCAGATTGACCGCGATCAACTCGGCAATCGCGGGTTCGTCTTCGACAATCAGGACACGGGGCTGGCTCTTCATTGCACGGCAGATTCGACCTGTTCCATGGTGGTGTGGCGCACATCCGTGCCCTTGACGATGTAGATGATGAATTCGGCGATGTTCTTGGCATGATCACCGATGCGCTCGATCGCCTTGGCCAGGAACAGCAGGTCCAGGCTGGCGGAAATGGTACGCGGGTCTTCCATCATGTAGGTGATGAGTTTGCGCACGAAGCCGTCGAACTCCCGGTCGATCAAATCGTCCTCTTTCAGGATGGTCACGGCCTCAGCCGTGTCTAGCCGCGCAAACGCGTCAAGGGCCTTGCGCAACAGGCCCGAGGCCAGATCGGCCGCGACGCGCAATTCGGACGACGGCAAGGTGCGCGCCGCACCGCTCTCGATAATGGACTTGACCATGCGGGCAATTTTTTCGGCCTCGTCTCCCACTCGTTCCAGGTTGGCGGTGGTTTTGGAAATCGCGATCAGCAACCGCAAGTCGCGCGCCGTCGGCTGGCGGCGCGCAATGATGGACGACAGCTCACGGTCAATCTCGATTTCCATCGCATTCACGCGAGGCTCCAACTCAATCACCTGCTGGGCCGCTTCCGCGCTGAACTGGGACAGGGCGTAAATCGCCTGATGAATCTGGGATTCGGCCAGGCCCCCCATCTCCATCACGCGCGAGGAAACGCCGTTCAGTTCGCTGTCGAACTGGGTGGAAAGATGTTTGCTGGTCATTGCAATTTCTCCTGAATCAACATGCTTTATCCGAACCTGCCAGTAATGTAGTCTTCTGTCTCTTTGCGAGTGGGCTTGAAGAACAGGTCTTCGGTGATGCCAAACTCGACCAGATCGCCCAGGTACATGTAGGCGGTGTAGTCGCTGCAACGAGCGGCTTGCTGCATGTTGTGCGTCACGATGACCACGGTATATTCGTTCTTCAATTCGGCAATCAGTTCCTCGATCTTGGCCGTGGAAATCGGATCCAGCGCAGAACACGGCTCGTCGAGCAGCAGCACTTCCGGCTTGATCGCGATGCCGCGGGCAATGCAAAGGCGCTGCTGCTGCCCACCCGACAGTCCGGCGCCGCTTTGCTGCAGCTTGTCCCGCACCTCGGTCCAGAGCGCGGCCTTCTTGAGCGCCCATTCGACGCGGTCATCCATCTCACTGGCACTCAGGGATTCGAACAGCTTCACGCCGAATGCGACGTTGTCGTAGATTGACATCGGAAACGGCGTCGGCTTCTGGAACACCATGCCGACCTTGGCGCGGATCAGCGCCACATCCTGTTTGGAGGTCAGCAGGTTCTCACCGTCGAGCGTGATCTCGCCCTCGGCGCGCTGTTCGGGGTACAGCTCGAACATGCGGTTGAAGGTGCGCAAGAGCGTCGACTTGCCGCAGCCCGACGGGCCAATGAAGGCGGTCACCTTGTTCTCGGGGATCTCGAGATTGATGTCCTTGAGCGCGTGGAACTTGCCGTAGTAAAAGTTCAGGTTCTTGACCGAGATCTTCGAGGGCGACGGCGGTGCGAGGGTGGTGGGCATGGTGTTTCAGAGTTTATTGCGCGTGACGATCCGCGCGAAGATGTTGAGCGCCAGCACTGCGACGGTGATCAGGAACACGCCGGCCCAGGCCAGTTGCTGCCAGTTTTCGTACGGGCTCATCGCGAATTTGAAGATAGTCACAGGCAGGCTGGCCATCGGCGAGCTCACGTCGGAGGTCCAGAACTGGTTGTTGAGCGCCGTGAAGAGCAGGGGCGCCGTTTCCCCCGAGATGCGCGCCACTGCCAGCAAAATGCCCGTGACCACGCCGGCGCGCGCGGCTCGCAGTGTGATGCTCAAAATGACCTTCCACTTCGGCGTACCGAGCGCATAGGCCGCTTCGCGCAGGCCGGAGGGCACCAGCTGCAGCATGTTCTCGGTGGTGCGGATCACGACTGGAATCACGATCAGGGCCAGCGCCATCGCGCCTGCCATGCCCGAGAAGCTTTTGAGCCGGATTACCACGACCGCATAGACGAACAGGCCGATCACGATGGACGGCGCCGACAGTAGGATGTCGTTGACGAACCGCACGACCGCCGAGAGCCAGCCCTTGGCGTTGTATTCGGCCAGGTAGATACCAGCCATTACCCCGATCGGCGTGCCGACAAAGGTGGCGAGGGCCACCATCACCAGGGAGCCGAAGATCGCATTCGCAATGCCGCCCGCTTCATTCGGCGGCGGTGTCATCTGGGTGAAGGTGGCCAGCGAGAGGCCGCCGATGCCCAGGCGCAGCGTGTCCCACAAAATCCACACCAACCAGAACACCCCGAAAGCCATGGCTGCGAGCGACAGCAGCAGCGCGATCTTGTTGACGCGGTTGCGCGCGGCAAATTTGGCCTGACGGGCCTCGGCCAGCGCCGCTTCGGCGAGCAGGCGTTCTGCCGTTTTCATGTCCGCGTTCCCTCGCCTTTCTTCATGCGCTGCAGCAGCAGCTTGGACAGCGCCAGCACCACGAAGGTAATGAAAAACAGCACCAGACCGAGGTACATCAGCGCCGCCTGGTGCAAGCCTTCGCCGGCTTCGGCGAATTCGTTGGCCAGCACCGAGGTGATGCTGTTGGCCGCCTCGAACAAAGAAAGCGAATTGAGCTGGTTGGTGTTGCCGATGACAAAGGTCACGGCCATGGTTTCGCCCAGAGCCCGGCCAAGGCCGAGCATGATGCCACCGATAACGCCCGCCTTGGTGTAGGGCAGAACAACCTTCGAGACGACTTCCCAGGTGGTCGAGCCCAGCCCGTAGGCCGATTCCTTGAGCAGCGCAGGCGTCACTTCGAACACATCGCGCATCACCGAGGCGATGAACGGAATGATCATGATCGCCAGGATGATGCCGGCCGACAGGATGCCGATACCCACCGGCGGCCCCGATACCAGCGCGCCGAGGTATGGCACGCCGGCAAACAGCTTTTGCAGCGGCTGCTGCACATAGGTGGCGAGGATCGGCCCGAACACCAGCAGGCCCCACATGCCGTAGACGATCGACGGCACGGCCGCCAGCAATTCGATCGCCGTACCGAGGGGTCGCTTGAGCCAGGACGGTGAAAGTTCCGTCAGGAAAAGTGCGATACCGAAGCTCACCGGCACCGCGATCACCAGCGCAATCAACGAGGTGGCCAGCGTGCCATAGATCATCACCAGGCCGCCGTAGTTGTCCTGCACCGGATCCCACACGCTGCTGGTGAGAAAGCCCAGGCCGTATTTCTCGATGGCCGGCCACGCGCCGACCAGCAGCGACAGCAGGATACCGACGAGCAGGGCAAGCGTGAGCAGCGCCGCGCCCAGGGCGGCCCAGCCGAACAGGCGGTCGACCATGGGGCCCGAGCGTGGCGCCTTGGCCCGCTCTTTCCCCTTCAGGGGCAAGGCTGGGAAGGTGGCAGACTTCGCCAGTAACGCCACCGGCTTCCATCCCGACCCGCCCCCGACGGGAGAAGGAGCCGAAGTCTGCTGCGGGCTCATCAGGTGTCGGGATTTACTTGAACGCGACGGCCTTGCCCGACGCATCCTTGACTTCATCCCACGACTTCACGAGCACGGGCTTGACCGTTGCCGGCATGGGCACATAATCCAGGGCCTCGGCCGTCTTGTCGCCGTTGTTCAGGGCCCAATTGAAGAACTTGAGCACCGTCATCGCCTGTGCCGGCTTGTCTTGTACCTTTTGCATCAGCACGAAGGTGGAGCCGGTAATCGGCCATGCGTCCTTGCCCGGCTGGTTGGTCAGTATCTGATAGAAAGACTTGTTCCACTGGGCGCTGGCGGCGGCCGCCTTGAAGGCCTTGTCGTCGGGGGAGACGAAGGCACCCGTCTCGTTCTGCACCTGCGCATAGGTCATCTTGTTCTGCTTGACATACGCATATTCCACATAGCCGATGGAATTGGGCAGCCGGTTCACGAAGGTCGCGACGCCCTCGTTGCCCTTGCCGCCCGCGCCGGTCGGCCAGTTGATCGCGGTGCCTTCACCGGCCTTGGCCTTCCACTCCGGATTGACCTTGGACAGGTAGTTGGTGAAGATGAAGGTGGTCCCCGAGCCGTCGGCGCGGCGCACCGGCGCGATGGCGGCGTCCGGCAGGCTCAACGAGCCGTTCAGCGCCTTGATTGCGGGGTCGTTCCATCTGGTGATCTTGCCGAGGTAGATGTCACCCAGTACTTTGCCGTTGAGCTTGAGTTCGCCCGGCTTGATGCCCTGGATGTTGACCACCGGAACGACGCCGCCAATCACCATCGGGAACTGCATCAGTCCCTTGGCCTTGAGTTCCTCGTCCGTCAGCGGCATGTCCGACGCGCCGAAGTCGACCGTCCTGGCTTCGATCTGCTTGAGCCCGGCACCCGACCCGATCGACTGGTAGTTGACCTTCACTCCGGTGGTCTTGTTGTAGTCTGAAGCCCATTTGGACAGGATCGGCGCAATGAAGCTCGAACCTGCGCCGGTCACGTCCTGCGCACTGGCCGGCGCGGCATAAGCAAAGGCCACTACAGCCAGGCTGACCATGGTCGTACCGAACTTGAACTTCATCGTCATGAGAAAGCCTCTCAGGTTGTTTACGGATACGCAAACTTTAAGACGTCAATATGACAATGGCGTGACAAAACCGCAGTGCCACGCGAACCCGCGAATGCTATGCTGATCACCCTCCATCAGACCAGACCATGCAAAACGGAACTCGACTCGCTGCTGTGGACCTGGGCTCCAATAGCTTTCGCCTCGAAATCGGACGCTTCGACGGCGGGCAAATTCACCGGGTGCAATACCTGAAAGAAACGATCCGGCTGGGCAACGGCCTGGACGCTGATCGCAACCTCACACCGCTGGCCATGCAGCGCGGCTGGAGCTGCCTGTCGCGCTTCGGCGAGCGGCTGGCGGACTTCAAACGAAGCCAGGTGCGCGCGGTGGCCACCCAAACCCTGCGCGAAGCTCGCAACCGTGACCAATTTCTGGCGCGTGCCCACGAGATCCTGGGATTCCCGATCGACGTGATACCGGGGCGTGAAGAAGCCCGCCTGATTTACCAGGGTGTAGCGCACCTGCTGCCCCGATCAAGCGAAAGGCGCCTGGTGGTGGACATCGGGGGCCGCTCCACCGAACTGATTCTGGGACAGGCGCTGGGTGCCAGCGTGATGGAGTCGTATCGCGTGGGCAGCGTCACATGGTCCATGAAATATTTCCCAAGCGGCCAGTTCACCGCTCATGCTTTCAAGACGGCTGAAATCGCCGCCAAGGCGGTGCTCGACGAAGCGCTCAACGCATACCGTCGTGACGCCTGGGAGGTCGCCTACGGATCCGCGGGCACCATCGGCGCGGTGGGCGACGTGCTGACAGGCGCCGGCTGGCCCGCCGGCAGCGTGACGCGCGAAGGTCTGGATTGGTTTCGGGACAGGATGCTCGAGGCCCAGAGCGCCGATCGCCTGCGCCTGGACGGCATCAAGGAAGATCGGCGCGCCGTCATAGGCGGTGGTGTCAGCGTTTTGCGCGCGGTTTTCGACCTGTTGGGCATCGACACCATGCAGGCGGCCCAGGGCGCATTGCGGCACGGCGTGCTGTACGACCTGCTGGACCGCGAGCAGATCCAGACGGACGTTTGTTTGGCCACCGTCCAGCGCCTGGCCCGCAGATTCGAGATTGACGCCGCGCAGGCCCAGCGCGTAGGCAAGGTCGCGCGCCACCTCTTCAGTCTGCTGCACGCGGGACCTGCAGCAGCCGGCCCGGACCGCAGCCAGCGCCAACTGGATTGGGCCGCCCAGCTGCATGAAATCGGCTGCCATATCTCGCACAGCGACTATCACAAGCATGGCGCCTATATTCTGGACAATACGGACGCATTGGGCTTTGCCATGCCCGAGTTGCATGACCTGAGCCTGCTCGTGCTGGGGCACCGCGGTAAATTGCGCAAGCTGGCAGTGAATTTCGAGGACACCATGTTTGTCCACCAGCTGCTGTGCCTGCGGCTCGCCGTCATCCTTTGCCATGCGCGGCGCGATCCGGACCTCAAGGACATGCAGCTCGAGACTGGCGCCGACCACCGGCTGGTACTGGCCTGCCGTCCGGGCTGGGAAGACGCCTTTCCGCAATCGGCTCACCTGTTGCGCGAAGAGGTCGCAGCCTGGCAAAAAACGCCATGGACACTCAACCTCGCGGGTTGAGGAGTTGCCTCCCGGATTTAAGCGATATAAACTGTATATATCGTTTATTCAACAAGGACTCCACCCATGCCCGCAGCGAAAAAGTCGGTCTCCCGCAAAACTCCGGCCCCAAAAAAACTCGCGAGTGCACCGGTCAAGCCGATGGCACCCTCCAGCAAGGCGCCCCTTGTCAAAGCCAAAGCCATTGCCGCGCCAAAGGCTGACAAGCCTGCCAAAGTGAAGAAGCCCAAGCTCGTGCGCGACAGCTTTACCATTCCCAAGGCTGAATATGGCGTGTTCGACGAATTGAAGCAGCGTGCTGCCAGGCTGGCCCATCCGGTGAAGAAAAGCGAGCTGCTGCGCGCCGGCGTCAAAGCCCTCGCGGCGATGCCAGATGCGACCTTTCTCTCTGCGTTGCAGGCTGTGCCAGCCATCAAGACCGGACGACCCGCGCACTCCTGACCGCAAACCCCGGTTACAGGGTTTCCGGCGACTGCACGCTCACCACCACCGTCTGGTTCTGCCCTTCGTGGTCGCGATCGCGCAGCCACCAGACCGCACTTTTTTTGATTGAGCATTCGCTGGCTTCGAGTGCCAGCAACTGCGCGAGGGTCTGCCCCAGCGTGGGCTGATGTCCGATCACCAGCACGGTCGACTTGTTGTCGGGCCACTGCACCAGTTCGAGCAATTGCGCGGGCGAGCCGCCCGGCCCCAGTTCGGGTCGCAGCTTGTATTTGCGTCCCAGCGCCAGTGCCGTCTCCTCGGTGCGCCGCGCCGGACTGACGAGAATGCGCGTGCCTTCGGCGAGATGGCGGTCCAGCCAGCCGGCCATGCGGGCGGCCTGCTTCTCGCCGCGCTGCGTCAGCGACCGGTCCAGGTCATCGCAGCCCTCGGTCCACTGCTCTGCCTGCGCATGACGCCACAAAATCAGGTCCATGGTGTCTATTTACCGGTTGCGGAGTCGCGCCCCGCATATCGCGCCATCAATGCCGCCTGCGCGCCGTGCCCTCGTGGCCCGCCTGCTGCATCAACACGCGTATAAGTGCCATCTGCTCCCAACTCCCAGGCATCACAGCCATCGCGCAGATAGGCCACCAGGCACTCGTCAATGATGTGCTGGCGCAGGACAGGGTCGATCACGGGCCATGTCAGCTCGATGCGCCGAAGCATGTTGCGGTTCATCCAGTCGGCGCTGCTGAGATACACCTCTTCTACAGCAGAGCGGCGAAAATAAAACACGCGCGAATGCTCCAGAAAGCGGCCTATCACGGAGCGCACCCGAATGTTGTCTGTCACCCCCGGCAATCGCGCCGGGAGCATGCAGGCACCGCGCACGATCAGGTCGATCTTCACGCCGCGCTGCCCCGCACGTATAAGGGCCAGCATCAGCGCTTCGTCGGTCAGCGTATTCATCTTGGCCACAATGCGGGCGTCCTCGCCCAATGTGGCAGCCGCACCCACCGAATCAATTTTTTCGATCAGCTTGTTCTGCAGCTGGAAGGGCGCAAGCCATGCCCGGTGCAGCTTCGGCAGTTTGCTCTGGCTAGCCAGGTGCACAAATACGTTCTCGACGTCGGCCGTCAACAGCGGATCGGCTGTGAAGTAACCCACATCGGTATACAGGCGCGCTGTACGCGTGTTGTAGTTGCCGGTGGACAAGTGTGCGTAGCGCTTCAGATGCTTGCCTTCCCGGCGCGTGACCAGCATCATCTTGGCGTGCGTCTTGAGTCCCACAACGCCATACACCACCTGGGCGCCGATGGACTCCAGCATCTCGGCCCAGTTGATGTTGGCCTCTTCGTCAAAGCGTGCCTTGAGCTCCACCACCGCCGTAACCTCCTTGCCACGGCGCACGCCCTCGCGCAGCAAGTCCATCATGGCCGAGTCAGCACCGGTTCGGTAGATGGTCTGATTGATCGCGAGCACTTGCGGGTCATGCACCGCTTCGCGTAAAAAATCCAGCACCGCATCAAAGCTCTCGAACGGCTGATGAATCGAAACATCCCCTTGCTTGAGCCGCTCGAAAAAGGACTGCCCATGCACCAGTTGCGCCGGATACGACGGCTTGAAGGGTGGAAAAAGCAGCTTGGGCTCGTCCACCAGGTCGATCAATTGCGTCAGACGCGCCAGGTTCACGGGTCCATGCACACGGTAGAGCGCCAGCGCCGGCAGATTGAATTGCTTGAGCAGAAAGGCAGCCAGATATTCGGAACAACCCGTCGACACTTCCAGTCGTACCGCCTGGCCGTAATGCCTGTGCTGCAAACCCAGCCGCAACGCGGTGCGCAGGTTCTGTACATCGTCTTCGTCCACGGCAAGATCCGAATGGCGCGTCACGCGGAACTGCGAGAACTGCCCCACTTCACGGCCCGGAAAGAGCTTGGTCAGATTGGCACGGATCACACTGGACAACGAAACAAACAACACTCGCCCGCCCGAGACCTTGGCCGGCAAGCGGATCAGGCGCGGCAAAACACGCGGCACCTTGACAATGGCAATGTCATTTTCGCGGCCAAAGGCATCGCGCCCCCCGAGCCGCACGATAAAGTTGAGCGATTTGTTGGCAACCTGCGGGAACGGATGCGCCGGATCCAGCCCGACCGGGATCAGCAGCGGACGCACTTCCTGTTCAAAATATCGGCCAACCCAACGCCGCAGGGTTGCATTGCGCTCACCATGCGCGATGATCTTGATGCCTTTTTTTTCAAACAGGGGCATCAATTCGTCGTTGTAAAGCGCGTACTGCCGCGCGACCAACCGGTGCGCCGCGGCGGCGAGCGCTTCAAATGACGCGACCGTATAGGTCCCCTTGTGGTCACCGTTTTGCAGTGCATCCAGGTGCGGCGCAGCACGAATCTCGAAAAATTCATCCAGATTGGACGAGACGATGCACAAATACCGCAGCCGTTCGAGCAGCGGCACCTGGGGCCGGCGCGCCCAATCCAGCACCCGCTCATTGAACGCAAGCATGCTGTGATCCCGATCCAGAAACGGGATAGCTTGAGGTTCGGCAACAGCGTGCCGGACAATGATCTTGGTGCGCATTCTGATTGGCTCAGGGCAAATGGGTAAAGCAATAAAAAGACTATCTCACGATAGCATTTACCAATTTGGTGACAAAGGTGTGACAGTGGCACGCGCCGCGCCCGCCCGACTTCACCCTCATGCCGTGCCCCGAAACCGGGAGGCCATCGCGCGCAGTCCCGGCGAACGCCCCGTTGACTTGAAAAAAGGCCCGGGTGAAGGGGCAGACAAGGGATTGGCACTCCAAGACCGACGGCCGGCAAATACGGGCTTGCGCCGCGGCCCGCCATGGCCTGCGCCGCGCAGCGCAAAATGCGCAGGCTCTGCTGGTCAAAGCTGTGCATGACAGGGTGGAAAGGCCGGCCCATGTCTTCAAGTAGCTCACAGGCCTCATTCAGATTCACAGTCATCGCGGACTCCTTCGTGCTGGTCATGCACGTATTCTGGGAGCACCGAATGACACTGCCGTGTCAGGTCCAAGGCCGTTGTGTGACGATCGACTCGCCAACACGCTGGCCACGGTGTTCGCGCTGTACCTTCCGATCGAGACCCTGGGCCGGTCGGCGATGCGCACTTCAACCCGCCGATGACCCTGGTGTTCGCCTTCGATTTAACCTAAAACGGCTCCCTAGCCCATACCAGAAGCTCACTAGAAGCTATTCTTTTTATAGTAAGTCAGTTGCTCGGCGCGGCCCTGGGAACGTGGCCCGCGAACGCCATGTTTGACCTGCCCCGAGCTCAGCACCAGACCCCACGAACCTGCAGGCCACGCCGGCCATCCCCTGACCGGCAGCGAAGTTGTCACAATGGGGCTTCTTCCTCGTGCCCTGTTCCAAACGATGCCACAAACTGTTGCCGGCCGCCTCAAGATTGGCCTTTCCGCCTGCCTCCTGCACGCTGATCCGGCGCGCCCGCTGTTCACCAACAAGACGCTGCAGTATGTCGAGCAGTCGATCGCGCATTGGCTGATGTCAGCCGGCGCAATGGTCGTGATGGTGCCCTGCCCGACCGGCGAGACGCAGCGCGGCGACGTCAAGTTGGCGCACTACGCCGAGTGGCTCGATGGCGTCGTGATGCATGGCGGCGCCGACGTCTGGCCCGGCAGCTACGGCGAGGTCCCACTCAAGCCCGCGTGGCTGGGCGATCGCATCCGCGACCTCTACGACCTGGCGGTGGTCGAGGCCTTCGAGGAGGCCGGCAAGCCGATCTTCGGCGTCTGCCGCGGCATGCAACTGATCAACGTCGCCTTCGGCGGCACGCTCTACCAGGACCTGGAGACGCAGCACCTGCACGCGCTGCACCATCGCGATTCGGTCACTTACGACCAGAACTTCCACGAGATCGAATTCGTTCCCGGTACGCGGCTGGCGACAATGTATGCTGGCCACACACGCGCGCGCGTCAACAGCATTCACCACCAGGGCGTCAAGGGGCTGGCACCCGGTTTCGAGGTCGAGGCCTGGAGCTATCCCGATCGGCTGCCCGAAGCGATCCGCCGCCAGAACAGCCGCGGGCACGGCTACATCGCCGCCACCCAGTGGCATCCCGAGTTCCACAGGGCTGGCTCGGACACCCTGAACGACACCGCAATCCTCGACGATTTCCTGGCCGCCTGCGCCGCCGCCCGCGCGCAACCGCCCGCGACACCGCCCAAGGCGCCTGGAAAGATCCGCAACCGGGCGACGCGGCGGCTGCGTCAGGCGCTGCTGCGGGCTCAGCGGATCCCAAGGTATTTCGGGCTGTAATTCCATTGCCGGTTCGACCGTTCACGGGCATCCGCGTTGCGCCTCAGTCGGGGCGCGGGCGATCCGGGTTCAACGGTTGAGTTCACGCACCAGGTTCGGCTTCGCAAACCCGGACAATGGTTCACCACCCCCGCCGGCTCGCGCGGGTAAGCGTAGAGCAGGGTGATCAGCGCGCGGGCATGGACGGGGTTGGCATAGTCGGCCGCGACAATGCTCACGGCGTCAGTAGCTCCCACTTCATTCATGAAACAAGCCGTTTGTCCTCGCATTACGGGAACGGGTTGCTCTTGCTTTTATAGCGCCCCAGTTGCTCGACGTGGTGCTGTGGTGCATTTCGAGCGACAGCTTTACCGGCACTGCGCTGGCCAGCTGTCGGCGTAGCCGCCTGCTCTGCCCGCCGAGGTCCTGAGCGCCAACCACCGCTATGCAGGAAATATGAAATCGCGCCGCATGACCTGTTTTGAAATCAGCCAGGCATTCGATGTTCTCTCGAACCCGGCAGTCACCTGAAGCAACAAACTGGGTGCATGAATAAGCACCTCGGAATCGTCTGGTACGCAGCCTTCACGCCGGTAGACCGTGAGATAGCCCCGCAACAGCGCGTGCTGTTCATCAACGACATCCACCAGCAGATTCGACAAAACATGCCGCACTTTCTGGGTTGTCGGGCGAAGGCCCAACTCCGCCATGATGGCCTCACGACCCATCAGTTTCTTGCCCGCTCGATGCCATAGGCCGTCTGGCGAAAAGAGTGCCACCATGGCCTCGTAATCCCAACGATCATAAAAATCATAAAAACGGGTCAATTCAGTGATGCAGTCCCATTCGATCGCACGCTCTTGCTCACGCAACATGAACTCTCCTGGTGATTTCATGACGGGTTGACCGCCAGCACGATCTTGCCCACATGCGCGCTGCTTTCCATCAACGCATGCGACTTGCCCGCATCACCCAGATCGAAAATGTTGTGAAGCACAGGATGCAACTTCGGGTTAGACAGGCGCGGCCACCAGTGCTCCTCCAGCGCGCGTGCGATTTCAGCTTTCTGTTCCACGGTACGGGGACGCAGGGTGGACCCCGTGATCGTAGCGCGCTTGCGCAGGATCGGCATCACGTCGATGGCGGCCTCGCTTCCTCCCATGAAGGCGATCACGGCAATGCGACCGTCCAGTGCCAGTGCTTCGAGATCGCGTCTCAAATAGGGGCCAGCCACCATGTCGAGTATCACGTCCACCCCGCGCCTCTGCGTGAAGTTCATCGCGACCGAGACGTAGTCCTGCTCCCTGTAGTTGATGACGCAATGCGCGCCAGCCTCAAGGCAATAGGCTTTCTTTTCCGCGTTGCCCACCGTGGCCAACACTTGCGCGCCCAACGCGCGGGCCATCTGGATGGCGGTGGTCCCGATGCCACCCGATCCTCCATGCACCAGAAAACTCTCGCCCGCCTTGAGCGAACTGCGAATGAACACGTTGTCCCAGACGGTAAAGCACGTCTCCGGCAAGGCCGCCGCCTGCTCCAGGGGCATGCCTGCCGGCACGGCGAGACATTGATCCGCCGGCGCCACACAGTACTGTGCATAACCTCCGCCCGGCGTAAGCGCACAGACGGCATCGCCCACTTTCCAGCGACCCACGTCCGCGCCTACCTGCACCACGTGGCCCGCGACCTCCAGACCAATGATGGGCGATGCCCCCGGCGGCGGTTGATAGCGCCCCATGCGCTGGCCGCAGTCTGGCCGGTTCACTCCCGCAAAGGCCACCTTGATCAGTACCTCGCCCGCGCGGGCTACCGGACATTCGCAACGGGCAAGCCGAAGCACCTCGGGCGGCCCGCCCGCGCCATGGTCGACGAAATCCATGAGTGCCAAGTGCAGGCCGTCCTACATCAAGCGCGCAAGTTTGCTCGCGCGCTCGACGATCGCATGAACATCGGGAATGAGGACGGACTGCAGGTGCGTCGCTGCGGGCATGCGGCAGTCCTCTACACCAAGCCGCTCCACCGGCGCGTGCAATTGACCGTGCAACTCGTGGTGGGTGCGCGCGGCGATCTCGGCGCCAAAGCCACCGCTGACGTTGGCCTCATGGACTACCAGCAGGCTGCCGGTCTTGCGCACGCTGGCAAACAGCGTCTCCCAATCAAACGGAGCAATCCAGCGCGCGTTGATGACCTCCGCACGAATGCCTCGGGTTTCCAGTTCGCTGGCGGCTGCCAGCGCCTGCGCGAGCATGGCGCCCCAAGTCACGATCGTCACGTGCTGACCCGCTCGCGCCACGTGCGCCTGACCTATATCCTCGATGGGACCGTCAATCACCACCTCTTGCTCCGCCGCATGGTAAAGCCCACGATTTTCGATAATCAGAGTGGGATCGTCACAACGGATACCTGCCAGAAGCATGGAATAAGCGTCTTGCGCCGTCGCCGGGACTCCAACTCGCAAACCGGGAACATGGGCAAACATGGCCTCCAGATTTTGCGAATGTTGGGCGCATGAGCCGGGCGTAGCGCCCTGCTGGGTGCGAATCGTCAGGGGCGCAGTCAATCGGCCGGCAGATACGTAGCGCACGTTGGCCGCCTGGTTGACGATCTGGTCCATCGCGACCAGGCTGAAATCGATCCACATGATCTCGACGATGGGGCGAAGCCCCGTCATGGCCGCGCCGACAGCGGCACCCAGCATCGCTGTCTCGCTGATGGGCGTGTCAAATACGCGCGTCGCGCCGGCTTCAACCTGCAAGTTCTTGGTCACACCGAAAACGCCACCCGGCTTGGCCACGTCTTCCCCGTAGAGAATGGTTTCTGGCATTTCGGCCAGGGCGCGTCGCAATGCCGCATTGACGGCCTTGCCAAAGGTCAGCGAGACGGTTTGAACGGGACACAGATCGTCATGCATAGAGATGTTCCTTCACGGATGAGGTGGCCGCCATCGGCGCCGCCAGGGCGCTCTGGGCAGCGGTTTCGATATGGGCTTTGGCACGGGCCTCCACCTCGTCCAGGTCAGGCTGCGGCGTGCCGCCTGCGAGCAGGGTTTCACGCAGCCGCACGATAGGCTCCCGTCTCTTGGCCTCGGTCAATTCCCCTTTGGGCCGATAGCTTTGCATGTCACCGTAGTAGTGCCCGACCAGGCGCTGCGTCATCATCTCGATCAGCACCGGCCCTTTGCCAGCGCGCGCCTGCAGCGCATGGTGTGCCACGCATTCACGCACGGCAGCGACGTCGTTGCCGTCGATTCGCACGCCGGGCATACCGTACGCCGCCGCCCGCTTGTAGAGCTCCGCGTCGCGCACCGTTTCGGCCACAGGCGTCAACTCCGCATAGGTATTGTTCTCGCAAACGAACAGGACCGGCAGGTGGAGATAGGCTGCGAAGTTCATGGCCTCGTGTATGCCGCCCTGGTTCATGGCGCCGTCACCGAACGCCGTGAGCGTGACACTCGATTCGTTGCGCACGCGGGCAGTCAGTGCCGCACCGCAGGCGATCGGGGCGCCCGCCCCGACGATCGAGTTTTCGCCATAGAAGCCGTAATCGGCCGCGCTGAAAAAAGCCGAACCACCGCGCCCCTTGCACACTCCGGTCTCACGCCCCAGCAGTTCGGCCAGGATAGCCTCGGCCGGCACGCCGCACGCCATCGCCCAACCATGACCGCGATAGGTGCTAAAGACCCGGTCGCGGTCATCCAGCGCACTGCGCGCGCCCACGTAAATGGATTCCTGACCGATGCACAGATGGATGGAGCCCTGGATGATCTGTTGCTTTCGCAATTCCGTTATTTTTTCCTCAAGGAAGCGAATGCGATGCATCGCTTCCAGATCGACGAGCGCCTGCGCCACGTCTGGGGAGGCGAGCCGGGTTGATGTGTTTTGCATTGATAGGGTTTCCGTTATTCAGATTGAAGGTTGCGGTCGCACATATTGCTGAGCCAGGGTGTCAGCAGCGCGCACCATCAACCCCAGGTCGGAGCCGAGAATGACCGCGGTTGCGCCTGCCTCGACATAGCGCGCGCACTCTGGTTCCACGGCCAAAACGCCAGATGCCATGCCAAGTCCCTGAGCAAGGCGAATCCCATCCTCGATGGCCTTGACCACCTCGGGATGCGAAGGTTGCCCCATGTAGCCCATATCGACCGACAAGTCCGCGGGGCCAAAGAAGACCATGTCCACGCCTGGAACGACGCAGATCTCATCGAGTTGCGCGAGCGCCTGGCGGCTTTCAATCTGGACGATCAGGCAACAACGCTCGCTTGCGGAGGCGAAGTAGCCTTTGTCCCGACCGTAGCGAGTCACACGCATTGTCCCGCCCACGCCGCGCACGCCCTCAGGTGGATAGCGGGTGTAACTGACAGCGGTACGGGCCTCATCGGCGTTTTCGATATTGGGCACCATCAGTGCGTCGGCGCCCAGGTCCAGGCATTGCTTGAAGGCGGTGATGTCAAGCCCCGCGACACGCACGATTGACGCAATCGGCGCGCCAGCCAATGCCGCAAGCTGTGCATGCAGGTGCGGCAGGGATTGCGGTGAATGCTCGGCGTCGAAGACGATGAAATCCAGTCCGCTGTGCGCGAGTGCCTCGGCGGTCTGCAGCGCGTTGGACACGCAAAACAGTCCGTATTGGGGGTGGCCGGCGTGCACAAGCCTCTTGAAACGGTTATCTGCCATTTCTCACTCCGGTTTGATGCCTGCCTGGCGCTGGATCTGACCCCACTTGGGAAGGTCCGCCTTGATGCGTGCGGTCATCTCTTCGGGCGTGCTGCCGGCAATCTCGATCCCGTTGGTCTGGAAACGGTCGCGAAACGCTTTGCCCTTGAGAATTTCGTTTATCTCGCTCGACAACCGTTTCACGATGACGCTCGGGGTTTTGGCTGGAGCAACGATGCCAAACCAGCTGGACACATCAAAACCAGGTACGCCGGATTCCGCGATAGTCGGTACGTCGGGTGTGCTGCTGGCGCGTTGCGCGCTTGTAACGCCAAGCACTCGCAACTTGCCCCCACGCACCAACGGCAGCGCGGATGTCCCTCCATCGAACATGAGCTGGATCTGCCCGCCCACCAGATCTGTCTCCGCAGGAACGCTGCCCTTGTAGGGCACATGCAGCATGTCCACCCCTGTCTTTTCCTTGAATATCTCGCCGGTCAGATGGACCGAGCTGCCGCGACCAATGGAGCCGAAGCTCAACTGGCCCGGGTGTGCCTTGCCGTAGGCTATCAATTCAGCCACGCTATGCACCGGCAGGTTCTGGTTGACAACGAGGTACAGGGGCGTGCTGAAAAACAGCGAGACCGGCGCGAAGTCTTTGATCGGATCGTAGGACAGCTTTTTGTAAGACCCCACGTTGAGCACCAGGCTGGACAGGCTGCCCAGATACAGCGTGTAGCCGTCCGGCTCGGACTTGGCCACGGCTTCCGCTCCGATCATCTGGCTGGCCCCGGGTTTGTTGTCGACAATCACAGGCTGACCCAGCTTCTGGGCCAGTTGCATGCCCAGCGCCCGAGCGAGGACATCACCCACGCCACCCGGTGGATAGGGCACCACAAAGCGGATCGGCTTGGACGGATAGGCCTGTTCTGCCGCGGCCCAGGGACTGCACAAGCTGAGCCACACACTGCTCAGCACGACAACGATGAAACGGGTCATGGCGCTCATGCTTTTTCCCCTCCAACCGACGACACTGCAGGGATATCCGCAGGTTCGCGACGCTTGCTCACATTTCCCTGAGGATCGCCAAAACGCTCGACCATCACCTCGGCCAACGATTTTGACTGGTGCGTCAACCAGCCCCCTGAACGCACTGTGTACCCCTGCGGACATCTTGCCGCCGCTGGCTCCTGACCATCCTGTTGCAGTGCACGCACTGCGCCCAACATGTGCCGACGAAACTTGACGACGCCAACGTCAGTGGCAAAGAGGTGCTCACGCGTGCGATCTGCAATGGCGCCCATGCTGTCCTGAACTGCGGCATCCTGGTTCGAGACGCCCTTGATGCCGGTAAAGCTGTGATACTTTTGTTCTTCGCGATCGATCAGATAATCGTTGCCAAGTGTGGCCAGTGGGACATAGTTCTCGTCCACCTCGGCGTGCACTGTGTGCCCGTGTCTGCATGAATCGCGCTCCTCCTCAGTCAACGGATGATCCGGATTCCACGTATAGGTGTAGATCCAGCAGGAGCCGTCGCTGACGGGGATCCAGGTCTGCCCGTGATAGTTCTCACCGGGGAAGGCGCTCGGAACCAGGGCGTGATTGGGCTGCATGAACTGCGCAATGCGCCAGTACAGTTGATCGTCATCGGCCTTGCGTGCGCCACCAATCACCAGTCCGACGTCGGTCGTGTTGATCTGGAAACTGGGCATCGGGTCATCACGCACCCAGCGAATGCGGTCGTTCTTGGTGTCCTGCGCGCCTATGGCCGCGTGCTGGAGCATTTCGAATGCCTTCTTTTCGTCCTGCGCAATCACCATGTGGAGGAAGGAAAAGTGCGCCGTATCGATCGCACCTTCAAGGCACTGCACCCAGTTGCAATCCTGCCACTTCTTCGACACATAGCGGTGCGAAGGTGGCACCAGACCGAATTCCATCTGTGGCAACTCCGACATATGTTCTGCCGGGCCCATGTATGCCCAGATGATGTCACCCCATTCGCGCGTCGGGTAGGCTTTGATCCGCATGCGCTCCCTATTGGTGTCCTTGGGTGCAATGGGAATGTCGACACAGTTGCCTTCTACGTCGAACTTGAGCCCGTGAAAGACGCAGCGCAGTCCACATTCCTCATTGCGTCCGTAATAAAGGTTCACGCCACGGTGTGGGCAAGTCGGTTCAACCACACCGACACGCCCCTTAGTGTCGCGAAAAGCCAGCAGGTCCTCACCCATCACCTTGATCTTCTTTGGGGGACCGTCGGGCTCGGCAAGTTCAGCCGAAAGCAACACCGGCATCCAGAAACGCCGCATGAACTGACCCATGGGTGTTTCTGTGCCGGTTCTGGTCAACAATTCGTTGTCTTCTTTGTTCAGCATATAGTTTCCTGCGTTAAATTTGCACCATCTCAAATTCAGCCTTGCTCACACCACAGTCGGGACAGAGCCAGTTTTCGGGCACGTCGCGCCACGATGTTCCCGGCGCAATACCACCTGCGAGAGCCCCCACGCGTTCGTCATAGCACGAGCCGCAGACCAGGCACACCCAGGTAGCCAGTGGATCGCTGATGGTTGTAGTCATGGTTTGTTTTTTTGAACGCTTTTCCTGCCTGCGAAGTATTGATGGATATCAAGGATTTACACTATTGCTGTTTGGATATGCAAAATCCAAATTGGATTGACATCGGCGGAAACGATGAGGAGCCCAGTGTGATTCACCGCGGTATCAGCGCCTACGAGATGGATCAGGACCCAGCCGATCTGGAATATGAGGCGGGCGATCTGCCCGCGCCGGAAGACCGTCAATTTGCCAGTACCCTCGCCAATGGTCTGGAAATCCTGCGGCGCTTCACACCCGTCAAGCCGCTTCTGGGAAATAACGAGTTGGCTGAGCGGACCGGGCTCTCCCGGCCAACGATTTCGCGCTATACCTATACCCTGTGCAAGCTGGGTTATCTGCGGACCGATGACGCCACGGGAAAATACCGGTTGGCCCCGGCCGTCATCTCGTTGGGCTACCCGTTGCTGGCGTCCATTGCGTTCCGCCAAATGGCCCGGCCCCTGATGAACGAACTGGCGCGATCGCTGCAGTGCTCGGTGTCCATGGGTATCCGGGATCGTTTGAGCATCGTCTATGTCGAGACCAGTCGCTCGGACACAAGAAAATCAATGCAGTTCTCCGACATCGGCTTGCGTTATCCGATCGCGTCGACGGCGATTGGTCATGCGTTTATCGCGGGCTGCGATGTCGCAACAAGAGACTCCATATTGAATGCCATTCGCGTTCGAACACCATCCGTCTGGGATCGGTGCCAGGCGCCACTGCTGCAAGCTCAGAAGGAATTTGCACAGAAAGGCTTTTGCAGCAGCCTTGGCGAGCAGCACCCGGACTTCCATGCCGTTGGGGTTCCCATGGGCCGGCCCGTTGACGGTGAACTCCTGGTTTTCAATTGCGTCGTTTCGATCAACAGGGTGAAGCGAAACACCATTGAGACGCTCTTTGGCCCACGATTGATGGCCATGGTCGAGCAGTTGCGCAGCACAACATTCATCCAGTGATTGCGGGTCGCACCGGGGCACTTGGCGCGTGCGGGCCACGCTAAAACCGCGAGCCCACCGACAGCCGCCACATATCCTGCGGCGTGAAATTCACCTTCGGATCGTAAGCCAGCCGCACGAAGTAGCGCGACCAGTCATAGGTGACCGACAGGCCCAGGCGGTGAATGGGCACGCCACCGATCAGGCCGGTTTTGGCCAGCAAGTCGAGCGTCAGCAAACGACCGTTTGCCACCGGGGTACGGTAAAGCAGGTGCACGTTTTGCTGGCCGGGATTTTGCCGGTTGTCGCGCACGATCTGCACCGACAGCGAACGGCTTTGGCTCCAGCGATAGCCGCCCGACAGCGTCCAGGCATCGTTCGGATCGAAATTGAGGTTGGCGTAGTTGTGCAGATTGGTGCGTCCCAGCCCGACTCCGGCAAACCAGCTGTCGCCGGTCTCCAGCCCCACGCTACCGCCCCAGAACCCGCCCGAGGCCACTTGCAGCGAGGGCATAAAACGCACCGCGCCGAAGTCACACGTACGGTCCCAGCCCGCGCGCGGCTGGGACGTCGCCAGCACCGGCGCACGAAACCAGCCCAGCCAGAGGTCACCCAGCTTTGAGGAGGTATAGCGCAGGTTGACGTCCAGCCCCAAGCCACTTGGCGCACCGGCCCCCGATAACAAATACAAGCCGGTCGTGAGCTTGAAGGGCGTGGCGCCGCTGGCCTCGGGGGCGGCGTCTTGCGCGTGCACCGGACTCGTGCTTGTACTCGCCAGCAGGCTGGACAGGATCACCATAACCGGGGCGACCCGGCTCTTGTCGCGCAACTTATTGTTCTTTTGGAGCCGGCCAGGAGGCGCCGGCAATTTCACGCCAGCCATTTTTGCAGGAACTGCGCCTGCCCCATTGCTGGGTCCAGCTGGAAGTCAGCAAAGCCCAGCCGCTCGTAAAGCCTGCGTGCGCTGCCATTGCCGGACAGTACCTCGAGCGTGAGCTTGCAGGCGCCGCGCCCGCGCGCGATGCGCTCCACCTCGGCCAGCATCAGCGCCGCGATCCCCCGCCGGCGGTGGCTGGCTGCCACCGCCACATCGTGCACGTTGACGAGCGGCCGGCAAGCAAAGGTGGAAAACCCCTTGATGGCGTTGACCAATCCGACCGGCTCGGGACCATCGAACGCCAGCACGCTGAAGGCCTGCGGTCGGCGGCCGAGCTCGTGAACAACGTTCGCGCGGGCGAAATCACTCAGCGGCTCACCGCCGCCCGCCGGATCGCGCGCGTAGGCGTCGAGCAGCGTCACGAGCGCCTGCGCGTGGATCTTGTTGGCGTAATCTGCCGGGAGAATTCTCACAGACTGAAGTGGACTGGAATTAACCATGAAATAGCCTTGAAACCATTAATGGATATTGGGTGTCAGCTATCAGTTAAGTAGCTTATTCCAAATTCCGCGAGCACCAGAAGGGTTGAGCCGGGAGAAGACCCGTGGTCCCCTCCATGCAGGGTGAACGAGGCTACACCCATTCCAGTGGCAGGTGTGGCGCGGGCGGCAGTGTGACGCGAATCGCGTCTCCCGGGTAAACCTGGCCACCTTCAAGAACAACACCCATGATGCCTGCCTTGCGCACAAGGTTTCCATCCTGGTCCCGGTCCAGCACCGCAGCCATCAGACCGCTTTTGAAGCGATCGAGTTGCACACAGGGGTTGCGCAGTCCCGTCATCTGAACCACGGCGGTCTGACCCAGATGAAGTCTGGTGCCGACGGGCAACTCGAGCAAGGGCAGCCCCCGCGTCGTAATGTTTTCGCCGATCTGACCCGAATCAATGACGTAGCCTGCCGCCGCCAGCTCGTGCCGCAACTCGGCATGAAGGAGGTGAACTTGCCGCAGGTTAGGTTGATCCGGATTGCGCGCGACGCGGGATCGATGCTGGACCTTCTCACCGCAATGTGCATCGTCTTCGACGCCCAGCCCGACAAGGAGCGTGATGCTCTGGCACGGAACCTTGCTGAACGTGTGTGTTCGACTCACGCTGACGGCGTCGACGACGCCGGCAGCAAGCTGCGAGGAATCGATCATCACCCCGCCTGCACCGCCTCCACCAATTGCTGCGCACAGGCCCTGGCCTTTGCGGCATCACGCGCCTCCACCATCACGCGGAGCACCGGCTCGGTGCCGCTGGCGCGGATCAGCACGCGACCGGCATCGCCCAGTTCGGCCTCGACCGCCCGGGTTTTTGCCGCTAGTTGGGTGTTGTTCTTCCAGTCCTGGCCGGGGCGCAACCGAACATTGATGAGGGTTTGCGGGAACAGGGTCACTTCCGCCAGCATCTGGGCCATGCTGCGGCCGCTGCGCACGCACGCCTGTAATACCTGCAGGGCGGAAATCAGGCCGTCGCCGGTGGTGTGCTTGTCCAGCACCAGCAAGTGGCCCGAGCCCTCGCCGCCGAGCAGCCAGCGGTTCTTCTCCAGTTCTTCGAGCACATAGCGGTCGCCCACCTTGGCGCGCACGAACTTCAGGCCGCGCGCCTTGAGCGCCACCTCCACCGCCATGTTGGTCATCAGGGTGCCGACCACACCGGGGATCAGGTCGTTCCCCGCGAGCCGGTCGGCCACCACCAGGTACAACAGCTCGTCGCCGTTGTACAGTCGTCCCGTGGCATCGACGAGCTGCAGCCGATCCGCATCACCGTCCAGCGCGATGCCGTAGTCCGCGTGATTGGCCAGCACCGCGCGCACCAGCGCCTCAGGGTGCGTGGCGCCGACCTCGTGGTTGATGTTCAGGCCATCGGGCGCACAGCCAATGGCAGTGACTTCCGCGCCCAGCTCGTGGAACACCTTGGGCGCGATCTGGTAGGCCGCGCCGTGGGCGGCATCGACCACGATCTTCAGCCCCTTGAGCGTAAGGTCGTGAGCGAACGTGCTTTTGCAGAATTCGATGTAGCGGCCCGCTGCGTCGTCGAGCCGGCGCGTCTTGCCGAGCGAGGCGGAATCGGCCCAGACCGGCGCCTCGTCGAGAGCGGCTTCCACGGCCTGCTCCCAGGCATCGGATAGCTTGCTGCCCTGCGCGCTGAAGAACTTGATGCCGTTGTCGGCAAACGGGTTGTGACTGGCACTGATGACCACGCCCAGACTCGCGCGCTGCGCCCGCGTGAGGTAGGCCACGCCGGGCGTCGGCAGGGGGCCGAGCAGCACCACGTCGACACCTGCAGAGTTAAAGCCGGACTCCAGCGCACTCTCCAGCATGTAGCCGGAAATGCGGGTGTCCTTACCGATCAGCACGGTGGGTCGCGACTCCGATTTTTTAAGCACCTGGCCCACGGCGTGCGCCAGGCGCAGCACAAAGTCGGGCGTGATGGGCGGTTGCCCAACCGTGCCTCGGATGCCATCCGTGCCGAAGTATTTGCGTGTCATTTTTTCCCTCTTCCCTTCAAGTATCAACATTACCGGCTATTTTATTTATAGCATTCAGAATTTTCAATGCGGCCACGGTCTCGCGCACATCATGGACCCGCACAATGGCCGCACCGCGCTCCACCGCGAGCAGCGCCGCGGCCACGCTGGGCACCATGCGTTCGCTCGCCGGCGGCTCGTGACCGCCTACTGTGGCCACTGCAGCCAGCGACGACTTGCGCGACCAACCCGCGAGAATCGGATAGCCGGCAACCAGCAGTTCCCTCTGGCGTGCGAGCAGCTCGAAGTTTTGCGCCACGGTTTTGCCGAAGCCGATGCCGGGATCCAGCACGATGCGCGCCTTATCGACGCCCAGCCCTTGCAGGGCCTTCGCAGTTCGCTCCAAAAACGATAGTACCTGCGAAACCACGTCGCCCTCCATGGGCGCAGTCTGCATGGTTTGTGGCTCCCGGTGCATGTGCATCAGGCAAACGCCACAGTTGGGATGCCGTGCCACGGCCTGCGGGGCGCCGTCTTGGCGCAGCGCCCAGATGTCATTGATGATGTCGGCGCCCAGGTCCAGTACGGCCTGCATCACCTGCGGCTTGTAGGTATCCACAGAGACCGGTACCCCCAGCTTGACGGCATCTCTCACGACCGGCAATACGCGCGCCAGCTCGTCATGCAGCGGCAGCGGTTGCGCACCGGGACGGGTGGACTCGCCGCCGATGTCCAGAATGTGCACCCCGTCCTTCAACAGTTGCTCGCAATGCTGCAGGGCGCCACTAGTGGTGGCGTGCTGGCCGCCATCGGAAAACGAGTCGGGTGTGACGTTGACGATACCCACGACGCGCGGCTGGGTCAGGTCGATCGCGTAGCGGGTGGTTTGCCAGAACATGACGGTGGGGGAGTGCAAGCGGCGCGATGCCAGTGAACGGTCGGCTAGGACGAAATATAAAGTGCCACCCAAGGCACCAGGTTGAAAAGGATGATCCCCATTTTGTAGACAGCGATACCCGCATAGTTTAGGGCGTCGAAGGTCTCAGTCGACAGTTTGAACCAGCGCGTGTGCAGACGGTACAGCCCCTCGTGGGCAAAGATAAAAAGACCGACCCACACCAGCAGCAGTGCGTAATTGATGCCTATGCACCAGGCAAGAGCCTGCCGGACTTCATTCATCACCATGGTTGTACCCCCACAACGTCATCGCGACACCTGAGCGGCACTCTACACGGCCAGGTACCGCCCCGGTCGGTGATTGATGGCCAGGGTCAAATTCAGCACCACTGCGCCCAGCACAGAAAGTGCAATGCGCCCCGCATCGGCCACGTAGAAAGCTCCCAGCACGATGAGGCTGTCGAAAACCATCTGCACCTTGCCCGCACTCCACCCCAGCGATTCCTGCAGGTAGAGCACCAGCACATTCAGGCCGCCGAGACTGGCCCGGTGGCGAAACAGCATGAGCATGCCGGCGCCGCACAACAGGCCGCCGAGCACGGCGGCCAGTGGCGGCGAAAGGTAGTTGAAGGCCAGACCGCGCGGCAGGAAATGCGCAAATAACGAGAGCAGGCCCACGGCCGCAAACGTCTTGAGCGTGAAGGCCGCGCCCATACGCCACCAGGCAAACGCGTAGAACGGCAGGTTCACCAGGAAAAAAGCTAGGCCAAAGTCCATTCCCGTTCCGTAATGGATCAGGAAGGCCAGGCCCGCCGTGCCGCCGGTCAGCAAGCCGGCCTGCCCGAACATCACCACGCCCAACCCCACGAACAGCGTGCCCGTCAAGAGCGCCTGAAAGTCTTCGTGCCAAGCGTGATGCGTCACATCAAGCCCGCCGGTATCAGGTGCGGAGACGGTCGGGCCGGTGTTCATGGGAGTGTGTAATTGAAGGATCCAGATACAGCATACGCAGCCACGCGGCAACCGTCATTGATCCATGTCACTCGGCGGCGCGAAAGCCCTACATTCCGGCGATTCGTCAATCAAGCAAAACGGGGCTTCAGCAGCCCCGTTTTAGTGTCCTTTGCCCCGTCCGCGGGTGCAGCCGCCGCTCAGACCACCGTCGGTGCAGGGTCCGGCTTGACGCCGGGGGGCGGGCCGCCGCCACCGCCCGTGCCACCATCCGTTGCGGGCGGGACGCGCGGCGTCCAGTCCTTGGGCGGACGCGGTTCCTTGCCGGCCATGATGTCGTCGAGCTGCTCGGCATCGATGGTTTCCCACTCCAGCAGCGCCTTGGCCATGGCATGCATCTTGTCGCTGTTGTCCTCGATCAGCTTGCGTGCCAGCGCATATTGCTGGTCGATGATGCGGCGCACTTCGGCGTCGACCTTTTGCATGGTTTCCTCGCTCATCGTGGTGGTCTTGGTGACCGAGCGGCCCAGGAACACTTCACCTTCGTTTTCGGCATAGACCATCGGGCCCAGCGCGTCTGTCATGCCGTAGCGCGTCACCATGTCGCGCGCGAGCTGCGTTGCACGCTCGAAGTCGTTGCTGGCACCGGTTGTCATGTGATGCATGAACACTTCCTCGGCGATGCGCCCGCCAAACAGCATGGCGATCTGGCTCAGCATGTATTCGCTGTCGTAGCTGTAGCGATCCTGTGCCGGCAGGCTCATGGTCACACCCAGCGCGCGGCCGCGCGGAATCACGGTGACCTTGTGCACCGGGTCGCACTTGGGCAGCAGCTTGCCCAGCAACGCATGACCCGACTCGTGATAGGCCGTGTTACGGCGCTCTTCCTCGGGCATCACCATGCTCTTGCGCTCTGGGCCCATCAGGATCTTGTCCTTGGCCTTCTCGAAGTCCTGCATCTCCACCACGCGAGCGTTGCGACGCGCGGCCATCAGCGCCGCTTCGTTACACAGGTTGGCGAGGTCCGCACCGCTCATGCCCGGCGTGCCGCGCGCGATGATGCCAGCGTTCACGTCCTGGCTCACCGGAATCTTGCGCATGTGAACGTGCAGGATCTGCTCGCGGCCCCGGATGTCGGGCAGCGTCACATAAACCTGGCGGTCGAAGCGCCCGGGACGCAACAGCGCGGCGTCCAGGATGTCGGGGCGGTTGGTAGCAGCCACTACGATCACGCCCACGTTGGTTTCGAACCCGTCCATCTCGACCAGCATCTGGTTCAGGGTCTGTTCGCGCTCGTCATTGCCGCCACCCAGGCCCGCGCCACGCTGGCGGCCGACGGCGTCGATTTCATCGATGAAGATGATGCAGGGTGCGTTTTTCTTGGCGTTCTCGAACATATCGCGCACACGGGCCGCGCCGACGCCGACAAACATCTCGACGAAATCAGAGCCGGAGATGCTGAAGAACGGCACCTTGGCTTCGCCGGCGATCCCCTTGGCGAGCAAAGTCTTGCCGGTGCCCGGGGGCCCGACCAGCAGCAGGCCGCGTGGAATGCGCCCGCCGAGCTTCTGGAATTTCTGCGGGTCCTTGAGGAAGTCAACCACCTCCTTGACTTCTTC
The DNA here is from genome assembly GCA_039923645.1 of Rhodoferax sp. Taxonomy (GTDB): domain Bacteria; phylum Pseudomonadota; class Gammaproteobacteria; order Burkholderiales; family Burkholderiaceae_C; genus Rhodoferax_A. The sequence continues at coordinate 33,518 of JBDTCK010000111.1, forward strand.
CTTGGCCTCGTCACAGCCGGCCACGTCCGCAAAGGTGATGTTGTTGTTGTTCTCGTCCATCATGCGAGCCTTGCTCTTGCCGAAGCTGAACGCCCCGCCCTTGCCGCCGCCCTGCATCTGGCGCATGAAGTAAACCCAGACACCAATCAGCAGCAGCATCGGGCCCCAGCTGACCAGCAGCGTCATGAGCAACGAGCCTTCTTCGCGCGGCTTGACATCAAATTTGACGTTGTTGTTGATCAGATCACCAACCAGACCACGGTCGAGGTAGGTGGCAGTGGTGCGGATCTTGCGGTCATCATTGGTGAGGGCCACGATGTCCGTGCCGCCCTGGCCCTCCTGAATGGTCGCAGTCTTGATCTGGCCGCTACGTACATCCGCCAGGAAGTCGGAGTAACCCACGTACCCCGCACTGGTCGTTGCACGGGTATCAAACTGTTTGAATACCGTGAACAGCACCATGGCGATCACGAGCCAGATGGCGATTTTTGAGAACCACTGATTGTTCAAGCAAGGCTCCGATAACAAAAGACTGCAAAAAGTACCGGAACGCTTTTCCGGACCCTACGTACTTGTGACTCATTTTAGGCGTTTCAAGGCGTGCTCCCATGGCTTTTGCGCTCATCAGCCACAGGCGTTACAAGGGTTTGCGGGCATTTCCTACGGTTTCCTGACCCCGATCAAGCTCCGGCCCGCTGTTCCTGAGTCCGATCCCGACCAGAAAGGTCTCGGACGATTTGCCGCGCGAAGCCTTCGGTTTGATAGGTTTGACGACCTTGAAGGTCTCTTTGAACAATTGGGTGAGTTGAGCGTAGCCGCCGCCATGAAAAACCTTGGCAACCAGCGCGCCCTCGGGTTTGAGGTGCTGCTGGCTGAATTCAACCGCCAGTTCCACCAGAAGCAAAATGCGCGCAGTGTCGGCAGACTCGATTCCCGAGAGGTTCGGCGCCATGTCGGAAACCACCACATCGGCTTTCCGGTTCTGCATTTCATGCTCCAATTTATGTAGCACCTCTGGTTCGCGAAAATCACCGGGCAGGAATACGACCCCTTCGATCGGCGTCATGGGGAGAATGTCCAGCGCAATGATGGTGCCATTGAGCGCACCCGTCGCCGCGCCGCCCGGCGACAGCCTGCGCCGCAGATACTGGCTCCACGCGCCAGGAGTCGACCCCAGATCGACCACCAGCTGGCCGGGCTTGATCAGTCCCAGTGTTTCGTCTATTTCCTTGAGCTTGTAGGCCGCACGCGCACGGTAGCCCTCGCGCGTGGCGAGCTTGACGTAAGGGTCGTTGACGTGGTCGTTGAGCCACGCCCTGTTGACTTTCTTACTTTTGGTTTTGACTTTCATACTGCCTCGATAATACGGGCATGCCCCAAATTCAACTCACTCCCGCCCAGCGCAAGGTTCACCGCGCCAACGCCCATCACCTCGACCCGGTGGTCCTGATCGGCGCAGGCGGCCTGACGGCAGCCGTCAAAAAGGAAACAGACGGTGCCCTCAACGCCCACGGGCTGATCAAGGTACGCGTTTTCTCGGACGATCGCACCGTACGCAACGAGATTTACAAGACCCTGGCCGATGAGCTGGGGGCCGCTCCCATCCAGCAGATCGGCAAACTGCTGGTGCTGTGGCGTCCGCAGCCCGAAAAGGAAAAGGTCATCGACGAGGACCGCATGGCCGGCCCGCGCGACTTCAAGGTGCTCAAGTACAGCAAGCGCGGCGGCCAGCGCCCCGAGGTCAAAACCCTGCGCGTGCTGGGCAACCAGCGCCTGACGCCCGGCGGCAAGGTAAAGCGGGCCAAACCCAAGCCGCAGACGTCAGTCAAAAAACGCAGCCAGACCTGACACCATGTCGATCGCGGCCCAGCCAGTTGCGCCGGCCCAGCGCAACGTCATCTGTATGAAATGGGGCACGAAATATGGCCCCGAGTATGTCAACCGCCTGTATGCCATGGTGCGCCGCCACCTTGGCGGCGACTTCCGCTTCGTGTGCCTGACCGACGACCGCCAAGGCATCCGGGCCGAGGCGGAATGTTTCCCGATCCCGGAATTGAAACTCGATTTGCCCCCCGGCGCGCCCGATCGGGCCTGGAAGAAGCTCACCACCTTTTCGGCCGATCTACACGGGTTGCGTGGCACCGCACTGTTTCTCGATGTCGACGTGGTGATCGTAGGCAGCCTGGACGCCTTTTTCCAAGAACCCGGAGATTTCCTGATCATCCGCGACTACCGCCGTCCGTGGCAGACACAGCGCATCACCGGCAACTCATCGGTTTATCGCTTCGAGCTGGGTGCGCATCCCGATGTACTGGCCTATTTCAAATCCCACGTGGACGAGGTGCAGTCGCGCTTTCGAAACGAGCAGGCGTATCTGTCGGACTTCCTGCACCGTCAGGGCAAGCTGCGCTACTGGCCCGCTGCCTGGTGTCCCAGCTTCAAATACCACAGCATCCCGCGCTGGCCGACCAACTACTGGGCCGAACCGGCCGTGCCCGCGGGTGCACGCATCGTGATCTTCCACGGAGAGTGCAATCCGCCCGATGCGCTGGCCGGGCGACGCAACCGCAGTTTTCGCAGCATGCGCCCTGCGGGCTGGGTCGCGACGCACTGGCGCGAATAGACCCTCAACCGCGTGCCTACTTCGCCCGCTGCGCCACCAGGGGCCGGCCCGTCAGCCTGGAAAGAATCGCCAGCGGGCTGGCCTGCGGATCGTAGAGATGCTCGGGTGCGAGAAACAGGGTCTGCTCGAGCATGTACTGACCCGACATCACTGCATGCGAGGCCTGGTCGGAAAAGCACACCCAG
>JBDTCK010000112.1:0-12185 GCA_039923645.1 Rhodoferax sp.
GAGCAAGCACGCCGACATCGGTATCAGCCTGCCGGGCACGGGCGAGGCACCGGCGGCTCCCGTTTATATCGACGGTGCAAAGAGCGTGACCCTGCGCGGCGAACACATTGCGCAGGAGTTTCAGGTCATCGTCGAAAACTATATTGAAAAGCGCTTTGGCACCCGGCACGCGGCCGAGATCGTCTGAGCGGCATTTTCAGATTTTAGTGATAAAAAAGGCTGTAAGCAGCTTCAATGCTGCATTTGCAGCTATTATATAGATAGTACCCAATAGAATCCATGGCTCAGAAGTTGCTCGCCGTCAAGGGCATGAACGACATCCTGCCGCCCGACTCGGCGCGCTGGGAATGGTTTGAAGACAAGGTGCGCGGGCTGATGCGACGCTACGGCTACGCCAATGTTCGCACCCCCATCGTCGAGCCGACCGCTCTGTTCGTGCGCGGCTTGGGCGAGGTGACCGACATCGTCGAGAAGGAGATGTATTCGTTTACCGACTCGATGAACGGCGACCAGCTCACCCTGCGCCCCGAAGCCACCGCCGGCATCGTGCGCGCGATGGTCGAACACAACGCGCTGTACAACGGCCCGCTGCGCGTATGGACCATGGGTGCCGTGTTTCGCCACGAGCGTCCGCAAAAGGGCCGTTATCGCCAATTTCATCAGATCGACGTCGAGGCCCTGGGCTACGCCGGGCCTGACGTGGATGCCGAACAGATCCTGATGTGCCGTGCGCTGTGGCGCGAACTGGGTATGGTCGAAGGCGAGGATGTGCGGCTGGAGATAAACAGTCTGGGACAGGGCGAGGAGCGCCAGAAGCATCGTGAGGCGCTGATTGCCCACTTCGAGGCGCATGCGGCGATGCTCGACGAGGACGCCAGGCGGCGCCTGCACAGCAACCCGCTGCGCATCCTCGACAGCAAGAACCCGGCGATGCAGGCAATCGTCGAATCGGCGCCGCAGCTCATGAGCTTTCTGGGTGAAGTCTCTCTGGCGCATCTGGCCGCGGTGCGCGCCATCCTCGATGCAGTCGGGCTGGAGTACCGTGTCAATCCGCGCCTGGTGCGCGGCATGGACTACTACAACCTGACCGTTTTCGAATGGGTCACCGACAAGCTCGGCTCGCAGGGCACGATCTGCGGCGGCGGGCGCTACGACGGCCTGTTCGAGCAGCTCGGCGGCAAGCCGACGCCGGCCGTCGGTTGGGGTCTGGGGGTGGAGCGACTGCTGTTGCTGTTGCAGGAATTGGGCAACACCATTGCGCCGTCAGTGCCGGACGCCTACGCCGTGATTCCCGACGCGGCGGCGCTGCCCGTGGCGATGCGGGCGTTGCAGGCGCTGCGTGACGCGGGCGTCAACGTGCAGATGCATTCGAGCGCCGGCGTGGACAGGGGCAGCATGAAGTCACAGCTCAAGAAGGCCGATGCCAGCGGCGCGCGCCACGCCTTGATCTTCGGCGCCAACGAGTTGGCGCAAGACCAGGTCACGGTCAAATCCCTGCGCGACGGCAGCGGTCAGCAGGTGCTGCAGTCGCTGGCCGATGTGGCCACCTGGGCTGCCACCCTACAATCGCTGACTTAAACAAATCACACACCATGGCAACACCTCTGAACCTTGAAGAGCAGGAGCAGCTTGATCAGGTCAAGCACTTGTGGAAGAAGTACGGCGACCTGATCACCTGGACGCTGCTGATCGTGGTGGGCGCGATGGCGGCGTGGAACGGATACCAGTACTGGGCGCGTGGCCAGGCCGCCAAGGCTTCGGTTCTGTTTGATGCGGTCGAGCGTGCGGCACAGTCTGGCGACATGGTCATGCTGGAGCGTACGTTTGCCGACATGAAGGACCGCTACGGAAGCACCACGTACGCGCAGCAGTCGGGCCTACTGGCGGCCAAGGTGATGGACGAAAAGGGCAACATCGACGGCGCCAAAGCGGCGCTGGCTTGGGTTGCCGACAAGGCATCTGACGAGGGTTACCAGTCCATCGCCAAACTGCGTCTGGCGGCCGTTCTCATGGAATCGAAGGCTTACGATGATGCTCGCAAGCAACTCAGCGGCTCCTTCCCGACGGAGTTCCAGCCCCTGGTGGCGGACAGACTCGGCGACATCGATGTACTGCAGGGCAAGAAGGCCGACGCCGTGGCGCAGTACAGCAAGGCCTACAAGGGTTTCGAGGTGGGATCGCAATACCGGCGGGTGGTGGAGGTCAAGTTGAACGCACTGGGTGTGGATCCCCAGGCCGGAGCCTTGCCAGTGGTTGGGGCGATGGTGCCGCCAGCCAGCGCGCGCGCCACTGGGGAGTTGAAGTGAGTTTGACGCGTTTTGTGCCTTCATTGATGGCCCCACGGGCGCTGTTAGCTATTCTTTTTGCAGCAACCCTGGCGGCATGTTCAACCGGCTCGCCGCCGCCGAAACCGACGCCGCTGGCTCCGAACGAGGCCTTGATCGGCGTGCGGCAGGTTTGGACTGCGAACGTGGGACGGGTCGACTTTCCGCTCGACGTCAACGTCCAGGGCAGCACGGTAACGCTGGCTGGCTCCGACGGCACCGTGGTCGCGCTCGATGCGCGTACCGGGCGTGACCTGTGGCGCATGTCGTTGCACACGCCCATCGCCGCCGGTGTCGGCAGCGACGGCAAGCTGACAGCCGTGGTGACGATAGGCAACCAACTGGTCGCAATCGAAGGCGGCCACGAACTGTGGCAACAGAAGCTGGATGCGCAGGCCTACACGGCACCGCTGGTGGCAGGCGCGCGGGTGTTCGTGCTTGCGGCGGACCGGTCCGTGAGCGCCTACGACGGCCAGTCAGGCCGCCGCTTGTGGCTGCAAAAGCCGCCGAGCGAGCCGCTGGTGCTGCATCAGGGCGGCGTCCTGCTGGCGGTCGGCGATACCCTGGTGGTTGGCCTGTCGGGCCGTATGCTGGGACTCAATCCGCTCAACGGGAGCCTGCGCTGGGAGGTGCCGATCGCCATACCGCGCGGCACCAATGACGTTGAGCGGCTGGTTGACCTGGTGAGCCCGGTGAGTCGGGTTGGCGATGTGGTGTGCGCGCGCGCCTTCCAGATGGCGTTTGGCTGCGTCGACGCCTCCCGCGGCACTGCTCTGTGGACCAAGGCGGCCAATGGCGGCACAGGCCTGAGCGGCAGCGAAGGACTCCTGTTCGGCACCGAGATCGATGGCACCGTGAAGGCCTGGCAACGCAGCAACGGCGAGCAGGCCTGGAGCACCGCGCAGCTGCAGTACCGCGGCCTGACCGCTCCGCTGGCACTTGGGCGCTCCGTAGTGATTGGCGACAGTTTCGGCTTTGTTCATCTGCTGTCGCGTGAGGACGGGTCTTTGCTGACCCGTCTCGCGACGGACGGCTCGGCCGTCGCGGCTGCGCCCGTGGCTGCTGGCAATACCCTCGTCGTGGTGACACGCAACGGGGGCGTGTATGGTTTCCAACCCCAATGACCTGACGGGCCGGCGTACGTGAAACCTGTGCTGGCTCTGGTGGGACGACCCAACGTCGGCAAGTCAACCCTGTTCAACCGGTTGACCAGGTCGCGCGACGCGATCGTGGCCGACTTCGCGGGATTGACGCGTGACCGGCACTACGGCAATGGCCGCCAGGGTTCGCACGAATTCATCGCCATCGATACCGGTGGGTTCGAGCCGGATGCGACCAGCGGCATCTACAAGGAAATGGCCAAACAGACGCGCCAGGCGGTGGCAGAGGCCGATGTGGTCATTTTTGTCGTGGACGCTCGTGCCGGCCTGTCGGCCCAGGACCACGACATCGCCAATTTCCTGCGCCGCCTGGGCAAACCTACGTTGCTGGCTGCGAACAAGGCCGAGGGCATGCAGGCTGGCGCGCAACTGAACGAGTTCTTCGAACTCGGTTTGGGCGAGGTGTATCCGATCTCGGCCTCCCACGGCCAGGGCATCCACGGCCTTGTGGAGCTGGCGCTGGAGCCGCTGAATCTGGCGGAACCCCCGGAGGACGCAGGGGAAGTCGACAGCGGCCTCATCAAGCTGGCGGTCGCGGGGCGACCCAACGTCGGAAAATCAACACTGATCAACACATGGCTGGGCGAGGAGCGGCTGGTCGCGTTCGACCTGCCCGGCACCACGCGCGACGCGATCACGATACCGTTTGAGCGCAACGGCCAGCGCTTCGAGCTGATTGATACTGCGGGCTTGCGCCGCAAAGGCAAGGTGTTCGAAGCCATCGAGAAGTTCTCGGTGGTCAAGACGCTGCAGGCGATTGGCACGGCCAACGTGGTGTTGCTTTTGCTCGATGCGACTCAGGGGGTGACCGACCAGGATGCGCATATCGCGGGCTACATCCTTGAGAGCGGCCGTGCAGTGGTGCTGGCGGTCAATAAATGGGACGCCGTGGACGAATACCAGCGCGAGCTGGTGCAACGCTCGATCGAGACTCGCCTGCCGTTTCTGAAATTTGCTGCCGTACACGTCATTTCGGCGCAAAAGCGCCAGGGCTTGGGGCCGGTGTGGCTGTCCATCGCCAAGGCCCACAAGGCGGCAACCTGCAAGATGTCCACGCCGGTGCTGACCCGCCTGCTGCTCGAGGCGGTGCAGTTCCAGAGTCCCAAGCGGGCTGGCATGTTCCGTCCCAAACTGCGCTACGCACACCAGGGTGGCATGAATCCGCCCATCATCGTGATCCACGGTAACTCGCTCGAGCACGTCACCGACGCTTACAAGCGTTTCCTGGAAGGGCGCTTTCGCAAGGAGTTTGACCTGACCGGAACCCCGCTGCGCATCGAGCTGAAGACGTCCCAAAATCCCTACGCCGACAAGGAGTAGGCCCGTATCTCGGCGGCCGCCCCGTTTTTTCGTGTGGAAATGAGCCCTGAATCCGTCGCGTCGATGCGTCGCTGTGGTAAGGTCCCACCTCCTACAACAACTTCTGAACACGGAGAATATCGTGAGCAATAAAGGGCAGCTACTTCAGGACCCCTTCCTCAACGCCTTGCGCCGCGAGCATGTGCCGGTGTCCATCTATTTGGTGAACGGCATCAAGCTTCAAGGCCAGGTGGAATCATTCGACCAGTACGTTGTGCTGCTTCGCAATACGGTGACGCAAATGGTGTACAAGCACGCCATCTCGACCATTGTGCCGGGGCGCGCCGTCAACTTCTCAGCCGTCGAAGGTGCCCCGGCAACTCCGGACGCAGCCTGATTGTGCGGGCGCAGCATCCGGCCAACGATGAGCCGACAATACAGACTCTGATTCTCTGATCCAGACTTGTCCGACTCACCAGACCGCCCATTTGCCCCAACCGTCCTGGTGGGGGTTGATTTTGGCTTGCCTCATTTTGATGGCGAGCTGGAAGAGCTCGGCCTGCTGGCTTTGACCGCGGGCCTCAAACCGGTGGCACGCATTACCTGCAAACGCAAGGCACCCGACGCCGCCCTGTTTGTGGGTAGCGGCAAGGCCGACGAAATCAAATTCATGGCGGAGCAGCTCGGCGCCACCGAGGTGCTGTTCGACCAAAGCCTGAGTCCGGCGCAGCAGCGCAATCTTGAGCGGCATCTGGGCCTGCCCGTGAACGACCGCACGCTGCTGATCCTGGAAATCTTCGGTCAGCGAGCGCGCAGCCACGAGGGCAAGCTGCAGGTGGAACTGGCCCGGCTGCAATACCTGAGCACACGCCTGGTACGGCGCTGGTCCCACCTGGAGCGCCAGCGCGGCGGCATTGGCGCACGCGGTGGCCCGGGTGAGGCCCAAATCGAACTGGACCGGCGCATGATTGGCGAGTCGATCAAGCGCACCTCGGCCCGGCTGGAAAAGGTGAAACGCCAGCGCCACACCCAGCGCCGCCAGCGCGAGCGCCGCGATGCGTTCAATATTTCGCTGGTGGGCTATACCAATGCAGGCAAATCGACCCTGTTCAATGCGCTGGTCAAGGCGCGGGCGTACAGCGCCGACCAGCTGTTCGCCACGCTGGACACCACCACGCGGCAGCTCTATCTGGGGGAAGCCGGGCGTTCTGTCTCACTGTCCGATACGGTCGGCTTCATCCGCGATCTGCCACACGGGCTGGTCAATGCGTTTCAGGCGACTTTGCAGGAGGCCGTGGACGCCGATCTGCTGCTGCATGTGGTCGACGCCGCGAGGGCGGATTTTCCCGAGCAAATGGCAGAGGTTCAACGTGTTTTGGCGGAGATCGGCGCGGCAGGCGTGCCGCAACTGCTCGTCTTCAACAAGCTCGATGCCCTTGAAAAAGAGCGCTGGCCGCTGCATTTGAGCGATGTGTTCGAAGTCGACGGTGTTCGTGTCCCGCGATTGTTCGTCAGCGCGCGCAGCGGCGAAGGTGTGCCGGGGCTGCGCCGGCAATTGGCCAGCATGGTGGCGGCCAGAGGGGGGTCGGATGCGAGCTCGGCGCATCTCCCCGAATTTCATGAGGCTGCTACCTGATTGGGCACAATCGGGAACAACACAAGAAGAGAATTTGCGCATGAATCTCAAATTACGAGTCCCGGGATGGACTGCATTGCAGGGTCGCATCGGCGACATGTTCAACCTGAACGACCCGCGGTGGGGGCGTGGCGACGACAAGATGGCCGATAACGCAGACGCGCCCAAGCCGGACGACGCGCCGGCGCCATTGCCGCCACCGCCAAGTGGGGGGGGGCGTGGGCAGGGCCCCAATCAGGGCCCACCCGATCTCGATGAGTTGTGGCGCGACTTCAATCGAAAACTGGGTGGACTGTTTGGTGGCCGGAAAAACAACAGCTCCGGCAATAATGGCGGGGGCTTCGGTGGCCGCGGGTTCGGCGGCGGTGGCTTTCAGCCGGACGGTAAAAGCGCTGGCATCGGTGCCGGACTGATCGCTGGTGTCATCGTACTGATCTGGCTGGGCTCCGGATTTTTCATTGTGCAGGAAGGCCAGCAGGCCGTCATCACGCAATTCGGCAAGTACACCACCACGGTGGGCGCGGGCTTCAACTGGCGCTTGCCTTACCCGATCCAGCGTGATGAGAAGGTCTATGTGACGCAGATCCGCTCGGTGGATATCGGTCGCGAAAACATCGTCAAGGCCACCGGCCTGCGCGATTCGGGCATGCTCACGGCCGATGAAAATATTGTCGAAATCAAGTTTGCCGTGCAATACCGCTTGAAGGATGCCCGTGCCTACCTGTTTGCCAGCAGGGATCCGGCCGGTGCCGTGGTGCAGGCGGCCGAGTCGGCGGTGCGCGAAGTCGTGGGCAAAATGACGATGGACGATGCGCTGGGCGAAGACCGCGACAAGATTGGCCCGCAGGTGCGCACGCTGATGCAAACCATTCTGGACCGCTACGGCGTTGGCATCGAAGTCGTCAACATCAACCTGCAGCAAGGTGGCGTGCAGCCGCCCGAGCAGGTGCAGGCGGCATTTGACGATGTGCTCAAGGCGGGACAGGAGCGCGTACGGACCCAGAACGAAGCCCAGGCGTATGCGAACAACGTGATCCCACGCGCGGTGGGTGCGGCCTCCCGTTTGATGGAAGAGTCCGAGGGGTACAAGGCCCGCATCGTGGCGCAGGCCGTTGGCGATGCACAGCGTTTCAGCTCGGTGCTGACCGAGTACCAGAAGGCGCCGCAAGTCACGCGCGATCGCATGTACATCGACTCCATGCAGCAGATCTACAGCAGTGTCACCAAGGTGCTGGTGGATTCTCGCCAGAATTCCAACCTGCTGTACCTGCCGCTCGACAAGATCATGCAAATGACGGGCCAGAGCACGCCGGCGCCTGGGGCAGACACCTCCACGCCACCGGCGGCGCCTGTCGGCGCGACGTTGCCTACAACGACAACGTCCAGTCCGACCAACGATGACCGGAGCCGCGACGGGGCCCGTTCACGCGACCGTGATACACGCTAGGAGCACCCAGTGAACAGAGTTGGTTTTATTGTTTCTTCACTGCTGGTGGTGCTGGCGGTGCTCAGCTCAATGCTGTTCGTGGTCGATCAGCGTCAGTTCGGAATTGTTTATGCGCTCGGGCAGATCAAGGAAGTCATCCTCCAGCCAGGGCTCAATTTCAAGCTGCCGCCGCCGTTCCAGAACGTAACGTATCTGGACAAGCGCCTGTTGACGCTCGACAGCACCAACGCCGAGCCGGTCTACACCGCGGAAAAGCAGCGCGTCGTGATTGACTGGTATGTGCGCTGGCGTGTCACGAATCCGGCTGAGTACATCCGCAACGTCGGACTGGATGAGACCACCGGCGCCAACCAGCTCAACGTCGTGGTGCGCAACGCGTTCCAGGCCGACATCAACAAGTACACGGTCAAGGAATTGCTGGCGTCCAAGCGCGATGCGCTGATGTCCTCCGTCAAGAACCAGGTGCTGGCCACCGTGCGCGGTGCCAAACCCTGGGGTATCGACGTGGTTGACGTTCGTATCACGCGCGTCGATTACGTGAGTGACATTACCGATTCCGTTTACCGGCGCATGCAGGCCGAGCGGCAACGGGTGGCCAATGAGCTGCGCTCCACCGGTGTGGCCGAGGGTGAGAAAATCCGCGCCGACGCCGATCGCCAGCGCGAGGTGACGGTGGCCAACGCGTACCGCGACGCGCAGAAAATCAAGGGTGATGGCGATGCGCAGGCGACCCGCACCTACGCCGAATCGTTCGGCCGCGATCCGCAGTTTGCGCAGTTTTACCGCAGCCTGGATGCCTACAAGTCCAGCTTCAACAAGAAGAGCGACGTGATGGTGATCGACGAGTCCTCCGAGTTCTTCAAGGCCATGCGTGCATCGGGGGGCAGCAGCGACGCTGCGCCTGCCAAGGCGGCCAAAAAGTAATCGGCGGGCGCGCGAGCCTTGAACAGCGGCACGTTCTGGATGGCGCTCGCCCTGGTGCTCGTCATCGAGGGCCTGCTGCCATTGATGTCGCCCGCTGCGTGGCGGCACATGTTCACGCAGATCCTGCAATTGCGCGATGGACAACTCCGGTTTTTCGGGCTGTGCAGCATCGTTGCAGGGCTATTCCTGCTGTGGCTGTCGTCCTGATGCGGGATGGGCGCGCAAGCCCGGTAAAATCTTCGTTTTAACAGCCTGCAGAAATATTCATGTCCGCCTGGGTCTTGCCGGATTACATCGCCGACGTTCTTCCTTCCGAGGCCCGGCACATCGAGGAACTCCGTCGCTGTTTGCTCGACACGGCTCGCGGCTATGGCTATGAGCTGGTCATTCCACCGTTGCTGGAGCATCTGGAATCCCTGCTCACCGGAACCGGTGAAGCGCTCGGCCTGCAGACTTTCAAGCTGGTGGACCAGTTGTCGGGGCGCATGATGGGCTTGCGCGCGGACACGACATCGCAAGTGGCGCGCATCGATGCGCATCTTCTCAACCGCAACAGCGTGACCCGCCTGTGCTACTGCGGGCCGGTGCTGCATACCCGGCCGGACCGGCCACACGCTACCCGCGAACCGCTGCAGTTTGGCGCCGAAATCTATGGCCATGCAGGCCTGGAAGCCGACCTGGAGATATTGCTGCTGTCGCTGGATTGCCTGAGCGCCGCGCAGGTGCAAGGCGCCAGCGTGGACATGGCCGACGCGCGCATCGTGCGCTCGCTGTTGGCTGGCGTGTCGCTCGATGCAGCCAGCTCGGCCCGGGTCCATGCAGCGCTGGCGGCCAAGGACGCGAGTGAGTTGGCTTCACTGACCAAAACCTTCCCCACCGCCTCGCGCGAGGGCCTGCTCGCGCTGGTGCAACTGTATGGCGATGACCACGTGCTGGTTGAGGCTGAAAAGGCCCTCAAAACCTCACCAGCCATTCGCGAAGCGCTATCGAATTTGAAATGGCTGGCAAATCACCTGACGGGCACCCCCGTCACGTTCGATCTGGCCGACCTGCGCGGTTACGCCTACTACAGCGGCGCCCGTTTTGCCATCTATGCGCAAAGCGCCAGCGATGCGCTGGTGCGTGGTGGCCGCTACGACGAGGTTGGTGCGGTGTTCGGCCGCAACCGGCCAGCCGTGGGCTTCAGCCTGGATGTGAAGCAACTGGTGACGGCTGTGGCTCCACGTGCGCTGCGCGCGGCCATCCGCGCGCCGTGGGGCGATGCACCCGCGCTGCGTGCCGCCATCGCTGGCCTGCGTGCCCGCGGCGAAACCGTGGTCTGCGTGTTGCCGGGCCATGAAAGCGGAGTCGATGAATTTCGCTGTGATCGCGAGCTGATTCAGGCGGCGGGGCAGTGGATTGTGCAAGCTATTTGAGAACTATCAGAGATGAACACAAACAAGGTACAGAGTCCCGGGCGCAACGTGGTCGTCGTCGGCACTCAATGGGGTGACGAAGGCAAGGGCAAACTGGTGGACTGGCTGACGGAAAGTGCCCAGGGTGTGGTGCGTTTCCAGGGCGGTCACAACGCGGGCCACACACTGGTCATCAATGGCGTGCGGACGGCACTGAACCTGATCCCGAGCGGCATCATGCGCCCCGGCGTGAAGTGCTACATCGGCAACGGCGTGGTGCTCTCGACCGAGCACCTGTTCAACGAGATGGAGCGGCTGGAGGCCATGGGCGTGGAGGTGCGCTCGCGCCTGCGCATCAGCGAGGCATGCCCTTTGATCCTGCCGTTCCACGCGGCGCTGGACGTGGCGCGCGAAGCCGAGCGCGAACAGGGCGGCAGCGAAAAGATCGGCACCACAGGCAAGGGCATCGGCCCCGCCTACGAAGACAAGATCGCGCGCCGCGCCCTGCGCGTACAGGATCTGAAATACCCCGAGCGCTTTGCCGCCAAGTTGCGCGAGTTGCTGAGGCTTCATAACTTCGTGCTAACCGAGTTCCTGCATGCGCCGGCGATCGATTTCGACGCGGTCTATGACCAGGCCATGCGCCATGCCGAAATGCTCAAACCCATGATGGCGGATGTCTCGCGCGAACTCAATGACGCGCATCGTGATGGCGCCAATTTGCTGTTCGAAGGCGCGCAGGGCACGCTGCTCGATGTGGACCACGGCACCTACCCCTACGTGACTTCGAGCAACTGCGTGGCTGGCAACGCCGCTGCCGGCTCGGGCGTGGGCCCCGGCTTGCTGCATTACATCCTGGGCATCACAAAGGCCTACTGCACGCGCGTGGGCGGTGGTCCGTTCCCGACCGAGCTCGACTGGCAAACGCCCGGCACGCCGGGCTATCACATGAGCACCGTGGGGGCAGAAAAAGGCGTGGTGACGGGGCGCAGCCGACGCTGTGGCTGGTTCGATGCGGCGCTGCTCAAACGCTCGGCACAGGTCAACGGCCTGTCGGGGCTGTGCATCACCAAGCTTGACGTGCTCGACGGCCTGGACCATCTGGAGCTGTGCACCGGCTACAGGCTGGACGGCGAACTGATCGATATCCTGCCGATGGCCGCGGAAGAGATTGCACGTTGCATACCGGTGTACGAGACCATCGCCGGGTGGATCGACTCCACCGTGGGCGTGACCCAATACGAGAAGCTGCCGGCCAATGCGCGCCATTACCTCAAGCGCATCGAGCAGGTGACGGGTGTGCCCATCGCCATGATTTCCACCAGCCCGGATCGCGACCACACCATTTTGCTGCGCCACCCCTACGAGCAGGCTTGATGGCACAGGTCGGCAGGAAGATCTCGCTATAACCCATATTCGGTGTTCACATTCAGCTATTAATCCAGGAGCATCCCCATGTTGACGGAAGACGGAAAACACCTGTACGTGAGCTACGATGAGTACCACAGCCTGATCGAGAAGCTTGCCATCAAGGTGCATCAGTCGGGTTGGCAGTTCGACACCATCCTGTGCCTGGCGCGTGGTGGCATGCGCCCCGGCGACATTCTCTCTCGCGTCTTCGACAAGCCGCTGGCCATCATGTCCACCAGTTCGTACCGCGCCGAAGCGGGTACCCAGCAGGGCAAGCTCGATATTGCGCACTACATCACCACGCCGCGGGGCGAGATTGCAGGCAGGGTGTTGCTGGTGGACGATCTGGCGGATACCGGCCACACGCTCAGCGTCGTGATCAATCAGCTCCGGAACAACTACAAGCCGATCACCGAATTGCGCAGTGCGGTGCTCTGGGCCAAGGGCGTATCGGCCTTCACGCCCGACTACGCGGTCGAGATCCTGCCGACCAACCCCTGGATTCACCAGCCGTTCGAGAACTACGACACCATGAGCGCGGAGCAACTCCAGGCCAAGTGGGTTGTTTAGTCTTGCGTTCGCGCTTGCGTC
>JBDTCK010000113.1:0-18572 GCA_039923645.1 Rhodoferax sp.
TGCCCGATGTGACCAAGCGGCTGGCGCAAGAATTGGTGGTGAACGACAAGGTCAACGTGCTGGCTGGCTTCGGCATCACACCGTCGGCGCTGGCCACCGCGCCGATTGCCACGCAATCCAAAACCCCGGAGGTCGTGATGGCCGCCGCTACCTCGAGCATCACCGAGGCGTCGCCCTACATCGTGCGCACCAGCTTCACCTTGCCGCAGGTTTCCGTGCCGCTGGCTGACTGGGCGTCGAAGAATGGTATCAAGAAGGTTGTCACACTGGTCAGCGATTACGGCCCCGGCATCGATGCCGAGAAATATTTCAAGGGGGAACTGATCGCCAATGGTGGGAAGGTGATTGAATCTTTGCGTGTACCACTACGCAACCCCGACTTCGCGCCGTTCCTGCAGAAGGTGCGAGACGACAATCCGGATGCGCTTTTCGTGTTCGTGCCCTCGGGCGCGGGTGCTGCGGTCATGAAGCAGTTTCTCGAGCGCGGCATGGGCAAGGCGGGCATCAAGCTGATTGCCACCGGCGATGTGACCGATGATGACCAGCTCAACGACATGGGCGACGGCGCCCTGGGCGTGGTGACCTCGCACCACTATTCGGCAGCCCACCCGTCGGCCATGAACAAGAAGTTCGTGGCGGCTTTCGAAAAGGCCAACAAGGGCATGCGTCCGAACTTCATGGCGGTGGGCGGCTACGATGGCATGCACGTGATCTATGAGGCGCTCAGGAAGACCAAGGGACAGGGCGGCGGCGACGCCCTGCTGGCCGCCATGAAGGGGCAGATTTTCGAGAGCCCGCGCGGCCCGATCTATATCGACGCGCAGACCCGCGACATCGTGCAGAACATTTACCTGCGCAAGGTTGAAAGGGTCGATGGCCAGCTCTATAACGTCGAGTTCGACGTGGTCAAGGACGTCAAGGATCCGGGCAAGAGCAAGAAGTGACGCGCCACTGCTTCGCTTGCTGACGTGATCACCATCCTGTTCGACGGCATTGCCTACGGCATGCTGTTGTATGTGCTGGCGGTCGGCCTGGCGGTCACGCTGGGGCTGATGAATTTCATCAATCTCGCGCATGGCGCATTCGCCATGGCCGGGGGCTACATCACGGTGATCATGATGCAGCGCCTGGGTGTGCCGTTCCTTTGGTGCCTGTTGCTGTCCTTCGTGCTGGTCGGCCTGCTCGGCGCGTTGCTGGAGCGCACGCTATACCGCCCCATGTACGGCAAGTCACCGCTCGATCAGGTGCTGTTCTCGATCGGGCTGGCCTTCATGGCGGTTGCGGCGGTCGACTATTTCATGGGATCGAGCCAGCAGAACGTGCAGTTGCCCGCATGGCTCAGTGGGCGCACCGAGATCGGCAGTGGCCTGTGGATGCTTGGCATGGGGCACTACCGCCTGTTCATCATCGCGCTGTGCGCGCTGCTCACGGTAGCGCTGCAGCTGATCCTGTCGCGCACCCGGTTCGGCAGCCGATTGCGCGCGGCGGTCGATGATCCGCGTGTGGCGGCGGGCTTGGGCATCAACGTCAACGTGGTGTTCCTGCTCACGTTCGCAGTCGGCTCCGGACTGGCCGGCCTGGGCGGCGCGCTGAGCACTGAAATCCTGGGGCTGGACCCGACCTTTCCGCTCAAGTACATGATCTATTTCCTGATCGTTGTGGCGGTCGGTGGCACCTCGTCTATCACCGGGCCGCTGCTGGCCGCGCTGTTGCTGGGCATCGCCGACGTGGCCGGCAAGTACTTCATTCCGACGCTGGGCGCCTTCATCGTCTATGTCCTCATGATCGTGATTCTGATGTGGCGGCCCGAAGGCCTGTTTACCCGCAAAGGAGGCAAGTGATGCCGCTTTCATCGGTCGATGCGCGTGCCGAGTTGCTGCAACTGTCGCGCTGGCGGCCTTGGGAACCGGTGGTGTGGCTGGTGGCATTTGCCGCTCCGTGGCTGCTTCCCAGCCAGGCGCTGATGATCAACGAGATCGCCATCGTGGCGCTGTTCGCTGTCTCGCTGGACCTGATTCTGGGTTACACCGGCATCGTCTCGCTCGGTCATGCGGCGTTTTTCGGCTTCGGCGCCTATACCGCCGCGCTGTTTGCCAAACTCGTCATGCCGGAGCCGGTGCTCGGCCTGCTGGTTGCGATCGCGCTGTCGGCCATCGTAGGCGCGCTTTGCAGCGTCACCATCCTGCGCGGCACGGATCTGACACGCCTCATGGTCACGCTGGGCGTCGCGCTGATCCTGCTGGAGCTGGCCAACAAGCTGGACTGGTTGACCGGCGGCGCCGACGGCCTGCAGGGTGTGGTCCTTGGCCCGGTGCTGGGCCGGTTCGAATTTGATCTTTCAGGGCGCACGGCTGCGTGGTATTCGCTGTCGGTTCTGCTGCTCCTGTTTCTGGTGCTGCGCCGCCTTGTGCACTCGCCTTTCGGCGCCACGCTCAAGGCCATCCGTGACAACCGCCTGCGCGCGATGGCCATTGGTATCCCCGTCAACTCGCGGCTGGTGGTGATCTACACGGTGGCCGCTGGGGTGGCTGGCGGGGCGGGCGCACTGCTGGCACAGACCACTGGCTTCGCCTCGCTCGATGTGCTGGCCTTCGATCGCTCGGCCGACGTGCTGTTGATGCTGGTGATCGGCGGCGTCGGCTGGCTGTATGGCGGCATTGCGGGCGCCATCGTGTTCAAGCTGCTACAGGACAACCTGTCTTCCATCACGCCGCAGTACTGGATGTTCTGGATCGGCCTGATCCTGGTGCTGCTGGTTCGGGTCGGGCGCGAGCGCCTGCTGCGGCCCTGGACCTGGTGGCGAAAGGGCGGCGCATGAGCACGAAGGCCCTTGCACAGGCCGAAGTCGTGCTGTCGGCTCAGGGCCTTGTCAAGCGCTTCGGTGGCATCACCGCCACCAGCAACGTCACCCTGGACCTGCGCCGCGGTGCGCGCCATGCGCTGATCGGCCCGAATGGCGCCGGCAAGACGACGTTGATCAACCTGCTCACCGGCGTGCTGCAGCCCACCGAGGGCCGCATCGTGCTCGAAGGACAGGACATCACGCAGCTGGCACCGCACCAGCGCGTGCGCCGCGGCATGGTGCGCACCTTCCAGATCAATCAGCTGTTCGATTCCATGACGCCGCTACAGACGCTGGCGCTCGTGATATCGCAACAAAAAGGGCTAGGATCCCAATGGTGGAAAGCACTTGGTGCTAGCAAAGATGTAGCATATCGGGCCCGGCAGCTGCTCGAACAATTCCACCTGGCCGACGTGCAGAACCAGCTCACCCACATGCTGGCCTACGGCAAGCGGCGCCTGCTGGAGATCGCCATCGCGCTGGCCTGCGAACCGCACGTGCTGCTGCTCGACGAGCCCGTGGCGGGCGTGCCGGCGGGCGAGCGCGAAGAGTTGCTGCAGACCGTGGCGGCGCTGCCGGCCGACGTGTCGGTGCTGCTGATCGAACATGACATGGACCTGGTGTTCAGCTTTGCCACCCGCATGACGGTGCTGGTCAACGGCGCGGTGCTGACCGAGGGAGACCCCGACCAGATTGCCAACGACCCGCAGGTCAAGGCCGTGTACCTGGGGCATGGGGATGAGATCAATGACGAGGTGGCCCATGGCTGAGTTGCTCAAGGTGGAGCGTCTCAGCGCCGGCTACGGCGAGGCCGTGGTGCTGCAGAACGTGTCACTGGCGCTGGCTGAGGGCAACACGCTTGCGCTGCTGGGGCGCAACGGCACCGGCAAGACGACCCTGATCAACACCCTGGCTGGTGCCACGCGTCAGCATGGCGGCAGCATCATGCTGGGCGATGTTGCGTTGCACAAGCTGGCGTCTTACCAGCGCGCGGCCGCCGGCATCGGCTGGGTGCCGCAGGAGCGCAACATCTTCAAGTCGCTCACGGTGCACGAGAACCTGACTGCGGTGGAGCGACCCGCGCGCCGCGTCGCCCATCTGTGGACGCCGGAGCGCGTGTACGAGATGTTCCCGCGGCTGGCCGAACGCAAGACCAACCTGGGCACGCAGCTGTCGGGCGGCGAGCAGCAAATGCTGGCGGTGGGGCGCGCGCTGGTGCTGAACCCGCGGTTGCTGCTGCTCGACGAGCCGCTCGAAGGGCTGGCCCCGATCATCGTGCAGGAGCTGCTGCGCGCAATCGCCCGAATCACGCGCGAGGAGGGTCTGTCGGCCATCATCGTCGAGCAGCATCCGCAGGCCATCCTCGCAATTTCCGACAGTGCCGTGGTGCTGGACCGCGGCACCGTCGTGCATGCGGGCACGGCGCAGGAGCTGCGTGAGCAGCCCGGGTTGCTGGACAAGCTGCTGGGCGTGGCGCGCGCCTGAGGCTGCGCCAGACCGTCCGTCACTTCGTCGCGTGGACTGATGGAGTGATGATGGTGTGGGTGAAACTGATGCCTCTAATGCCGAAGTGTTATAGCTGATAGTGGGCAAGTCCTCTTCATTTCTGACACTCGCCCGGCCACAATCGATTGCGCGTCTCATCGCGCGATCCATCGCGCCCAGCATGTCAATGCGCAACGAGGTGGCGGGTCCACTGGCGACCGATTCCCAGCCTTTTTAAACCACGAAGACTCTCAAAATGAAAAAATCCCTTGTTGTTCTAGCCGCCCTCGGCTTTGTGGGTGTGGCTTGTGCGCAATCTTCCGTGACGCTATTCGGCGTTGTCGACGCAGACGTCAGCCACTACAGCCAAGGCGGCATCAGCAAAACCATGCAGGGCAGCAGCGGCAATTCTCCCAGCCAACTCGGCTTCCGTGGAACCGAGGATCTGGGTGGCGATCTGTCGGCCAATTTCTGGCTGGAAGCGACGCTTTTGAGTAATTCCGGATCCGGGCTTGCTACGGGTGGTGGCCTGAGCTTCAGTCGTCGTTCGACTGTCAGCGTGGCGGGGGATTTTGGTGAGGTTCGCCTGGGTCGCGACTTTAGCCCGTCCTACTGGAATCACGTGATGTTCAGTGCTTTCGGCACTGTCGGGCCCGGCGCGGGCTCCAGTATTACCCAGGGGGGGACCTACGCGGTCACCAAGACATTCAACAGTAATGCCATTCAGTACCTATGGGGTTATGCACCCAACGCCATGGCCAACGTCGGCAGGGGTGTTTACGCCCAGTTGATGTATGCATTCCCAGGGACTGTTAGCGGGCAGCCCGCCCTGAACCAATACGCTGGTGGCCGGCTCGGTTACGCCGCTGGGCCTCTGAACGCGGCGGTCTCCTATGCGCAATCCAAGGGAACCCCCTATCCCGTCGATGCCCTTGCCGGTTACAGCACCTACAAGGAATTCAACCTCGGTGGCTCCTACGATTTCGGTGTGGCCAAGCTGATGGCACACGTGGGAACAAACAACTCTGACGCTGCCGGCACCAAGTACACCCATTGGGGGCTGGGCACGAGGATCATTGCGGGACCTGGCTATATTCCCGTGTCGTTCAACTCAATCAAGCAAAACAACGCCTCCGGCAGCGGCGCTAACGAGCTTGCAGTAGGTTACGTTTACTTCCTCTCGAAGCGGACCGCTCTTTACGCGACCGCCGCGCGCATCCACAACAAGAACAACGGCACTTACACATTTGTGGGTGGTAACGGCAGCAACAATCCTCAGTTCAGCGCAGTTCATGGCTTTACCTACGGGAACGGTACTGGCTACGATGTCGGCGTGCGGACCAGCTTCTGATTTTTTGCGAATCATCCCCAAGCAGAACTAGACCCTTGCTGCGGCAACGCGAAGCGCACCGAGGCGCAAATCGCCCGCGCGATGGAACAACGAAAAGGATTCTTGAAAATGCAACGTCGCCCTTTCCTCCAAAGTGCCGCCGCAGCGCTGGCAACATCGATTTCATGGCCCGGACTGGTCCACGCCGCAGACTGGCCCAGCCGGCTCATCAAGATCGTGGTCCCCTTCGGCCCCGGGGGCGTGGCCGACGTGACGGCCCGCATCGTGGGCAAGACACTTGCCGAGCAGTTGCACCAAAGCGTGATCATCGAAAACCGCCCGGGTGCGGGCGGCGTGGTGGCGGGGGAACTCGTGGCCCGGGCTGGGCCTGACGGCTACACCTTGCTGCTCATGAGCAACGGCACGGCAGTGAGCGAAGGCTTGTTCAAGCACCTTCCTTTCGATGCGCAAAAGGACTTTGCCCCGATCTCGACGCTCGGTTTTTTCGACATCGCAATCGTCGTACCCGCGAACTCGCGCTTCAAGACGCTGGCGGACCTGCTGACCTTTGCGCGCGCCAATCCCGACAAGCTCAACCTGGGCAGCATCAATGTTGGCAGCACGCAGAACCTGGCCGCGCAGCTGTTCAAGACCACGGCCGGCATTCATGCACAGATTGTCCCGTTCAACGGCACCGGTGCGGTCCTGACCGCGCTGCGCAGCGGGCAGCTCGACGCAGGAGTGGAAGTGCTGAGCCCGGTCATGTCCCAGATCCGTGGCGGCGTCCTGCATGCCCTGGCTGTCTTGGGTGAGAAGCGCTCGCCCGATCTGCCCCAGGTGCCTACCGTGCGCGAGAGCGGCGGCTCGCTGGCCAGCTTCAACGTTGCCTCATGGAACGCGCTGGCGGCACCTGCCAAAACACCGTCCGCCGTGTTGCAGCGGCTGAACCATGAGGTCGACGTCGCGCTCAAGTCGCCCGACGTGATCCGCAGCCTGACCCAGATCAATGTCCAGCCCCGGGCCGGCACGCCGGCGCAGCTGGCCGACCTGTTAGGGAGCGAGATCCAGCGCTGGGGCAGTGTCATCAAGAGCGCTGGCATACCACAGCAATGATTTCTCGAATGCTTGTGGAGCGTCTCTCATGATTCAGGCTTTCTTCTCCCGAGCGGTACGCGGCCTGCTGCTCACCTTCGGTTTCACGATCTCCATGAGCGCCTTTGCGCAACAGGGCTACCCGTCCAGGCCGCTGCGCCTCATCGTGCCGTTCGCCGCCGGCGGCGCCGTGGACACGGTGGCGCGCGTGATCGGCGCACGCCTGTCGATACAACTCGGCCAGCCAGTGCTGGTTGAAAACAAACCCGGGGCCAATGCCAACATTGGTGCCGACGTGGTGGCCAAGGCCGCACCCGACGGCTATACCTTGCTGGTGGCAGCCAACGGCCTGGCGACCAACATGACGCTGTATTCGAAACTGCCGTTCAACACGCTGCGGGACTTCGCGCCCATCTCGCGCCTGGGCTACGCGCCTTTGGTGCTGGTGACGGCATTATCCGAGCCCTTCAAGACGACGCAAGAGTTGCTGGCCTGGGGTGAGAAACACCCGGGCCAGCTCACCTACGGCTCGGCCGGCAACGGCAGCTCGGGGCATCTCGCGGGTGCGCTGCTGGCCTCCACCGCCCACATTGACGCGATGCACGTGCCCTACAAGGGCGGCGCGCCCGCCCTGGTGGACCTGATCGCGGGTCGCATATCGTTCATGTTGCTCAACCCACTGGAAGTACTGCCCCACGTCAAATCGGGGCGACTGCGCGCGCTGGGTGTTAGCGACGACAAGCGCATTGCGCTACTGCCGGATGTACCGACCCTGGCCGAATCGGGCCTGCCCGGTTACGACGCCAGTGTCTGGTGGGGGCTGCTGGCGCCGGCGGGCACGCCGCCCGCGATTGTGGCTCGCCTTAACGCCGAGACGACCAAGGCTCTGGCCGACCCCGCCGTGCGCGAGCGGCTGATGTCGCTCGGTGCGGTGATCACACCCAGCACGCCGGATCAATTCAGTACCTTCCTGCACACCGAGATCGATAAATGGGCCAGCGTGATTAAGGCGGCCCATATTCAGGCGGACTGAGATCCAATCTCCAGCGAATGGTCCATCGCTGACAGCTGTTGCGGTCTGTCGATAACCATGATGCATTCATGCGATCGCATCACACAATTCTCATTCTGGCGCCATTCACGCTACGCTGATCTGCGGGACCGCATGCGGCGTGCGGCCCATTTCTACCAGAGGTAACACATGAGCAACGAACCGGAAACCAACAAAATCAACATCGACTATGGGCCCTTGGCTGGCCTGATCGGAGTTTGGGAGGGAAACCACGGCATTGACATCTCGCCGGGTGTCCCTGACCGGATGACCACCGAGACGGAAAAGAGCTATCGTGAACGCTGGGTTTTCGAGGCGGTCAACCCACCAGCCGATAACCATGATCAGAAGCTCCGTCAACTGGTCTGCGATACCAATGCCTGGCGGGGAACTAACTGCGGGCCAGGAAAGAAAGCGGGAGAGGCGTTCCACGCGCAAAGGGGTTACTGGATTTGGGACGCCGCCACCAAAATGATCGTGAACTCGTTCGCGGTACCGCGCGGCATTGTGATCAATGCCGGTGGCGTGGTGGAACCGGGCGCCACAAGTTTCGAGATGGTGGCGGAAGCGGGATCGGAGATCTACGGTATTTGCCAAAACCCCCACCTGCATCAGCACTTCAAGGTCGTGCGCTACATTCTCAAGCTCAAGCTTAATTGCGACGGCAGCTTCGATTACGAGCAAGACACTCAGCTTGAGATCAAAGGCCGGGGGCTCATGCACCACACTGACGCCAACCACCTCAAGCGCGTGTCCTGAACATTGACCCTGGACAGACATGACACAGCAGCACATCGGCCTGATCGGCTACGGCGAGGTCGGCAAGACGTTCTCAAAGGGCCTGAAAGACAAGCCAGGCGTGGCTGCCACGGGCGCCTGGGACCTCAAGTTTGCCGCCGCGACAACTCAGGCGGCCGAGCGCGCACACGCGAAGCAGGCCGGCGTCACGGCGCACGACTCGATGCGCGCGCTGTGCGTGGCGAGCGAGTTGGTCATCTCCGCAGTGACAGCCTCCGACACACTGGCCGTGGCACAGGAGGCCGCACAGCATATTCGGCCGAGCACCATTTTTCTGGATCTCAATTCGGCCTCACCCGGGACCAAGGAGCGATGCGCCGCGCTGATCGATGCGCGCGGTGCGCACTATGTCGAGGCCGGTGTCATGACCTCGGTGCCGCCCTATGGCATCAAGGTACCGATGCTGCTGGGCGGTGCGAAGGCCGCCGAACTCGCCGCGGTGCTCACTGGCTGGGGCATGGACGCCAAGGCCGTGTCGGAGAAGCTTGGCGTGGCCAGTGCCATCAAGATGTGCCGCAGCGTGATGATCAAGGGCCTGGAGGCGCTGGTGATCGAGAGCTACACCACGGCGCGCGCCTACGGCGTGGAAGACCATGTGCTGCCAACGCTGGCCGAAACCTTTCCCTCGATCGACTGGCCCAAGACCGGCGCCTATTTCTTCAGCCGCGTGGTGCAGCATGGCCAGCGCCGCGCGGAGGAGATGCGCGAGGCGGCCAACACCGTGCGTGAGACCGGCTTCGAGCCCTTCATGGCCGCGGCCGTCGCCGACAAGCAGCAGTGGGTGACCGACCAGGCGCGCGCTGGCGTGTTCGCGGATATTGCGAAGGACGCGCGCTGGCAGGACTATGCCGACCGGCTGATCGCGGCGCGCGAGCTATCCGAGCTATCCGAGCTATCAAAAAAATAGTAGCTTGCGTATGCCCAGTATGGGTTGGAGGCGTTTTTCACTTAATTTTCCATTCACCGGATCAAACCGGTGACAGCACCGGCTGGCCCGCAAAGTGCGCTTGCAGGTTCGCGAGAAAGCGCGTGACGGTCGCCTGCACCGCCTCGGGCGAGCGCCCCGCGACATGCGGCGTGAGAACGATGTTGGTCAGGTCTATCAGCTCCTCGGGCCGGTGCGGCTCGCTCTCATAGACGTCGATCCCGGCTGCGCCGAGCCGGCGCTCGCGCAGCACCCGCGCCAGTGCCTGCGTGTCGACCACGCTGCCGCGTGCGATGTTCACGAGCGCCCCTTGCGGACCGATCGCCTCCATCACCGCCTCGTTCACCAGGTGCCGGGTGCCGGCGCCGCCGGGCGTGGCCACCACCAGGAAGTCGCACCACTGCGCGAGCGCGAGCGGGCTGTCGAACCAGGCGTGCGGCACATCGTCCTTGCGGTGGCGGCTGTGGTAGCCCACGGACATGTCGAAGCCGCTGGCGCGCCGCGCGATCCTGGCGCCGATCAGGCCGAAGCCCAGGATGCCGAGCCGCTTGCCGGAGACCGTGGGCGCGTAGTCGGGAATCTGGTCGCGCCACACGCCGTTGCGGCAGCCACGGTCCAGTTGCACGATGCCGCGCACGGCAGCGATCAGCAGGCCGAAGGCATGGTCGGCCACGCAGTTGTCGTTGGTGCCGGCGCCGTTCGCCACCACAATGCCGCGCGAGCGGGCTGCCGCCACGTCGATCTGCTCGTAGCCGGCGCCGAGCGCACACACCAGAGCCAAAGCGGGCAGGGCGGCGATCTCGGCGCCCGTGAGGCCGATCGGGCCGATGGTCAGCACGGCCCGCACGCGCGCGCCGTGCGCCGCGATGGCTTGTGCGCGCAGCACGGCGTCCGGTGCGTGGATGACATTGCAAACGGCGGCGATCTGCGCCAGGTACTGGCGTGGCAGCGGACACAGGATCAGCAAAGGAATGGTGGAGGTCATGGTGATGCGGTGGAATGGGCGGCGGGTAGTGGTCAGTTGGGCGTGATGCGGCCGGCCTTGATGACGGGCCGCCAGCGCGCGATCTCGCGTGCGATAAGCGCGCCAAACGCCTGGGGGGTGTCGGGCGTGGCGATTGCGCCTTCGCTGGTGAGCCGGGCTTTGAGCTCGGGCGAGTCCAGTGCAAGATTGATCTGTGTGTTGAGCTTGGCGACGATGTCCGCCGGCGTGCCCGCCGGTGCCACCACGCCGTACCACTGGTCAGCTTCGAAACCCGGGTAGCCGCTCTCGGCCACGGTCGGTACCTCTGGCAGGATGCCGAGCCGCTGCGGCGACGAAACTGCCAGCGCGCGCAACTGGCCGCTGCGGATCGCGCCCAGCATCGCCGGTGCGCCGGTGAACAGCACCTGGATCTGGCCCGCGAGCAGATCACTCACGGCCGGCGCCGTGCCGCGATACGGCACATGCAGCAGTGGCGCGCCCGTGACCTGCTTGAAATATTCGGTCGCCAGGTTGGCTGCGCTGCCGTTGCCCCCCGACCCGTAGGCCAGGCCTGCAGGTCGGGATTTCGCCAGTGCCACGAGTTCGCGCACGTTGTGCGCCGGCACCGAGGGGTTCACTGCCAGCACATTGGGCACGCGCGCGACCCAGGCCACGGGCGCGAAGTCCTTCACCGGGTCGTAGGGCAGGTGCGGGTACAGGCTGGGGTTCACCGCCAGCGTGCCGATATGACCCATCAGCAACGTGTAGCCGTCGGCTGCGGCCTTGGCCACCTTTTCGGCGCCGATGGAGCCGCCTGCGCCAGGCACGTTCTCGATCAGTACCGGCTGGCCCCAGGCTTGACTGAGCTTTTGCCCGATGGCGCGCGCCAGGATGTCTGTCGAGCCGCCCGGCGTGAAGGGCACCACCAGCTTGATGGGTCGCTGTGGCCAGCCCTGGGCCAGTCCGGCCTGACACAGGGCCAACCCGAAAATCCAGGCCACCAAGGTGCGCAATACAACTATTTTCATGATGATTCAGGGCGCGGTGAAGACGGTGCCAAGGGTCTCGTTGATCAACGCCAGCATGGCCTGCTGGGTCAGCGTGGCGGGACGCAGAGAGCTGACCGCGAGCGACAACTCGCTGTGCAGCGACGGGGCCTGGATCGGTCGGGTCGTATAGTTTGATGCCTTGCCCGAGGTCGCCACAGCGTTCATCGACAGCACGGCGCTGCCGGCACCATCGGCCACCAGATCCAGGATTGCGGGCACACCATCGATCTCCAGCGCTATCAGTGGCCGGCAGCCGAGTAGCGCCAGTTCGGACTCGACCAGCATGCGCATGGCGTTGGGCCGGGTCGGGATCACGAGCGGGATCGCGGCCAGCTCGCGTAGCTTGATCGGGGCTGCGTGAGTGCGTCGCGACGCTGGTGCCCGGCGCTCCACCAGAAACAACTTTTCCTTCAGCAGTGGTGTGACTTCAACGCCGGGGGTCGGCAGGGTGTTGTACAGCAACGCAATGTCGAGCCGACCCGTGACCAGCGCCTCGCGTAGCGACACCGACAGGCCCTCGCTGATCGACAGCGCGGCGTCGGGCAGCTGCGAGCGCGCCGCGCGTGTGAGCGGTACCGTCAGCACCTTTGCGATGCTCGGCGGCAGGCCCAGAGCGACCCGGCCGGCAAGCGCGCCACGCACCCGGCCCAACTCCTCGCGCGCGCGCTCGACCTGGTGCAGGATGCCACGGCCGTGTTCCAGCAGCAGCTTGCCCGCCTCGGTCGGACTGGCGCCGCGGCCATTGCGCACCAGCAGGTTTTGCCGCAGCTCGACCTCGAGCAGCCGCACCTGGCGGCTCAGCGCCGGCTGTGCGATGTCCAGCACCACGGCGGCGCGCGTGAAGCTGCCGAGCTCGGCGACCCGCACGAAATACTCGATCTGTTTTAAATCCATAGGAATCGTTTGTTGAATGGCCTTCACCCGGTAATGCCTGAATGATATAGCTGCTAGTGACGTCATCCTCTTCTTTTTTGGCGCCCGCGCGACCACAATGGACCCCACGCAAGCGCTATATTGATTTACGGATTCAACGATCAACTGACACGAGAAGGACGCCACCATGATCATCGACTGCCACGGCCACTACACGACGGCGCCCAAGGCCCTGGAGAACTGGCGCAACCAGCAGATTGCCGGCATCAAGGACCCCTCGGTTAGCCCCAAAGTGGCGGACCTCAAGATCAGCGACGACGAGCTGCGCGAATCGATCGAAGCGAACCAGCTGGCGAAGATGAAGGAGCGCGGCTCCGACCTCACCATTTTCAGCCCGCGCGCGAGTTTCATGGCACATCACATCGGCGACTTCAACGTGTCGTCGACTTGGGCCGCGATCTGCAACGAGTTGTGCTTTCGGGTTTCCAAACTGTTCCCCGACCACTTCATTCCCGTCGCCATGCTGCCGCAGTCGCCGGGCGTGGACCCCCGAACCTGTATCCCCGAACTCGAGAAGTGCGTGAAGGAATACGGCAACGTCGGCATCAACCTGAACCCTGACCCTTCCGGTGGGCACTGGACTTCGCCGCCGCTGTCCGACAAGCACTGGTTCCCGATCTACGAGAAGATGGTCGAGTACGACATCCCCGCGATGATCCACGTCAGCACCAGCTGCAACCCGGCGTTCCACACCACTGGCGCGCACTACCTCAATGCCGACACCACGGCCTTCATGCAGTGCCTCACCAGCGATCTGTTCAAGGAATTTCCGACGCTGCGCTTCCTGATCCCGCACGGCGGCGGCGCCGTGCCCTACCACTGGGGGCGCTTTCGCGGCCTGGCGCAGGAGCTCAAGAAGCCGCTGCTGTCCGAGCACCTGCTGAACAACGTCTTCTTCGACACCTGCGTTTACCACCAGGCAGGCATCGATCTGCTGAACACCGTGATCCCGGTGAAGAATGTGCTGTTCGCCTCGGAGATGATCGGCGCCGTGCGCGGCATCGACCCCGAGACGGGCCACTATTACGACGACACCAAGCGTTACATCGAGGCCAGCAAGATCCTGAGCGAGGCCGACCGCCAGCAGATCTACGAAGGCAATGCGCGCCGGGTGTTTCCGCGGCTGGACGCCGCACTCAAGGCCAAGGGAAACTAACAGGAGTCACCATCATGAGCATGAATCAACTCGGTATCGTAAAACGCAACATCGTGCGCGCCGACAAGGCCGCGGTCGAGAAACTCTCGCGCTTCGGCGTCGCCAGCGTGCATGAGGCCATGGGCCGGGTCGGCCTTATGAAGCCCTACATGCGCCCCATCTACCCGAGCGCCCGACTGTGCGGTACGGCGGTGACCATCCTGCTGCAGCCGGGCGACAACTGGATGATGCACGTGGCCGCCGAACAATTGCAGCCCGGCGACGTCGCCGTGGCTGCCTGCACGACCGACAACTTCGACGGCTTCTTCGGGGACCTGCTGGCCACCAGTTTCAAGGGGCGCGGTGCCACGGGCCTGGTCATCGACGGCGGCTGCCGCGACGTGCATGAACTCGAGAAGATGGATTTCCCGGTGTTCAGCCGCGCCATTCATGCCAAGGGCACGATCAAGGCCACGCTGGGCTCGGTGAATATTCCCGTGGTCTGTGCGGGGGCCCTGGTGAACCCGGGCGATGTGGTGGTGGCTGACATGGACGGTGTGGTCGTGGTGCCCGCCGCCATTGCCCAACAGGTGGCCGATGCGGCCGAGAAACGCGAGAGTTTCGAAGGCGAGAAACGCGCCAAGTTCGCCGCCGGCGTGCTGGGTCTGGACATGTACAAATTCCGTGAGCCGCTGGAAAAGCTGGGTCTCAAATACATTGACTAAAACCGACTGAAAACTCTACGAGAGGCGCAGCATGTCCAAACCCACGACGGGTGACTTCACCAAAACGCCCGGCTGGCTCGACTGGTACGATGGCCCGTCCAGGCCGAAATTCAAATTACCC
Organism: Rhodoferax sp.; assembly: GCA_039923645.1. GTDB lineage: Bacteria > Pseudomonadota > Gammaproteobacteria > Burkholderiales > Burkholderiaceae_C > Rhodoferax_A. The sequence goes on from JBDTCK010000113.1 coordinate 14,451, forward strand.
GCAGGCGCGGTGGATGCGCACTGCCACGTGTTCGGCCCCGGTGCCGAGTTTCCCTACGCGCCCGAGCGCAAGTACACACCGTGCGACGCCGGCAAGGCCCAGCTCTATGCGCTGCGCGACCATCTGGGTTTCGACAAGAACGTGATCGTGCAGGCCACCTGCCACGGCGCTGACAACCGCGCCATGATCGATGCGCTGGTCAACGCCCATGGCAAGGCGCGCGGCGTGGCCACGGTCAAGCGCTCGGTGACCGATGGCGAACTGCAGGCCATGCATGCCGCCGGCGTGCGCGGCGTGCGCTTCAACTTCGTCAAGCGCCTGGTGGATTTCACGCCCAAGGACGAGCTCATAGCGATTGCCAACCGCATCAAGCCCCTGGGCTGGCACGTGGTGATTTACTTTGAGGCGGTGGACCTGCCAGAGCTGTGGGACTTCTTCTCTGCTCTGCCAACCAATGTGGTGGTCGATCACATGGGCCGCCCCGACCTGAACAAGCCCGTCGACGGTCCCGAGTTCGAGCTGTTCGTCAAGTTCATGCGCGAGCACCCGAACGTGTGGAGCAAAGTGAGTTGCCCCGAGCGCCTGTCGATCAACGGCCCGAAGGCGTTGAACGGCGAGCAAAACGCGTACACGGATGTGATTCCGTTCGCCCGGCGCATCGTCGAGACCTTCCCCGATCGCGTGCTGTGGGGCACCGACTGGCCGCACCCGAATCTGAAAGACCACATGCCCGACGATGGCCTGCTGGTGGACTTCATTCCGCATATCGCGGTCACGCCCGAGCTGCAGAAGAAGCTGCTGGTGGACAACCCGACCCGACTGTATTGGGGAGACTGACATGTCACTTGTGAAACCTTATCTTGACGTCCCCGGCACCACCATCTTCGATGCCGAGCAAAGCCGCAAGGGCTACCACCTCAACCAGTTCTGCATGTCGCTCATGAAGGCCGCCAACCGCGAGCGCTTCAAGGCTGGCGAGCGCGTCTACCTCGACGAGTGGGCCATGACCGAAGACCAGAAGCAGGCCGTGCTCGCGCGCGACCTGAATAAATGCATCAGCCTGGGCGGCAACATCTACTTCCTGGCCAAAATCGGCGCCACCGACGGCAAGAGCTTCCAGCAGATGGCCGGCAGCATGACCGGCATGACCGAAGAGGAATACCGCGACATGATGATCCGCGGCGGCCGCTCGGTCGAAGGCAATCGCCGCACCGGCGAAGACGGCGACGCGCAGCCCCAGCACCAACCCCAGGGCCATGCCGGCCAGAAAGCGAAGGCCTGAACATGGCCCACATTTCCGCCAGCGTCTACACCTCGCACATCCCGGCCATCGGTGCCGCGCTCGACCTGGGCAAAACCCATGAGCCCTATTGGCAGCCGGTGTTCCAGGGCTACGAGTTTTCCAAGCAGTGGATGACAGAGCACAAGCCCGACGTTATCTTCCTGGTTTTCAATGACCACGCCACGGCCTTCAGTCTGGACATGATTCCGACGTTCGCGATCGGCACCGCCGCCGAGTTCAACCCCGCTGACGAAGGTTGGGGTCCGCGCCCGGTACCCAAGGTCATCGGCCACCCGGAGCTGGCCTCGCACATTGCACAGTCCGTCATCCAACAGGACTTCGACCTGACCATCGTAAACAAGATGGACGTGGACCATGGACTTACGGTGCCGCTGTCACTCTTGTGCGGTCAGCCGCCGGCGTGGCCCTGCCCGGTGATTCCGTTCGCCGTCAACGTGGTGCAGTACCCGGTGCCGAGCGGCCAGCGCTGCTTCAACCTGGGTCAGGCCATTCGCAAAGCGGTCGAGAGCTTCGATGCCGACCTGAACGTGCAGATCTGGGGCACGGGCGGCATGAGCCACCAGTTGCAGGGACCGCGTGCGGGCCTCATCAACCGGGAATTCGACAAGGCCTTCCTCGACCAGCTGATCGCCGACCCCGCCGCGCTGGCGCGCAGGCCCCACATCGACTACGTGCGTGAAGCCGGCTCCGAGGGCATCGAGCTGGTGATGTGGCTGATCGCCCGCGGCGCCATGGCCGACGTGGCCGGCGGCAAGCCGCCCCGGGTGGCGCACCGCTTCTACCATGTCCCCGCATCCAACACGGCCGTCGGCCACCTCGTTCTGGAGAACACCTAATGTCCAAAACTATCAAGGTTGCCCTCGCGGGCGCTGGAGCGTTCGGCATCAAGCATCTGGACGGCATCAAGAACATCGACGGCGTTGAAGTCGTCTCGCTGGTCAGCCGCGAGCTGGGAAAAACGAAGGAAACTGCGGCCAAATACGGCATCAAGCATGTTACGACCGAGTTGGCCGACAGCCTCGCGTTGCCCGAGGTTGACGCCGTGATCCTGTGCACGCCCACGCAGATGCATGCCGCGCAAAGCATCGCCTGCCTGAAGGCCGGCAAGCATGTGCAATGCGAAATCCCGCTGGCCGACACACTGGCCGGCGCCAGGGAAGTGGTGGCGCTGCAAAAGCAGACGGGCCTGGTCGCCATGTGCGGCCACACGCGCCGCTTCAACCCCAGCCACCAGTATGTGCACCAGCAGATCGAGGCCGGCAAATTCAACATCCAGCAGATGGATGTGCAGACCTATTTCTTCCGCCGCACCAACATGAACGCGCTGGGCCACGCGCGTTCCTGGACCGACCACCTGCTGTGGCACCACGCCGCGCACACGGTCGACCTGTTCGCCTACCAGGCCGGTAGCCCGATCGTAAAGGCCAACGCCGTGCAGGGACCAATCCACCCGCAGCTCGGCATAGCGATGGACATGAGCATCCAGCTCAAGGCCGCCAATGGTGCGATCTGCACGCTTAGCTTGTCCTTCAACAACGAGGGGCCCCTGGGCACCTTCTTTCGTTACATCGGCGACACCGCCACCTATATCGCGCGCTACGACGACCTCTACAACGGCAAGGAAGAGAAGATCGACGTGAGCAAGGTGGCCGTGTCCATGAACGGCATCGAGCTGCAGGACCGCGAATTCTTCGCCGCCATCCGCGAAGGTCGCGAGCCGAACTCCAGCGTGGCGCAGGTTTTGCCGTGCTATGAGGTGCTGGATCAGCTGGAGCGGCAACTCAAAGCTGCCTGAGTGGCCGCGCAAGTCGCGCCAGCCTAAACTACGGGCCAATTCTCCGATCTGGCGGTGGGAATCCCCCCGAAGCCTGTCGTGCTAAAGGTTTTGCTTGAACTGGAAGGCCCTCCTCGTCGTTGCGCTGTTTGGCTGGGGCGCGTACCAGCACTTCGATCAGCGCGCGGTGCATCATGGTCCGGGAGTCCTGGCGGCAATGTCACCGGTGCAACAGCCGGTGCAACAGCCGGTGCAACAGCCGGCGCAGCAGGGCGCAATCGAGCGGGGCGCCTACACAATCGAGCCGCTGGCGTCGTTCGAGATCGCGGCCCGTGTGCTGTCTGTCGAGCACTACTCGATGGGCCGGGAAGCGGATCTTTCGCCCGTCGATCTTGCGCTGGGGTGGGGCAGAATGTCGGACAGCGAGGTGCTCAAGAACATCGACGTCACGCAAGGCAACCGCTTCTACTACTGGCGGGTGCGCGACTATCCCATTCCGCGCGACGAGATCGAGAACTCCAGCGCCAACATGCACATGGTTCCCGCCGATGCGGACATCAGGAACACACTGAAGTCCGTGCGCAAGGGCCAGATCGTCACCATTAAGGGCTCGCTGATCGAAGCCAGCGCCAAGGACGGCTGGCACTGGCGCAGTTCACTGACCCGCAATGACAGCGGGCCGGGTGCCTGCGAGCTGGTGTACGTCACAGAGATTCATGTCCAGTAACAGAGGAACCCATGCAACAACGACAACTCGGCCCTTTCACCGTCTCTGCCATCGGCCTGGGCTGCATGAACCTGAGCCATGCGTACGGCACACCACCCTCCGCCGAGCAAGCCGAAAAAGTCCTGCTGGCCGCACTGGACGCCGGCGTCACACTGTTCGACACTGCCGCCCTGTACGGTTTCGGCGCCAATGAAACGCTGGTCGGCAAGGTGCTGGCGAAGCACCGCAGCCGCTTCACGCTGGCCAGCAAATGCGGCATGCAGGGCGTAGACGTGGCGGGCGACGGCAAGCTCGTGCGCGTGATCGACGGCCGCCCCG